>NZ_JAMYLR010000036.1:0-57135 GCF_040318155.1 Mesorhizobium sp. M1307 | reverse complement strand
TACCTGAAACCGCCGGGCCTTGCCCGCGCAAAGTCACGATTTAGGCAATAAAATCAACAGTTTGACGTTTGTGGACGGAAACTAGCTAGCGCGAGTTCGCCGCTTTCTTCAGCTGTTCGCGATCGTAGCCGTGAGCTTTCAGCGTTTCGTCGTCAAAGCCAAGCAGAACGCCGCTCACATACCGGCTCGCTTCGCGCTGGCGAGCTTCGATCAGCGCTTTCACAGCGTTTCTGAAAAATCCGCGTCTAGGTGAAATCGTGGACATGACGGTCTCCTTTGCAGGGCAATAGGACTCTTTCCTCCACGTGAAGAAGGTAAGCCTTGCTGACGCTTTTTGAAATCGCCGATTCTGCATGGCCTCCATGCGCAAAGAGACACGCAGCAACCGGGAATGATCGTTCCGAAAATCGATTCCGATTTTCGAGGTCATGCGCTACGGTCGCGCCAGCATTCGAGGAGAGCCTACATGTTCCAGACCTTCGATTCCGCCGGCGATCCGGCCGTTGGCAAGCCGCGCGTGGCAATGCTGCGCCAATGGTTGGCGGCGAACGGGCTGGATGGCTTCATTGTGCCCCGTGCCGACGAGCACCAGGGCGAATATGTCGCCGATCGCTCGGCACGGCTGAAATGGCTGACCGGCTTCAGCGGCTCGGCCGGAGTCGCCATTGTGCTTGGCGAGCGCGCCGTCATGTTTGTCGACGGGCGCTACACGCTGCAGGTGCGCCAGGAGGTCGATCTCGACATCTTTTCGATCGAGAGCCTTGTCGACAACCCGCCGGCCAGCTGGATCAAGGACAATCTCGGCAAGGGCGTGCGGTTGGGCTTCGATCCGTGGCTCCATACGATCAGTGACGTAAAGGCGCTGAAAGCCTCGGCCGAGAAGTCCGGCGCGACCTTGGTGCCGCTCGAACAAAATCCTATCGACGCCGTCTGGCAAGATCAGCCCGGGCCGCCATTGGCGCCGGTCGAGATCCACCCGATCGGCTTTGCCGGCGAACTGGCCAAGGACAAGCTGGTGCGGCTCGCGGCAGCCATCGAGAAGGACGGCGCCACCCATGCCGTGCTGACCGACCCCTCCTCCATTGCCTGGGCGTTCGACATCCGTGGCGGCGACGTACCGCACACACCGCTGGCGCTCGGCTTTGCCGTGCTGGCCGCCGACGGCTCGCATCTGCTTTTCATGGACCAGCGCAAGTTTTCGCGCACTGTCGCGGCCTACCTGACGCAGCTCGCCGAATTGCACGACCCAGGTGAATTCGAAACGGCAATCGTCACCCAGGCCAAGAGCGGTGCAAAAATCGCGCTGGACCCGGTTCTAGCGGCGGACAAGCTCAGGATGCTGGTCGAGGATAATGGCGGCACCGTCATTGCCGTGCCCGATCCGGCCCGCATTCCACGCGCAACAAAGAACAAAGCTGAGATCGCCGGCGCACGCGCCGCACATCGCCGCGACGGCGCCGCGGTCGCCAAGCTGCTGTGCTGGCTCGACCGCCAGAAGCCCGGCACGCTCGACGAAATCGCCGTTGTCACCAGGCTTGAGGAGACGCGCCGCCAGACCGGCGAAGAAACGCAGATGCCGCTGCGCGACGTATCGTTCGATACCATCTCCGGCGCTGGTCCTAACGGCGCCATCATGCACTACCGCGTCTCCCGCGCCACCAATCGCAAGCTGGGGGATGGCGAGCTGTTCCTGCTCGATTCCGGCGGGCAGTACCAGGACGGCACCACCGACATTACCCGCACCGTGCCGATCGGCACGCCAACGGAAGAGATGCGCGAACGCTTCACGCTGGTGCTGAAAGGCATGATCGGCATCTCCATGCTGCGCTTCCCCCAGGGCACGCGCGGCTCCGAAATCGATGCAGTGGCGCGCCTGGCGCTATGGAGACACGGCTGCGATTTCGCCCATGGCACCGGGCACGGTGTCGGCTCCTATCTTGCCGTGCATGAGGGCCCGCAGCGTATCGCCAAGACCGGTACCGAAAAGCTGCTGGCCGGCATGATCGTCTCCGACGAGCCCGGCTATTACAAGGAAGGTTCCTACGGCATCCGCATCGAGAACTTGATTCTGGTGACACCGGCCGAGGCAATCGAGGGCGGCGACATCGCCATGCACGGCTTCGAGACACTGACGCTGGCGCCGATCGACAAGCGGCTGGTCCGATCGGACCTTTTAACCCGCGACGAGTTGCATTGGCTTGACGAATACCATGCGCGCGTACTGGCCGAGATCGGACCGATGCTCGCCGGCGAAACGCTGGCCTGGCTGGAAAAGGCAACCGCGCCGCTGCCGCACGACTTCAAGCAATAGCCGCGGCGGCAACGCCGGTTGACAGGCTTTGCTCCGCAAGCAGTCCCTGCAAAGCGGTGACGTTGGGAGAACCGGCTCCCTTGCGCCAGAACAACACCGTGACGGCGTTGTCTTCGTCAGAGGGCAGTTCGTGCAGCTTTAGCCAGCGGCTTTCCGGGAAACCCGAAAGCACGCTTTTCGGCATCAGCGCTATGCCCATGCCAGCCACCACGCAACCAAGGATGGCATGGTATGAACCAAGCTCGATGGTTTTCTCGGCCATGAACCCTCTGCGCGCATACCATTGTTCCAGCCGCTTGCGGTGCGGACAGCCGTGCTCGAAGGCTATCATGGTTTTGGGCATGTCCAGGTGGTCTTCGACCGAAACGCGCGATGCCGCCGAGACAATGACCAGCTGCTCGTGGAATGCGGGCAGCTTTTCGAACGGAACGTCAGCGATCGGCTCGGCGGCGAACGCTGCATCGAGCTCACCGGCAAGCATGGCGGTCGCGAGAACCTGCGGATTGCCGGTGCGCAACTGGATTTCCACTTCGGGATGCCGTGCATGGTATTCGGCGAGCAGACTTGGAAGCCGTGCCGCGGCGGTGCTCTCCATAGCACCTAGGCGAAGAGTGCCGCGCGGGTGTGGATCGAGCATCGCCGTTCGCGCCTCCTCCGCAAGCGCCAGCAGCCGATCCGCATAGCCGACCAATCTGTGACCGGCCGGTGATACGTGCAGGCGCTTGCCCTCCCGGATAAACAGCTGCACGCCGAGATCCTCCTCGAGCTGCCGGATGCGTGTGGTCACGTTCGACTGCACGCGAAACAGTTTTTCCGCCGCCCTGGTGATTCCGCCCTCGCGCACCACCGTGCGGAAGATGCGCAGATCGGCCAAATCCATACATCTCTCCTGGAGAACATAACGATCTTAATTATTCATTTTAACTGATTATGCCTTTCCCGTAAATCGCCGGTGTAGCTGCCGATCAACACGGCAAACCAGGGGAGATGGAAATGTCGCGTGAGCCCTTCGGCATCCAGCCGATCGATCTAAGCGCATTGACGCCGAAGCAGCGCGAAGCGCTCTATAGCGACGCCGTGCGTGGCGCCCACCAGGAGAGAGCGGAGGCGATCCGGCTGAGCCTGTCGCGGGTCGGCGCGGTAATAGTCGCTGCGGCAAGGCGCATGTGTGATCTCGCCGTCAAGGCAAAAGTCGATCAGCCGACGAGCTGCCGCGAGAGGATCAGCACGGCAGCACCCGCCAGGAACATCGCCATCAGGCCGCCGCGCAGTGAGACAAGGCCGGCAACGATCAGGGCTGCCCATTCCGCCGGCCCGGCGCTGAGCGCCGCCGGCGCCACCAGCGTGGTCAGCACCGCCGCCGGCACGGCGCTGAGCCCGGCTTCGACGCGCGGATGGATATGATCGAAGCGGGAGATCACCAGATGACCGCCGATGCGGGTCAGATAGGTCGCGATCGAAGCGGCGATGATGATCCACAAGGTCGTGCTCATGGCCGTGCCTCCACGCCGCTGTGGCGGGGCGGCAGGATGACGGCGAGCAGCACGCCCGCCAGCGCACCTATGGAGACATGCCAGGGCGAGCCGACCGTTTTGTATGCAATGATGGAGGCGGCAGCGCTGGCGACGACCACCGGCAGCCACAGAGGCCGCTTGCGGAAGCTCATGACCAGGCCGAGAAAATAGATCGGCAGCAGGAAATCGATGCCCAACGCATCGGTGTCGGGAATAAGCTTGCCGAACATCGCGCCGAGCGCGCTTTCGATGATCCAGAACAAATAGACCGGCAGCCCAAGCCCCATATACCAGGTGAACCCGACGGTCTCGCCGGCCTCAGCCTTGCGCTCGGCCACCGCGAACTGCGGATCGGTCAGCACAAAATAGCCTATCGCCTGCTGCACCAGTGGCCAATGCGCAATGCGCCGGCCGATGCCAGCCGAATAGAGCACATGGCGAAAATTCACCGCGAAGATCGACAGCACGATCAGCCACGGCGCGACATGCTGGCCGAACAGCTCGATGCCGACCATCTGGCTGGCGCCGCCGAACACCGTTGCGCTCATCAGGAACGCTTCGAGCACGGAAAACCCGTTGTCGACCGCGAGCGCCCCGAACAGCAACGCAAACGGCGCCGACGCCACCACGACGGGCATGCTGAGCCGCACGCCGTCCCAGAAATCGCTTTTCGCACTGTTTTCGGAGATTGCTTCCGCCGACATCGACCGCTCCTCGGGAAGCGCCTATGTAGGGAGGGCGGCGCGGCTTGTCACACCAATTCGCTTGAGGCAAACGATCAGCGGAAATGACAGCTGAAGGTCGCGCAAACGCGCTTCCGTGCCTAGCGCGGCGAAGCCTTGCCTTCGATCGCCCTGCCCCAGTCAAGCAGCGGTTTTGCCCGCATGACGAAGTCGACGAGTTCGTCGACCAATCCAGCTCCGTAGATATCCGCCGGCTCGATTGCGTGCCGGACGGCAAAATGCCGGTTGCGGATCGCGGCAGCGAGATCGGGCTCGGCGATATGCTCGAAGCCGCGCGGCGTGCGCTTCATGCAGCCGTCCGGGTCGAATTCGAGGCCGTTCTTCTTCAGCGCCGCAACGAGGGTACGGAATTCAGCGGGCCGCTTCGCGATCGCGTTGCGCAGCGCCAGCAATAGCTCCGGTCCAGGCTGCCACCAGGCAACGGCGGCAAAGCAGCGCTCCAGCCCGATATGGACGTAAAACACGCCCTGTTCCATCTTGGTGCCGTCAGGCGAAAGGATCGCCGACAAATGCCGGTTATAAGGCCGTTTGTCCTTGGCGAAACGCACGTCGCGATTAATCCGGAACAGCGACTTCTTGCGGTCGCCGCGCAGGCCGAGCCCCGCGGCCGTGAAGCGCTCGGAGAGCGTCTCGACCAGATCGCCGAAGGGATCGCGCAGGTCGCGTTCGAAAAGGTCGCGGTTCTCTAAAAACCACTCCCGGCTCTGATGAAAATCCAGCGCCTTGAGGAAGGGAATGGCCTTTTGCCCAAAACCGTTGAACGCAGCCGCCATCACCCGCCCTTGCCAATCCGCTGCAGCCAGGTGTCCTCGTCGATCACCTCGATGCCGAATTTGGTCGCATCCTTCAGCTTGGAACCGGCGCCTGGCCCTGCCACCAGAAGATCGGTCTTCGCGGAAACCGAGCCGGCGACCTTCGCGCCGAGACGTTCGGCCATCGCCTTGGCCTCCGGGCGCGTCATCTTTTCCAGCGTGCCTGTAAACACGATTGTCTTGCCGGCGACCGCACTATCGGCTGAGACGTTCACAATGTACGGCTTCGGGTGGACCTGTGTGAGCAGCGCTTCAAGTACGGCGTCGTTGCGTTCATTGCCGAAGAAATCGCGAAGGGCGCCTATCACCGTATCGCCGATGCCGTTGATCGAAGGAAAAACGGTGTGTGGATCGGCTGCCGCTGCTGTCTCCTTGCCAATGCGGATCAACTCCTCGATCGTCGAGAAGGTTCGGGCGAGCACAACGGCCGTCGTTTCGCCGATATGGCGGATGCCCAGCGCAAAGATGAAGCGATCAAGTTCGGGTTCGCGGCGGGCGTCGATGGCAGCGAAGAGCTTGTCGAGGCCGTCATAGTTGCGTTCCTCGACGCTGCGTACATTCTTGCGCGTTTTGCCCGATGCGGCGTCGCGCTGCCTGGCCTGCTCCTCCCGTCGCTCCGCCAGCGCCTTGGTGACGGCGGGACGGCGGTCCCGGAGGGTGAAGATATCGGCGGCAGTCTTGACCAACCCGGCATTGAAGAACAGGTCTATGTTTTCAGCCCCCAGGCCTTCGATATCCATGGCGCCGCGCGACACAAAGTGGCGTAATCCTTCCACGGCCTGCGCGGGGCAGATCAGCTCGCCGGTGCACCGTCGGCGGGAATCCTCCTTGCCGGTCTTCTCGTTGATCTCGCGCGTTGCGGGCGAGCCGCAGATCGGACATCTGTGCGGGAATTCGTAGAGCACGGCATCAGTCGGCCGCTTGTCGGCGACGACACTCACGATTTGCGGAATGACGTCCCCTGCCCGCTGGATGACCACCGTGTCGCCGATACGCACGTCATAGCCGTCGCGGATCGGCTGGCCGTTGCTGTCCAGACCCTTGATGTAATCTTCGTTGTGAAGCGTGACATTTTCGACCACGACGCCGCCGACCGTGACGGGTGCAAGCCGGGCAACGGGCGCCAGCGTACCGGTACGGCCCACCTGAATGTCGATCCTGAGCACGGTTGTCATCGCCTGTTCGGCTGGAAATTTGTGGGCAATGGCCCAGCGTGGTTCGCCAGTGACGAAACCCCATCTGCGCTGCAATTCCAGCTGGTCGACCTTGTAGACGACGCCGTCGATGTCGTAGCCCAGCGATGAGCGCTGGGTCTCGATTAGGTGATAGTGCGCGACCAGTTCCTCGACCGATCTTGCCCGGACCATCAGCGGGCTGACCTTGAATCCCCACTCCGCGAATTTTTGCACGGAATCGTATTGGGTCGGAGCTGGATCCTTTGAAGTATAGCCCCAGGCGTAAGCAAAGAATTTAAGGTTGCGGCTGGCGGTAACTAACGGGTCCTTTTGGCGGAGCGACCCGGCCGCCGTGTTACGCGGATTGACGTAATCCTGGCCGCCTATCGCCGCCGAACGTTGCTTCAGCGCCTCGAATTCCGCGTAGGTCATATAGACCTCACCGCGTATTTCGATGACCTCGGGCCAGTCCGATCCCTTCAAGGTCTTGGGAATATCGGCGATGGTCTTGATATTGGCGGTGATGTCCTCGCCGACGACGCCGTCGCCGCGCGTTGCTCCCTGCACGAACACACCGCCTTCATACCGCAGGGAAGCCGATAGCCCGTCGATCTTCGGCTCCGCCGTGAAGGCGATGTTCAGATCCTTGTCGCGGTCAAAGAATCGCCGGCCCCGTTCTATGAAGTCCGCGACGTCCTGGTCGGTATAGGCCTTGGCAAGGCTGAGCATCGGCACCGCGTGGCGCACCTTGGCAAAACCTTCGGCCGGCGGGGCGCCGACCCTGCGTGAGGGCGAATCCTCACGCACAAGATGCGGGAACTGCTGCTCGATGGCGAGGTTGCGCCGGGTCAGCGCGTCATATTCCGCATCCGTGATTATCGGCGCGTCCTCGCCATGGTAGCGCCGGTCGTGCTCGGCGATCTCCTGCGCCAACCGCTTCAACTCGCTTGCCGCCTCGCTTTCGCTGAGCGACTCGACTGGTTTTTCGTCCATGCACTGCTCCCTCCACGGTGGCGCGACACAATAGAACAGGATTCTCTCACGAGGGAGAGACCAGGCACGGAAAATCATTCCTGAACAGCAGGATGGCGCCAGACCCTGACTCAGGTCGCGAGCGCCGGAAACGAACTCGCCTGGAGCAATTCCAGGAAAAAGTGTGAAACGGTTTCCGTCCGGAATTGCGCAAACAAAGAGGTAGAGCGGTTCGGCGTTTCCGTGAAACGATGAAACGCTCTAGGCTGCCGCGGTGTTCTCCCGTAGCAGCCGCTCGGCCGCCGCGCGCGCCTCGTCGGTGATGGTGGCACCGGCGAGCATGCGTGCGATCTCTTCCTGCCGCGCCGCCCGGTCCATCTCGGCGATGCCGGTCGAGACCCGGTCGGCCCCGCCTGATTTGGAGATCAGGAAATGCGTCGCCGCGCGCGCCGCCACTTGTGGTGCATGCGTGACCGAAAGCACCTGCACGCGTTTTGCCAGCCGCGCCAGCCGCTGGCCGATGGCGTCGGCAACCGCACCGCCGACGCCGGTGTCGATTTCGTCGAAGACCAAGGTCGGCGCCGAGCCCCGGTCAGCGAGTGCTACCTTCAACGCCAGCAGGAAGCGCGAAAGCTCGCCGCCGGAAGCGACTTTCATCATTGGGCCGGGCCTGGTGCCGGGATTGGTGCGCACCCAGAACTCGACCTGGTCGATGCCTTCTTCCATGCGGCTCTCGGCATCGCTTGCGATCTCGACGATGAATTCGGCCCGTTCGAGCTTCAGCGCCGGCAGTTCGGCCATTACCGCCTTGGTCAGCCCGACGGCCGCCGCATGGCGAAGCGACGACAGCTGGGCCGCCGTAGTGTCATAGGCCTGGCGCGCCGCCGCAGCCTGTTTCTCCAGCGCCTGCAGGCGCTCCTCGCCGGCGTCGAGATCGGCAAGATCGGCCGCCATGGTGTCACGCAATTGCGCCAGGTCGTCGACGGCGACGCTGTGCTTGCGCGAGGCGGCACGCAGCGAAAACAGCCGCTCCTCGGCTTTCTCCAGCCGCTGCGGATCATGTTCGGTGGCGCGCAGTGCGGCTTCGACGCCCGACTGCGCCGCGTCGAGCGACAGCATCGCTTCGTCGAGCGATTTGACGACGTCCTCGAGCAAGCCGGGCGCTTCCGTCACCTTGCGCTGCAGTCGCCTGAGCAGGCTGGCCAACTGCGGCAAGGGCGAGGACGGGCCCGAGAGCACATCCTGGGCGTCGTGGATTTCCGAGGCGATCTTTTCCGCTCGCATCATCGCGGCGCGCAGTTCGGCCAGCTCGGTCTCTTCGCCCGGTTGCGGATCGAGCCTGGTCAATTCGGCGACCGCTGCACGCAGATAATCGGCCTCACGGGCAGCTGCCTCGACTTTGGCCCGGTGCCGTGAAAATTCCTGCTCGCAGGTACGCCAATGCCGCCACGCCTCGCCGGTTGCCCGAGCAGCGCCGAGATGGCCGCCGAAACTGTCGAGCAACTCGCGATGGGCGCCGGGATCGACCAAAGCGCGCTCGTCGTGCTGGCCGTGGATCTCGACCAGCGCACGGCCGATGTCGCGCATCAGCGTCACGCTGGACGGCTGGTCGTTGACGAACACGCGCGTGCGGCCGTCAGCCGTCTGGACGCGGCGCAGGATGATGTCGCCGTCGTCCTCGATGGCATTCTCGGCAAGCAGCATGCGAGCCGCGTGGTTGCGCGGCACGTCGAACACGGCGATGATCTGGCCTTGTGCCGCGCCATGCCGCACCAGCGAAGCGTCGCCGCGGGCGCCAAGCGCCAGTGACAAAGCGTCGAGCAGGATGGACTTTCCGGCGCCGGTTTCGCCGGTAAGGACCGAAAGGCCGGACGAGAAGTCGATGTCCAGCTTCTCGATCAGAACGATATCGCGGATCGACAGTCTGGAGAGCATGGGGACGCGCCGCTCAGGCGCCGGTGATCAGCTTCCCGGCCTTGGAGATCCACGATCCGGCATTCTCGCGCGGCTCGAGCCCACCACTCTGCAGGAGCTTGTAGGAGTCCTTGTACCACTGGCTATCGGGATAGTTGGTGCCGAGCACGGCCGCAGCGGTCTGCGCTTCCGACGTCAGCCCCATCGCATAGTAGCTCTCGGTAAGACGCGCCAGCGCTTCCTCGACATGACGTGTGTTGGAATAGTTCTCCACGACGTTACGGAACCGTTTGACGGCCGCGATGTATTCGCGGCGCTCGAGATAATAGCGGCCGATCTGCATCTCTTTGCCGGCGAGCTGATCGTTGGCGAAGCGGATCTTCTCCTTTGCGTCGTCGGCATATTCGGACGTGGGCCAGCGCGTCACGAGGTCCTGCATCGTCTGCACGGTAAGACGCGCTTCCTTCTGGTCCTGGGTGACGTCCTTGATCTGACGGTAGTAGCTCAGCCCGATAATGTACTGGGCATAGGCTGCATCGTCGGTCGACGGATAAAGGGTCAGGTAGCGCTTGGCCGAACCGATCGCCTCGTCGTAATTGCCCTGACGGTAGTCGGCAAAGGCACCCATCACCATCGATTTGCGGGCGAATTCGGAATAGGGATGCTGGCGGTCGACGGCATCGAACTTGCGGCTTGCCTCCTGCAGTCGCCCGGCATTCAGATTGGCGAGACCCTGATTGTAGAGCACGTCGGCCGGCTCGGTCTGATCGACATAGGTCGACAGATCGACGTCCTTCTCGGACGACATGCAGGCCGACAGAAACAGCGATGGAACGACCACCGAAAGCGCCAGGAAAACAGCCCGCCGCAGCGCCTTCGATTGACCAACTCGCTTGAAAAACATGTTTGGATTCCGCCCTTTCGGCGTCATTTCAGTCGACGGCAGCAGCCATAAACCATAATTGCCTTGCCCGGCAACGCTATCCCCGGCCAATCGCACATTTTTGTGGCGGTTTGGCGCCACCTGGAAAGCTGTGTAATTTGGCCGGCCGGTGATGCATCCATGCAACACAGCTTGACCGCAACGGGAGCCGCAAGACCTTAAGAATCAGATCATCCAGGGTGCGTAGAGGGGTGCGTTGACGGCGCTCATCTCGGCGGTACGCCCGCGCTCGCGGCGCGTCGTCTCAACGATCTCGAAAGCCGAACGGTCGGACAAGAGACGGCGCAGCGCAGCTGCGTTCAGCCTGTGGCCGCCACGATAGGAGCGGAAGCAGCCGATGAACCGGGCACCGGCGAGCGCCAGGTCGCCCATCGCATCCATCGTCTTGTGGCGCGCGAACTCGTTGGGATAGCGCAGGCCTCCCATGTTGATCACGCGGTTGTCGTCGCCGATCACCAGGGAGTTTTCCAAAGACGAGCCGAGCGCATAGCCGGCCGCCCACAGCCGCTCGACGTCCTTCATGAAACCGAAAGTGCGGGCCCGCGCGACGTCGCGGCGGAAAATGTCGGCGTTCATGTCGGATGCAAAAAGCTGGCGCCCGATCGCCGGGCTTTCGAAATCGATCTCGATCTCGAAGCGCGTGCCGTCATAGGGCCTGAACTCCGCCCAGCAGGCGCCGTTCTCGATGCGAACCGGCTTGACCACCCTGATGTAGCGGCGCTTGACCGGCAGCGTTTCGATGCCTGCCTGGTCAATGGCCTCGACGAACATCACTGCGCTGCCGTCGAGGATAGGCACCTCATGGCCGTCGATTTCGATGACGAGATTGTCGATTCCAAGCCCGAAAAGCGTCGCCATCAGATGCTCGACCGTGGCAATGTGCTCGCCTTGCGGATCGCCAAGCATGGTGCAGAGATCGGTGGCGCCGACCTCGGAGACGAGCGCGCGAAATTCGTGGCTTCCGCTTGCATTCGAAAGCTGGAAGACGACACCCGTATCGGCATCCGCCGGCAGGAAATGGACGGTGACCGGATTGCCACTGTGAACGCCGATGCCAGTCAGCGTCGCGCGCGATTTAAGTGTCGTCTGATAGTCGTGCAAAACAATCCCCATAGCCCGTACTGCCTAGGTCCGCTTCGTCTGCCCTGAGGGCGCGGCTCTTGATTGATCGGCAGGCAGGGCCACTTCCCCGAGACTCCCAGCAAACCGACTTTGGTCGGTGGCGAAGATAATGGTCCCGCGGGGAGTCTCCAAATCACGGTTTCTTACTCTTTGTAACTGCGGTCCCGAGAGGGAACGCCTCATAAGTCCTTGTTCTGAAATCGTTTTTAACGTTAACAGGCGAACAGTCTCCTGCTCGCCTGTTAACAACTGTTACGAACCGTTAACAGATCAATTGGCCTGTCGGCGCAGAAAGGCGGGAATCTCCAACTGATCGTCTTCCTGGACAGCCCGGCTCTGCGGCGTCAGGCGGCCCTGCTCGTCCAGCTGGCCGCGGCGCGGCGCGTAAAGCTGCGGATCCTGGCTGGCTAGGCGGCGCACTTCGGCCGGCGCCTGGCGCAGTTTCGGTTCGCGCGGCTGCGCCGGCTGCAGCCGTGCAGGCTCCTCTTCGCGGCGGGTCAGACCGTTGGTCAGGCGCTTGAGCAACCCCATCGGGCCGCTGTTCTCGTGGTCGGCGGGGCGGGCCTTGGCTTCCACTTCGGCCTTCACCTGCGGCGGGAAATCCTCGACCCGCGGCATGCGCTGGGGCGCTGCGGCAACCGGGTGCGGCATTTCACGATGCGGAGCCGGCTGCATCGCTTGCTGAACCGCTGGCTGCATCATCGGCTGCGGCTGAGCGGGAGGCGCCTGGAAGATCTTGCTCTGCGGGCGGAAGTCTTCCGCATGGGCGACCGGTGCCGGGCGGGCCTGCGCCATCGCTGCCGCATTCGCCTCGGCGAGCTGAATGGCCTCGGCGACCGGATCGGCAGCACGTGGTTCATAGATCGGCTGCTGGACAGGCGCCGGGCGCATTTCCGTGACCTGAGCCGCCGGGCGGCTGACCGGCTTCGGCGGAGCCGTGCGGATAGCGATCGGCGCGGCAGCGATTTCGGCGGCCGATTTGTCGATGCCGGTGGCGACCACCGACACGCGGATAACGCCTTCGAGTTCCTCGTCGAAAGTGGCGCCGAGAATGATGTTGGCATCCTGGTCGACCTCTTCGCGAATGCGGGTTGCCGCCTCATCGACTTCGAACAGGGTCAGGTCGCGGCCGCCGGTGATCGAGATCAGCAGGCCCTTGGCGCCCTTCATCGAGGTCTCGTCGAGCAGCGGGTTGGCGATGGCGGCTTCCGCCGCGGCCATTGCACGGCCCTCGCCCGAAGCCTCGCCAGTCCCCATCATCGCCTTGCCCATTTCGCGCATGACCGAGCGGACGTCGGCGAAGTCGAGATTGATCAGGCCTTCCTTGACCATCAGGTCGGTGATGCAGGCAACGCCCGAATAGAGCACCTGGTCGGCCATGGCGAAGGCATCGGCGAAGGTGGTCTTGTCATTGGCCAGCCGGAACAGGTTCTGGTTGGGAATGACGATCAGGGTATCGACGCATTTCTGCAGTTCCTCGATACCCATGTCGGCCGTCTTCATGCGGCGCTGGCCTTCGAAGTGGAACGGCTTGGTGACGACGCCGACGGTGAGGATACCCTTTTCGCGGGCAGCGCGGGCAACGACGGGAGCCGCCCCGGTGCCGGTGCCGCCGCCCATGCCGGCAGTGACGAAGCACATATGCGTGTTGGAGAGATGATCGATGATCTCGTCGATGCATTCCTCCGCCGCCGCGCGCCCGACTTCAGGCTGCGATCCGGCGCCGAGACCCTCGGTGACATGCGCGCCGAGCTGGATCAGCCGCTCGGCCTTCGACATCGTCAGTGCCTGCGCGTCGGTGTTGGCCACCACGAACTCAACGCCGCGCAAGCCGGCGGTGATCATGTTGTTGACGGCATTGCCGCCGCCGCCGCCGACACCGAACACGGTGATGCGCGGCTTGAGCTCGGTGATGTCCGGCTTCTGCAGATTGATGGTCATTGTCTTCGTCCTTTGCCTTTCCCGCCGCTTCGCCGCCGCGGCCGCCTATGGGGCTGTCCCCGTCAAATTAAAAACTGTCTCTCAACCACTGACTCATTCGATGCAGTTTTCCGCCTGTTCCGGTCATCCGAAGACCGGAAATTCCCTTCGCCGGGCGGCTCTCGAAGCTCGCCATCTGCGGGTAGATCAGAAGCCCGACGGGCGTCGAAAAAGCCGGCCCCTTGGCCGCCTCGGGCAGGCCTGCCACGCCAAGCGGGCGTCCGATGCGCACATTGCGGCCGAGAATGCGGCGTGCTGCTTCTGGCAGGCCGGCAAGCTGGCTGGCGCCGCCGGTCAGCACCACACGCTTGCCGACGGCATTGCCGTAGCCGGACTTGTTCAGCCGGTCGCGCAACAATTCCAGCGTCTCGTCGATGCGAGCGCGGATGATGCGCGTCATCACCGAGCGCGGGATCTGCAACGGCACCTCGCCGTCCTCGCCGATCGGATGGATGGAAACCAGGTCGCGGTCGTCGGCACTGCCAGGCAGCGCCGAGCCATGCATCACTTTCAGCCTTTCGGCGGCATCGAGCGAGGTCGACAGGCCCTTGGCCATATCCAGCGTGACGTGGTTGCCGCCGATCGCGATGGCATCGCCATGGACGAACTTGCCTTCCGAAAACACCGAGATCGTCGCCGTGCCGCCGCCCATGTCGATGCAGGCCGCGCCCATTTCGAGCTCGTCGTCGACCAGCGCAGCAAGCCCACTGGCATAGGGCGTCGCCACCATGCGTTCGACCGACAGATGCGAGCGGTTGATGCAGAGCTCCAGATTGCGCAAGGGCGCTGCGTCGCCTGTCAGCACGTGCATGTCGACGCCAAGCTGGTCGCCAACCATGCCGCGCGGATCGCGCACACCGCGCTCGGCATCCAGCGAAAAGGCTACGGGAAGCGAATGGATCACCTCGCGCTCGGCCCGCAACGCCTGCTTGGCGCCGGCGGCAAGCACCCGCTTGATGTCGGCCTCGTCGGCCTCATGGCCGCCGAGATTGATGGTGGCCGAAAAAGCCTCGCTCTTCAGCCGGCCGGCAGTCATGTTGACGATCAGCGAATCGACCGTCAGTCCCGCCATGCGTTCGGCGGCGTCGACGGCAAGACGGATGGCGTGCTCGGCACGGTCGAGATCGATGACGACGCCCGATTTCACGCCTTGCGATTTCTGGTGGCCGATGCCGATCACCTGGACGCGATGCGAGCGGCCGCGCAGCAGCTTGCCATCGTCGCGCGGCTTGAGTTTGGCCACCACGCAGCAGACCTTGCTGGAGCCGACATCCAGCACCGTCAGGATGCCGGACCGGCGCGACGAGGCATCGCTATTGCCGCCAAGCCAGCTCATATCTTCGTCTCCGGCTTGCGCTTCAGCATCTTGGGCTTTTCGTCGAGCGCGGCTTGGCGCTGTGTCGCCGCTTCCGGCGTCAACTGGACGACCAGACGATCGGAAAGGCGCATGTCGACGGCGGCGATGTCGCGCGTCAAAAGCCCGTTCTCGTGATCCATCCTGACCAGGTCGGCAATCGCCTGATCCTCACCGTCTTCGGGGAGCTTGATCGTGATGCCGTTTTCAAGCTTGAGATCCCAGCGCCGTTCGCCGATGCGGATATAGCCCTTGATCCGCGCGGCGAGCTCCGGATAATTCTTGATCTTGGCCAGGAAATCCGGCGCTTTGGCCGGTGCGCCGGTGCCGATGATCAGCGGCAGCAATATCTGCTTGCCGCCGGAGAACGGCGCAATGACGGTGCCGGATTTCTCGATGACCGAAAGCGCGCTGCCTTGCTGCCACAGCGCGAACGGCTCGCGCTCCTCGACGCGCACTTCCAGCGTATGCGGGTAGACCTTGCGCACTGCCGCGGCTTCGACCCAGGGTAGCGTGGTGATGCGTTCGCGCGCGGCTTCGGCATCGAAGCCGATCAGCGAGGTCCAGCCGTCGAGTTCCAGCCTGTCGAGAATATCTATCTCGGACGTTTCGCGGTTGCCGACGACCTTGACCTGGTCGACGGCAAAGCCGGTGCGGGCGGTGACACTCTGGACGATGGCGTCGGAATATCCGCCGAGATAGGCGCCATAGGCACTGCTCGAAACAAGCAGTGCCGCCGACAGCATGGCAGCGCAATAGGGCGGCGCTTCGAAGTCGCCTTCGCCGAGGCGCGCCAGCACGCGCACCGGCCGGCGGAGCAGGCGCGGCAGCACGAAATGGTCGAACGACAACGGCATGCCGAACAGCGCCGGCCCGGCCGTGCCCTTCCCCTTGCCCTGTCCCCACTTCAACGCAGACACGAAGCGTCCTCCACCATCCAACTCAACAAATCGCCGAACGAGTGTCCCGCTTGCGCGGCGATTTCCGGCACCAAAGACGTCGGCGTCATACCCGGCTGGGTGTTGACCTCGAGCCAGACAATTTCGCCGTTTTCGGAGTGACGATCGTCATAACGGAAGTCCGACCGGGAAACGCCCCGACAGCCGATGGCTTGATGAGCCTTGAGCGCCAGTGTCTGTATTTTTTGGTAAATATTCGGTGAAAGTTTTGCCGGGCATTCGTGTTTTGATCCGCCCGCGACGTATTTTGAATCATAGTCGTAGAAGGAATGGCCGGTCGGGATGATCTCGCAGACACCGAGCGCCACATCGCCCATCACCGCGCAGGTCAATTCCCGCCCGTGCACATAACGCTCGACCATGACCGTATCGCCATATTTCCACTCGGACGAGCCGATGATCTGCGGCGGATGCGACTGGCCTTCATGCACGATGACGACACCGAAGCTCGATCCTTCGTTGACCGGCTTGACGACATAGGGCGGCTTCATCGGGTGCTTGTTCTGGATGGCGAAGCGATTGGCCACCTTCGACTCCGCCACCGGAACGCCGGCCGCCTTCGCGACCTTCTTGGCCTGTTCCTTGTTCATCGCAAGCGCCGAGGCAAGCACGCCGGAATGGGTGTACGGAATGGCGAGGTACTCGAGGATGCCCTGGATGGTGCCGTCCTCGCCGAAGGGGCCGTGCAGCGCATTGAAGACGACGTCAGGCTTGAGCTCGGCGAGCACCGAGCCGATGTCGCGCGAGACGTCGACGCGGGTGACCTGGTAGCCCTCTCCCTCGAGCGCATCGGCGCAGGCTTTACCCGACGACAGGGACACGGGCCGCTCGGACGAGAATCCCCCCAGAAGGACGGCCACATGCTTGCTTGTCATTCCCCGTCATTTCCTCTCACAGCAGGCCTGCACCATCGCGCATGCCCCGAAAAGCATCGCGCGCACTCAAATGCGCCCGAGCAACTTCGCTCCCGTGTTTCCGCAACATTGAGTCCGAGTCTCCCGGCAGGTTGCCCCCCAGACGGAAACGCGAGTAACGCGTCGAAACGACTCAAATCAGGAAACGCTTCAGGGCAGAGAATCAGAGAGTTGATTCGCTGGCAAGTGCTTACGATTCCGATGGATTCACTTTCCGCAAAAACGGCAGCAAAATGTGAATTCATGAGTCCGAAAGGCAACGGCGGTCAGCTTGCCTAAAGCAACTGCCCGAGAAATTCCTGGACGGCATGGCCCGGCCGAAAATTACCGATGCGCTTGATCTCCCACTGCAGCCGGATGCCTGATCTTTCGAGCACGCGCGCACGCACCGTCTCACCGAGATATTCAAGCTCGTAGCCCGTGGCGGTTCCGGTGTTGATCATGAAGTTGCAATGCATCGGCGACATCTGCGCCCCACCAACCATCAGGCCGCGGCAGCCGGCCTTGTCGATCTCCTTCCAGGCCGAGGTGCCCTCAGGATTCTTGAAGGTAGAGCCACCGGTCTTTTCGCGGATCGGCTGCACGGTCTCGCGATGGTTCTGGACAGCATCCATCGCGGCCTTGATCGCCGCCTTGTCCTCAGGAATGCCTTCGAGCAGCGCCGACGTGAAGATCAGCCCGGACGGCGCCGCTGAATGGCGATAGGCATAGCCCATATCGGCATTGCTCAGCGTATGAACATTGCCCTTGCGGTCGAGTGCCCGCACCTCGACCACGCGCTCGCGCGTCTCGACGCCATTGGCGCCGGCGTTCATCCTCAGCGCTCCGCCAATGGCGCCGGGAATGCCGTGGTAGAAATGAAAGCCACCGATGCCGGCCTCGTAGGCAACGGCCGCAAGGCGCTTGTCGGGTGTCGCGGCGCCCGCCTTGATCGTGGTCGGCGCAATCACTTCGGTCTCGCCAAAGCCTTTGGCCGAAAGCCGGATGACAAAGCCCGCAATGCCGCCGTCACGGACAAGCAGGTTCGAGCCGACGCCGACGATGGTCAGCGGAATTTCCTCCGGCACCGCCTTCAGGAACGTGGCAAGATCGTCCTCGTCGGCCGGCTGGAACAATGCGTCCGCGAGCCCGCCGGCTCGAAACCAGGTGATCTTGTCCATCTCGGCATTGGGCGTGATGCGGCCGCGCAGTCCGGCAAGCCGGTCGCCAAGCTTCTCGATCAACGCCTGGCCGCGCATCATGAGATGGTCCCGCCGAGTTCCTTGGGCAGCGCATAGGCCCATTGGGTGATGTTGCCGGCGCCGAGGAAGACGACGAAATCGCCCGGCTTCGCCACCTCGCGCACGATCGGCGCAATCGCCGCCGGACCTTCGATGTAGCGTGCGTCGCGATGGCCGCCGGAGCGGATGCGCGACACCAGTGCGTCGGACGTGACGCCGTCGATCGGTTCCTCGCCGGCTGCATAGACGGGCGCCACCATTACCGTATCGGCGTCGTTGAAGCAGACGGAAAACTCGTCGAACAGATCGCGCAGCCGGGTGAAGCGATGCGGTTGGGTAACGGCGATGATGCGACCCTTGGTAGCGCTGCGCGCAGCCTTCAGTACCGCCGTGATCTCGACCGGATGATGACCGTAATCGTCGAACACATCGACACCGTTCCACGAACCGGTATGGGTGAAGCGCCGCTTGACGCCCGCGAAAGACGACAGGCCCTTCTTGATTGCCTCAGCCGAAAGGCCGAGCTCATGCGCGACGGCAATCGCCGCCGTCGCATTGGAGACATTGTGGCGCCCGGGCATGGGCAGCCGCAGGCCTGATATCGTTATCTGGCCGTGCGTCTTGCGGTCGCGGATCACCACGTCGAATTCCGAGGTCGGGCCGTCCATGCGGTGATTGGTGAAGCGCACGTCGGCCTGCGCATTTTCGCCATAGGTGATGACGCGCCGGTCCTCGATGCGGGCGACCAGCGCCTGCACCTCGGGGTGGTCGGTGCACATCACACCAAAGCCGTAGAACGGCACATTCTCGACGAACTGACGAAACGCTTCGCGCACTTTGTCGAAGGAGCCGTAATGGTCGAGGTGCTCGGGGTCGATATTGGTGACGACGGCAATCTCGGCCGGCAGCTTGAGGAAGGTGCCGTCGCTCTCGTCGGCCTCGACCACCATCCATTCGCCGTCTCCCATGCGGGCATTGGTGCCATAGGCATTGATGATGCCGCCATTGATTACCGTCGGGTCGAGCCCGCCGGCTTCGAGTAGCGTCGCCACCATCGAAGTCGTCGTCGTCTTGCCATGCGTGCCGCCGATCGCGACCGCCTGCCGGAAGCGCATCAGCTCGGCCAGCATTTCGGCGCGCCGCACGATCGGCAGCAACTTCTCTCTCGCCGCCTTCAGCTCCGGGTTGGATTTCTTGATTGCGGTGGAGACGACGACCACTTCGGCCTCGCCGAGGTTTTCGGCCTGATGGCCGACGAAGCATTCGATGCCCTTGTCGCGCAGCCGCTGCACATTGGCGCTGTCGGCCTGATCGGATCCCTGCACCTTGTAGCCGAGATTGTGCAGCACCTCGGCGATGCCGCTCATGCCGATGCCGCCAATGCCGATGAAATGCACGAGGCCGATCGTCTGTGGCATCTTCATGCGTGCGTCTCCTTCCTGAATTCCGAAACGGATTTCCTGGACGCAATAGCCTCTGTCAGATCGGCGAGCAACCGCGCGGCATCCGGTTTTCCGGACGATTTCGCCGCCGCGGCCATTGTCGCCGCCTTGCCTGGATCATCCATCAGCCCGCCGACAAGCACGGCGATCCGCTCCGCCGAAAGCGTGGATTGCGGATGCACCTCGGCGCCGCCCGCTGCCGCAAGGGCCGCCGCATTCGCCGCCTGGTCGTGGTCGAGCGCGTGCGGATAAGGCACCAGCAGCGCCGGCCGGCCGATCACCGCGATTTCCGATACGGTCGATGCGCCGGAGCGCGACATCACCAGATGCGCCGCCGCCAGCCGCGCCGCCATGTCGGTGAAGAAGGGCGACACCTCGGCCTCGATGTCAAGCGTGGCATAGGCCGCTTTCACCCGCGGCACATCGTCGGCGCGCGCCTGCTGGGTGATCGCCAGCCGCCTGCGCTGTGCATCGGAAAGCCGGGCGATCGCCGCCGGCACCGCATCGGAAAAGAACTGCGCGCCTTGGCTGCCGCCAAACACCAGAAATCGGAACGGCTCTTCACCGGCCGATGCGGCATAAGGCGTCTTCGCCGCTTCCAGCACTTGCGGCCTGACCGGATTGCCGGTGGTCACCGTCTTGACGCCTGTAGCACTTGTGTCTTCCGGTAGGAAACCACCGGCAATAGCGTCGACGCGGCCGGCGAGCGCCCGGTTGGCACGGCCCATCACCGCGTTCTGCTCGTGGATCAGCGTCGGCACCTTGCGCCGGGTCGCGGCATAGAGCGGCGGCAGCGTCGGATAGCCGCCGAAGCCGACTACGATGGCGGGCTTGACGCTGGCGATGACGGCCGATGCCTGCCGCACCCCGCGCCAGATTTTCCAAAATGCGGCGAGCACGGCAAAAGGATTTTTCGACCCCATCGTCGCCGACTGGATCGGATGGATGGCGGCCGCCGGGAACTGCCCGGCAAAGCGCTCGGCGCGTTCGTCCGTCGCCAGGTGCACCGCCCAGCCGCGCCCGGTCAGTTCGTGCGCCAGTGCCTCGGCCGGGAACAGATGTCCGCCCGTTCCGCCCGCCGCCAGAAGGATGACCCCCTTGGCCATCTCACTCCGCCGGCATCGCACGCGGCGACGGCATGAAGCCCAGCTGCTTGCGCTTTTCCGGGCGCTTGCGCGTCAGCGCCAGCACCATGCCCATCGAGATGGCGATCGCGATCTGCGAGGAACCGCCGTAGGAAATGAACGGCAGCGTCATGCCCTTGGCGGGCATCAGCTGCAGATTGACGGCCATGTTGATGACCGACTGCAGGCCGAAGACCGTGACCAAGCCGCCAACCGCATAGCGTGTGAAATCGTCCTGCTCCTTGAGTGCCGTGTTGAGGCCGCGCAGCACGATGAACCCGAAGATGGACATGATGAAGAAGCACATGATCAGCCCGAATTCCTCGCCGGCGACCGAGAAGACGAAGTCGGCATGGCTGTCGGGGATGACCCGTTTGACGGTGCCCTCGCCCGGCCCGACGCCGAACCAGCCGCCATTGATCAGCGCCTCGCGGCCCATGTCGACCTGGAACGTGTCGCCCTCGCCGGTCATGAAGCGGTCGATACGGCCGGCAACGTGCGGGAACACTGCATAGGCGGCGAACACGCCGCCGACGCCTGCAGCACCCAGCGCGACGATCCACAGCCACGGCAATCCGGCCATGAAGAACATCACCCCCCAGGTGCCGAGCACCAGCATGGTCTGCCCAAGGTCAGGCTGCGCCACCAGCAGCGAGATGACCAGTGCAAGCAGCAACATGGCGAACAAATTGCCCGGAATGTCGGGCTGGCGCTTGTGCTCGGCGAACAGCCAGGCGCAGATGATGACGAAGGCCGGTTTCAGGAACTCGGACGGCTGGATCGACAGGCCGGCTAGCGACACCCAGCGCCGCGCGCCCTTCACCTCGACGCCGATATAGAGCACCGCCACCATCAGAAACAGCATGATGCACAACATGACCAGCGCCATGCGCCGGATCTGCCTGGATTCAAGGAACGAGACGGCCAGCATTACCCCAAGCGCCGGAATGGTGAAGATAATCTGGCGTGTCGCGAAGTGGAAACTGTCGAGCCCGATGCGCTCGGCCACCGCCGGGCTTGCGGCGAAGGACAAAACGATGCCGAGCCCCATCAGCGACAGGAACGCCGCCAGGAACCAGCGATCGATCGTCCACCACCAGGTCGCCACAGGGCTTTTGTCGAGACGGCTTTGCATTATCGTGTCCCTCCGATGGGCTTCACGCCATCAATGGCGGTTGCGGCTTGCCTGAACGCCTCGCCGCGGACTTCGAAATTCTTGAACTGGTCGAAACTGGCGCAGGCCGGCGACAGCAGCACCACTGCCTCGCCGCTACTATCCCTGGCCGCATCGCGGGCGGCGTGTTCGACTGCCGCCGCCAACGTGCCTGATATCTCGTAGCGCACCGCTTCGCCCAGCGTCGCCGAAAAGGCCGGTGCGGCTTCGCCGATCAGATAGGCCTTGGCGATGCGCGGGAAGAAGCCGCGTAACGGCTCGATGCCGCCCTCTTTCGGCAGGCCGCCGGCAATCCAGTAGATACGCGCAAAGCTCGACAGCGCCGGTGCAGCGGCATCGGCATTGGTCGCCTTGGAATCGTTGACGAACAGCACATGCCCTTTGCGGCCGACTTGCTCCATGCGGTGCGCCAGCCCAGGGAAACTCTCCAGTCCGGATTGGATCTCGCCGAGCTCGAGCCCGACCTTGAGGCAGGCGGCGGCGGCGGCCAGCGCGTTCTGCGCATTGTGCTGGCCGCGCAACGAGCCGATGTCTTCGAGGAAGGCGACACGGCTGTAGCGGCCGTGCACGGCTTCCATTAAGTTGGTGCCGTCAGCGAAATAACCGTCGGTCAGCGGCAGGCGCTTGGAGACGCGGATGACCTGCCGGCCGGCCCGCTCCAGCCGATCGGCGATCTGGGCGCACCAGGAATCGTCGACACCGATGATTGCCGTCTCGCTGCCGGCCACCAGCCGCTCCTTGATCGAGGCGTAGTGTTGCATCGTGCCATGGCGGTCGAGATGGTCCGGCGTCAGGTTGAGCAGCACACCGGCCGTCGGATTGATCGAAGGGGCAAGATCGATCTGGTAGGAAGAGCACTCAACCACATAGTGCCGTTCAGGCTGCGGCGGATCGAGCGTCATCACCGCGCGGCCGATATTGCCGCCCATCTGCGTGTCGCGCCCAGCCGATTTTAGGATGTGCGCCGTCAGTGCCGTGGTCGTCGACTTGCCGTTGGTGCCGGTAATGGCAATGAAAGGTGCTGCCGGTGCCAGCAGCATCCGCTCGCGGCAGAAAAGCTCGATGTCGCCGATGATCTCCACGCCTGAGCCCCGCGCCAGCTCGACGGTCCAGTGCGGCTTGGGATGCGTCAGCGGCACGCCGGGCGACAGCACGAAGGCGGAAAACCTCGCCCAGTCCGCACCGCGCAGGTCCGCTGTCGTGATGCCGACCGCGCCGGCCTTGGCGACGCTATCGGGATTGTCGTCCCAGGCCAGCACATCCGCGCCGCCCTCGATCAGCGCGCGCGCCGTGGCAATCCCCGAGCCACCGAGCCCGAAGAGCGAAACGCGCTTGCCTGAAAAGGATGCGGCGGGGATCAAGCGGCCTCCTATCTGAGCTTCAGGGTCGACAGGCCGACCAGCGCCAGGATGACGGCGATGATCCAGAAGCGGATCACCACCTGGCTTTCGGTCCAGCCGAGCTTTTCGAAATGATGGTGGATCGGCGCCATCAGGAAGACGCGCTTGCCGGTCATCTTGAAGTAGCCGACCTGGATGATGACCGAGAATATCTCGACGACGAACAGGCCGCCGACGATGACCAGCACGATCTCGTGCTTGGTCGCCACCGCGACCGTGCCGATCAGCCCACCCAGCGCCAGCGAGCCGGTGTCGCCCATGAAGATCGCCGCCGGCGGCGCATTGAACCAGAGGAAACCGAGACCGGCGCCGATCACCGCTCCAAGGACCACCGCAAGTTCACCGGTGCCGGGCACGAAATGGATCTGCAGATATTCGGCGAACACCGCGTTGCCGGAGAGATAGGCGATGACGCCGAAGGATGCGGCTGCGATCATGATCGGCACGATCGCCAGCCCGTCGAGACCGTCGGTCAGATTCACCGCATTGCCGGCGCCGACGATGACGAAGCACGAGAACGGGATGAAGAACCAGCCGAGATTGACGAGAAACTCCTTGGCGAAAGGGAATGTCAACGATGACGAGAACGGCGCCTGGCCGTTATGCATGATCACCCAGGCGGCGATGCCGGCGATGACGAATTCGAGCCCCAGCCGCGCCTTGCCGGAAAAGCCGAGATGCGATTGCTTGGTTACTTTGAGATAATCGTCGTAAAAGCCGATCGAGCCGAATCCCAGCGTCACCAGCAGGACCACCCAGACGTAGATGCTCGACAGGTTCGCCCACAGCAGCGACGAACCGACGATGCCGGACAGGATCATCAGTCCGCCCATTGTCGGCGTTCCCGCCTTCTTGAAATGCGTCTGCGGCCCGTCGGCACGGATCGGCTGGCCCTTGCCTTGCCGCAGCCGCAGCGAATTGATGATGGTCGGTCCGAAGATGAACACGATCAGCGCCGCTGTGATCAGCGCTCCGCCGGTGCGGAATGTTATGTAGCGGAAGACGTTGAAGACCGAGATCTTGTCCGCAAATTCGACGAGCAGTGTTAGCATGCGCTTGCGTCCCCCGGACCGATCCTAGGTCTGTCTGCTGGTTGTGGCTTCCGCCGGAAACTTGCCGAGCAACGCCTCGACCAGCTTTGAAAAGCCTATGCCCTTCGACGATTTGATCATGACCACGTCGCCGGGCTTTAATTCCGATAGAAGAACCGGTTTCAGATCTTCCGCACCGGCGCGGTACTCCGTCCTGATCTCGCCGGGCAAAACGTCGGCCAGCGCCCGCATCTCCGGGCCGCCGAGAAAGACCGTGCGCGTGTCGGTGCCGACGATCAGACCGGCAAGCGCGGCATGCAATTTCGCCGAATGGCTGCCGAGCTCGAGCATATCGCCGAGCACGGCAATGCGCCTGCCCTCGCCCGACACCGGCGTCGTGTTGAGCAGTGCCATTGCAGCCCTCATCGACGCGGGATTGGCGTTGTAGCTCTCGTCGATCAGCGTGATCGGCCCGTTGGGGTGACGCAACACATAGCGCTTGCCGCGTCCGCGTTCGGGCGAAAGATCGGCCAGCGCCTGCGCAACCCTGTTAACGTCGGCGCCGACCAGATGCGCGGCACCAAGAACCGCGAGCACGTTCTGCACCATATGGCGGCCCGGCGCGCCGATCCTGGCGACAATCTCGTGCCCGCCAATCTTGGCGGTGATGACCGAGTGATCGGCATTGAGCTCGCATTTGATCAGTTTGAAGGTCGCCCGGGCATTCTCGCCGAACCCGTAGACATGCTCGACGCCGGCCTCTTTGGCCATCTTCTCCAGCAGCTTCCAGCGCGCATCGTCGCGGTTGAGAAGGGCGGCGCCACCGGGCTCCAGTCCCTCGAAAACCTCCGCCTTGGCCTTGGCGATCTCGTCCAGGTTGCGGAAGAAGCCGAGGTGAGCGGCCGCGATCAACGTGACGATGGCGACATGCGGCCGGACCATCTTGACCAGCGGCCGGATCTCGTCGGGATGGTTCATGCCGATCTCGAAGACGGCATAGTCGCAATCCTGCGGCATGCGCGCCAGCGTCAGCGGCACGCCCCAGTGATTGTTGAACGACTGGGCCGATGCATGCACCGTACCGACCGCGGAGAGAGCGTGGCGTAGCGCTTCCTTGGTGGTGGTCTTGCCCGCCGATCCGGTCACGGCAATGACCCTGGCCTTTGAGCGTGCGCGCGCCGCAACGCCGAGCTTTTCCAGAGCGACAAGCACGTCCTCCACGACGATCATCGGTGCAGTCAGCCGCCCCAGCGACGGCAGCTTGCCCTCGGCGACGACCAGCACGCCGGCGCCCGCCTTGATGGCAGCCGTGACGAAATCATGGCCGTCCATGGCCTCGCCCTTGATGGCGAAGAAAGCGTCTCCCGGCTGCAGGCTGCGGCTGTCGATGGAAATGCCGGCGATGCCTTCAGGCATCGGACCGAGCGGCCGGCCATCCATGGCGGCAACCAGCGCCTCGGAGGTCCACAGATAGCTCACGCCGCTTGCTCCCGCAGCGCCGAGCGAACTTCCTCATGATCGGAAAAATGCAGCGTCTCGGTGCCGATGGTCTGGCCTTCCTCATGGCCCTTGCCGGCCACGATCAGCGTGTCGCCAGCGTGAAGCATCCCGACCGCCTCGTGGATGGCCTTGCGCCGGTCGCCGATCTCGATGGCGCCGGGTGCGGCCTCCAGGATCGCGGCGCGGATCGTCTCGGGTACTTCCGAGCGGGGATTGTCGTCGGTGACGATGACCACGTCGGCCAGTCTTGTGGCGATCTCGCCCATGATCGGCCGCTTGCCTCGGTCCCGGTCGCCGCCGCAACCGAATACGACGATGACGCGGCCGGTGGTAAAGGGGCGCACCGAAGCCAGCACGTTTTCCAGCGCATCCGGCTTGTGCGCGTAGTCGACATAGACCGGCGCGCCGTTGGCGGCCGTCCCGACAAGGTCGAGCCGTCCCGGCGCGCCCTTCAATTTCTCCAGCGCCATCAACGCCTTGGCAACAGATGTTCCAGTCGAAATGGCGAGGCCGGCCGACACCAGCGCATTTGCAATCTGGAAGTCGCCGGCCAGCGGCAAGTCGACTTCATGGAGAACGCCGTCCGCTTCGACCTCGGCGCGCTGGCGGTGGCGCTCGTGCTCGACCCGCTTCAGCCGCAGGAAATCGCCGTGGCGGCCGACCGTCAGCACATTCAGTCCCCCTGCCCGCGCCGCCTTGATCGTCGGCTCCGACCACGGGTCGTCGGCAAAGATGACCGCCGGCGCGCCCTTCGGCAGCAGCGCGTCGAACAGACGCAATTTGGCGCGATGATAGTCCTCGACCGTCGGATGATAGTCCATATGGTCGCGGCCGAGATTGGTGAAGCCGCCGGCCGCAAGCTTGACGCCGTCGAGCCGGCGCTGGTCGAGGCCATGGCTGGACGCTTCCATCGAGGCGTGGGTGACGCCGGCCTCCGCCAGCTCCTTGAGCAGCCTGTGCAGTGCCACCGGATCCGGCGTGGTCAGCGAGCCATATTCGTTGCGGCCCGGCGCCACCACGCCGGTCGTGCCGATCGAGGCGGCGGCGAAACCCGCCTGCTCCCATATCTGCCGGGTGAATGCGGCGACCGAGGTCTTGCCGCTGGTTCCGGTCACCGCGACCATGGTTTGCGGTTGCATGCCGAAAAAACGTGCAGCACTCAGCGCCAGTGCAAGGCGCGGATCGTCTACGACAAGAACCGGGATTGGCAGCCCGGCGACGGCACTGCCCTTGCCGACCACGATCGCTGCAGCGCCTCGGCTCGCGGCATCGGCTGCGTAGGCTGCGCCATCCGCCTTGGAGCCGCTGAGCGCGAAAAAGACGACGCCCCGTGTTACCTGGCGGGAATCCGACGAAATCCCTGTAACCTCCATATCGAAGGAAGCTGTCCCTTCGACAGGCAGGATACCGGCTAGATTTTTCAGCTTCATCGAACCCCGTTCATCGCAACAAAATAGCGCGCAGTTGCCGGCGCGCCCCAAGAATCACTGATAGGAAACCAGCGTTGCACCATTTTCATGGCTGAAATCTGGCTTCACGCCAAGCATGGAAGCCGCACGTCGGATGATGTTTGCAGCCATGATGCCCGCGTTCGAGGCGGCCGTAGCACCCATGCCGGGCTTTTCCGGCCTCGGTTCGTCGGCGATCGTAAGCACTATGTATTGCGGATCGTCCATCGGGAAAGCCGCAACGAAGGCGTTGAAATTCTTTTCCTTCGAGTAACGGCCGTTGACAACCTTCTCCGCCGTTCCCGTCTTGCCGCCCACCCGGTATCCTGGCACCCGTGCATTGCGGCCGGATCCCTTTTCGGCATTGAGTGCATAGAGATAGCGCATGCCCTCGACCGTCTTGTCGCTGACCACTTTCTTGGCCACCGCCATCGCCTGCTCCTGCGTGCGCGGCAGGAAGGTCGGGTCCATCAGATAGCCGCCATTCATCAGCGCGGCGCAGCCGACCGCTGTCTGCAGCGGCGTCGTCGACACACCGTGGCCGAAGGCGATGGTGATCGAATTGACCTGCTTCCAGACCTTGGGCTCGGTCGGCCGAGCGACTTCCGGCAGTTCGGTCTGCATCTTCTCGAGGATTCCCAGGCGATGCAGGAATTCGCGGTGTCCGTCGATGCCAACCGCTTCGGCTTCCTTGGCAGAGCCGATATTGGAGGAGTAGATGAACACTTCCGGCACCGACAGTACCCGGCCCTTGCCATGGAAATCATGGATGGTTTGATGGCCGATCCTGATCGGGCGCGACGCGTCGAAACGGCTTTGCAGCGTTATCTTGCCGGAATCGAGCGCCATGGCAGTGGTGAAGCTCTTGAAGGTCGACCCCATTTCATAGAGGCCGGCCGACATACGGTTGAGCCGGTCCTTGTCCTGCGCGTTATAGGGGTTGTTCGGATCGAAATCCGGAACCGACGCCATCGCCAGCACCTCGCCGGTCTTGACGTTGAGCACGACGGCGCCCGCCGCGATGGCGTGGTACTTTTCCATGCCGGTGGCGACCTCGTCGCGCACGATATGCTGGACGCGCAGGTCGATCGAGAGCTGCACCGGCTTCAAATCCTTGGCCACCGCGAGGCCCGACGCCTGAAGATCGCTCAAGCCCTGTTCGTCGATGTATTTCTCCATGCCGGAGATGCCCTGATTGTCGATGTTGGTGAGGCCGACAATGTAGGACGAGGTTTCGCCGGCCGGATAGAACCGGCGCTTTTCGGTGCGAAAGCCGAATCCGGGGATGCCGAGTTGCATGATGTCGGCCTGCTGCTTCGGCGTCAGTTGCCGCTGCAGCCAGACGAACCCGGCGCCGCTCTTCAGCTTGTTATATGTCTGCTCGTAGTCGATCTCGGGAAGCACCGTCGACAGCTTTTCGATCGCCTCGTCGGCATCGACGATGCGGCGCGGTTCGGCAAACAGCGACGCGGTCTTGATGTCGGTCGCCAGCACTTCGCCGTTACGGTCGACGATGTCGGGTCGCGATGCCGTCACCCGGCTCTGCGGGCCGCCCGACAGGTCGGGATTCTGGAAACCCAGATAGACCAGCCGCCCGGCAATGGTCGAATAGATGCCGAAGAACACCGCCATGGTCATGACGATGCGGGTCCTGCCCTTGCCACCGGTCGCCTTGCGGGCACCTTCGACCACGATCGATCCGCCTGCACCGGCCTGTGAACCGCTCTTCAGCAGCCTGCCAATCTTTGGAAATCTGGCAGCCATTGGAAATCCGGTGATCATTGGACGATGCCTCCGGTCACCACGGGATCTTTGCCGCCGATATCGGCCATGCCGCCCAGCCGCTGCGATGAAAGGTCCTCGATGTTGACGGGTTTCGCCGGCAGATCGTCCAGCCCGACGATCTGCCGCGCATTGACCGGCTCGAGTCCGAGTTGCGATTTGTAGATTTCGGTGAGCTTCTGCAGGCGCGACGGCTGGGTAAGCAGGCTCCAGTCCGCCTTGAGCAGGTCGATCGTGTCCTCCTCATAACGGATCTGCGCCTGGATCTTGTGCACTGCCGCCAGTTGCTCCTCGGCCTCGCGCTTGGTCTTGTAGGTCAGGGCAGCCGCCGAAACCATGACGGCGATCAGGACTATGTCGCTGGTACGAAACACGTGCTCACCTCTCTCCCGGTCGATCGGCGCCGGGAAGCTTTGGGCCAGGCAGTTTTGGCAGGCCGAAAATCGAAAAATCGCCGGCACGCGCCGGCGCCTCTGTACGGATTGCAGTGCGCAGCCTTGCCGAGCGCGCCCGCGGATTTGCCGATATCTCGGCATCGCCAGGCGTCACGCCGCCGCCCTTCTTGGTGAAGGTGGCGGTGCGCGCCTGCGCCTCGGGCAGGTGCCGCGATCCGGTCGCTGAATCGGCTCTGTCGGCGATGAAGCGCTTGACGATGCGGTCCTCGAGGGAATGGAAGGTCACCACGACAAGCCGCCCGCCCGGTTTCAGCGCGCGCTCGGCGGCAAACAGTGCCTTGGCCAGTTCGCCGAGTTCGTCATTGACGAAGATGCGCAGCGCCTGGAAAACGCGGGTGGCCGGATGGATCTTGTCTTTCGGCGCGCGACCGATATGCGTCTCGATGGCATCGGCAAGGTCGAGCGTGCGCTCGAAGGGGCGTTTTTCGCGACGGCTCTCGATCATGCGGGCGATGCGCCCGGCATGGCGTTCCTCGCCGAGAAAACCGAAGATGCGGGCAAGATCGCCCACCTTGAAGGTGTTGACGACATCGGCGGCGCTCAGGCCCGCCTGCGCCATGCGCATGTCGAGCGGTCCATCGGCCCGGAATGAAAAGCCGCGCTCCGGCTGGTCGATCTGCATGGAGGAGATGCCGATGTCGAGCACGACGCCATCGGCACTTTCAACCTGCTCGTCGAGCGTCGAGAACGGTGCCTGGACAAGCCTGAGCTTGCCGCCGGACTGCTGTTCAAGGGCCCGCCCCGCCGCGATCGCATCCGGATCGCGGTCGATGGCGACGACCGAGGCTCCGCTTGCCAGAATGGCCTTAGTGTAGCCGCCGGCACCGAACGTGCCGTCGACGATCACCTCGCCTTTTGTCGGGGCCAGCGCCTCCAGAACTTCGGCAAGGAGGACCGGAATGTGACGGGCTGGTCCGCCAGCGGCATGAACTTCATCGCCGTCGCCCGCCATCATTCCGGCCGCTCCCCGGGCTTCGTCCCCTGCCGAAGCTGCAAAAGCCGGGCGCGTGCTTCCGTCCCGTAGGCGCTGAGCCGTCCCGGCTCCCAGATCTGAAAGAAATTGCCCCGGCCAACGAAGGCCACTTCCGCTGAAATGCCGGTATGCTCGCGAATGAAATCGCTCATCGTGATACGGCCGTCCTGGTCGAGCTTCAGAAACGTTCCATCGCCATGGCAGAAGAACGACATGTCGTCCGCCGTCTGCAGGAACGGGTCTTCCTGGGCGATACGCTGCTCGTAGCGATCGAGCAGGTCGAGCCCACCGACATCCATCGCCGGGCGATCCAGGCAGCGTAGCGCATAAAGTTCCGAATAGCCGCGTTTCTGCACAACGGCACGGAAATGCGCCGGCACGGACACTCGTCCCTTCGCATCGATCCTGTTCACCGCGTTCGACAGAAACCGGTCCATTACGCGTTACGGCCGCTTGCGCCGCCGCACCCCTCTGCATCTTCCTGTCCGCGCCGCCCCAGCCCGGTCGACGTCCAAAACCCGCTTCGTTGTGACGGGCGAACGCAGGCAAACGCGCAGCCGCCGCGGCTGCCCGATTGGCGTACGCTTCACCCTGACACGGAACGAAGGCTTGAGTATCGGAATGGGATATCATGGGGTGTTATGGGCGTCAACGGGAACAGTCTTCAAAACGCGCCTGCCACGACTGGGGAGAGCAGCTTTGACGGCACTCCGGTCTTTATCCTCCATTAAGCCTAACGAAGCGTTTAGGGCCGTCTGGTCCAACCGGAGGCGGCTTGCTGCGGATCGCTGCCGCGCATAGCCTCGGCATCTCCTTTTCCGGTCAGTAACGAGGTTTGAAATCATGTCCGAAACAGCCAAGTCACGCGCCGCGGCACTTCCCCATCTGCGCCGCGGCGGGCTGGCCAAGGGCGACCCGATCCCCTTGCCCCTGACGATGGCCGCCATCTTTCATGCGCCCGGCGACGCCACCGGCTTCGATCAATATGGCCGCTTCAGCAATCCGACCTGGGATGCGGTCGAGCACATGCTGGCGCATCTGGAAGACGCCTCATGCGTCGCCTTTCCCTCGGGGATGGCTGCCATCTCGGCGGTATTTTTCGGCCTGCTCAAAGCCGGCGACCGTATCCTGCTGCCGTCCGACGGCTATCACACGACGAGAGCGCTGGCAGAGCGCTTCCTGAAGTCCTTTGGCGTCGCTTATGATGTCCGGCCAACATCAAGCTTCCTCGACGGCGGCTTCGATAGGTATCGGCTTGCGTTCGTCGAAACGCCCGCCAACCCAGGACTGGATATATGCGACATCGCAGCCGTCGCCGAAGCCGTGCATAGAGCGGGTGCGGTGCTTGTGGTCGACAACACGACAATGACGCCTTTCGGCCAGCGCCCGCTCGATCTCGGCGCAGATATCGTCATTGCCGCCGACACCAAGGCACCAAACGGCCATTCCGATGTGCTGTTCGGCCATGTCGCCAGCCGCGACGCGGACATTATCTCGAGGGTGACCGACTGGCGCGAGACGTCGGGCGCTATCCCCGGGCCGTTCGAGGCATGGCTGGTGCATCGCGGCCTCGAAACGCTGGACGTGCGCTTCGACCGCATGTGCGCTTCCGCCGAAATGATAGCGCGACGGCTGAAAAACCATCGCGCGATCAGCGGCTTGCGCTTTCCGGGACTGGAGAGCGATCCATCGCACAATCTTGCCCGCGCCCAGATGGAGCGCTTCGGCTTTCTCATCTCGTTCGTGCTCGCCTCGGAGGACAAGGCCGAGGATTTCATCAACAATTGCGCCTTGATGCAGGCAGCGACGTCGTTCGGCGGCGTGCACACTTCGGCCGAACGGCGATCAAAAAGGGGAGATGCCGTTCCGCCCGGCTTCGTTCGCCTGTCGATCGGCTGCGAGCCGGTGGAAGAGCTTTGGCAGGCGATCGAGGCGTCGCTAGACGCAATCGGTGGCTGAATCGGCAATCACGAATTCAGATCGTCGGCATCAATCTTGCGCCGGCCGTGCAGCACGCGAACGATTTCGATCGCCTCTTCGCGGACACGATACAAGGTGAGGTATTCGCCGACGATCAGGTGACGGATTCCGGTTGCGATGTCTTCGCGCGGCGCACCTGAGAAGGGGTGCAGGGTCAGCAAATCCCACCGGCCTTTGCAAGAGATCCACGAGCCGAACCGCCGCATTTGGATTCTGTTCGGCAATGTAGTCGCCGATGGCTTCGAGGTCGATCAATGCCTGAGGAAGCAGGCGGTATTTCACTCCTCAAGGCCTTTGGTTCCGGCCATTTTCAGATATTTGGCGCGCAGCCGTTCCATGATTGGCGGCCCGTCCAGCCCCGGACCGCTGTCGATCCCCTCCTGCACCAGCTTGCGCAATTCCTCGACCGTGTAGCCGAGCAGGTCGCGCCGGTCCTTCCATTGCCTCAGCGCGTCGCGGATCACCTCGCTTGCCGAGGCATATTCGCCGGCGGCGACCACGTCGTCGACCGCCGCCGCCAGTTCCGGCGACAGCGTGATGCTGCGTTTGTCAACGTGGCCCATGGCGCACTCCTGATCAATCTCTCAATGGTACGATTAAATCGTACCAATTTCAAGGATTGTCGCGCTCGGCTGCAGGGGTCGAAACTGAATCAACGGCTGCGCCCGAAAACGCAACCTGCTGATATCAGGAGATTTCCTTTTATCGGGGAAACTGCCAGCTGGCCTGTAAGCCGGGTTCTGTATGGCCCTCGCCCCGTACGGGGCGAGAACGTGGCGGCCATTCATCTTGGGCGCATGTTGCCATACGCCTCACGCAACCTACCCGGACGGTGAGCCGGAAACAGCCCTCGAGGGTTTCCCCTCGCACCGCCCCTATTCGGTCTTGCTCCCGGTGGGGTTTACCGTGCCGCTCCTGTCGCCAGTCGCGCGGTGGGCTCTTACCCCACCCTTTCACCCTTGCCTCGATTGGATCGTGGCGGTTTGCTTTCTGTGGCACTTTCCCTGGGGTCGCCCCCGCCGGCCATTAACCGGCACCGTGTCTCCATGGAGCCCGGACTTTCCTCACCCACAGCCTTTCGGCTTCGCGGGTGCGGCCGCCCGGCCAGCTGGCAAGGCGTATAAAGGGGTTCAGGCCCGAAAACGCAAACGAAAAAGCACGTTGTCGCTTGTCAGGCGGGCGCTCCAAGTGCTGCCAGCTGCACCTTGACCTTGCCGCAATAGGCTGCGGACACCGGGTTCATCCGTGTGGCGGCGTGGCCGGCATTGTATTTCAGGATCGTGCCGCAGGTCGTGCCGCCGCCGAGATCCCGCGCCATGGCAAGGTACTTCATGCCGTATTTGATGTTGGTATCGGGATCGTAGAGACCCTGAACCGAACCGCTATAGCCCATCATCCGCGCCGTCGCCGGCTTGATCTGCATCAGGCCGATCTCGCCGGCGCTGCCGACCTGGTTCGGTTGGTAGTTGCTTTCGATCTTGATGACGGCATTGGCGAGCGACACCGGGACGCCATAGCTGGCGGCATAACGCGCAATGATCGCCGAATACTGTCCGCTGCCGCCGACTGCCGCCGCCTGAGGCGCTGGCCTGCTCTTCGGAGCGACTGACGCCGTTGCCATGCGGTCGATGCGTTTGCGGTTACGCTTCACATGCAGTTTGGCGATTGTCTTTCTCGCAGCGGTTGGCCCTTTCGCGGAGACTGGCTTTTTCGTCCTTACCGCGGCCGCTTTTTCCACTTTTGCGGTGGCGGTCTTCTCTACTTTTGCACCACCCTTCGGCACGGCGGTTTTGCCGGCTGCGGCACTGAAGCCCTGATCGGCCCGCTGGCTCAGCGGTGCGCTGTTCGCCGCACTGAAGGCAAAAGTCATTACGCCGGCAGCAATGGCTGCCGTTAAAACGGTCAATTTCTGCATGTGATCCTGTTCTGTTTGATCTGCACAAAGACTTCGCGCAGATACCCTCAATCAACATCGGAACATCTGGGGGGATAGACGTCCGACAATCTGTACGGATCGCCTTTGACGACGGAATTGGCGCCAAAGAAGGCGACGCAAGTCACTTTGAGTAACAGATTGTAACTTTTAAGCTGGCAAAAGATTATTTGAGAGAGGCTATCCTTACGGAAGCGAGCAGCCTTTCCAGCGTGCGGATCGTCGATCCATCAGCCATGCCATCGACCAGGCGCTGCCGGAAATGCCGCTGAAATGCCTCGACCACGATTTCGGTCTGCCGGTCGAAAGCGCCGGTGATCTCGACGCCATAACCATAGAGCGCCAGCATCGACTGCAGCGCCTCTACCTCGGCGCCGGTATCGCCTGGCTTCAGCACGGCGCCGCGCCGGATCGGTGCTGCCGGCACAACATGGCCGATACCGGCAGCAAACAATGCCTTCCATGGAAATTTCTCGCCTGGATCGACCTTTCGCCCCGGTGCCACGTCGGAATGGGCAAGCACCCGCTGCGCCGGAATGGAATGGCGCTCGATGATCCCAGCGCACAGGCCGATCACCGCGTCGATCTGCGGTTTTGGAAAGTTGCGATAGCCGAGCGTATGCCCCGGATTGACGATCTCGATGCCGATCGAACAGGAGTTGATGTCGCTCTGTCCGAACCACGAGCTCTTGCCGGCATGCCAGGCGCGGTCGCCTTCCCTTACCATCTGAACAATGCCGCCGTCCTCATGGACCAGGTAGTGCGACGAGACCTCGCTTGCCGGATCGCACAACCATGCCTCGGCACCGGCGCCGGTAGCCATGCCGGTGTAGTGCAGCACGATCATATCGGGTCCGAGCGTCCCGCGCCGTGGTCCGAAATTCGGCGATACCCTGACCTCGGCGCTCGGCTCATCGGGCGGAAAGCCGCTCATGCGTGCCGCAGGCCTCGCTCGATCATTTCATAGGCCGCGTTGATCGCCGCCAGCCTGGTCGTCGCGATCTTGATGAATTCCTGCGGCAGGCCGCGTGCGATCAGCCGGTCCGGATGATTGTCGGAGACCAGCTTGCGGTAGCGCCTGCGGACCTCCTCGAACGGCTTCCCACGCTCGATGCCGAGCACAACATAGGGATCGGCCGCACCCAGATCGACATGCCGGGCCAGGATGCTCTGGTAATGCGCCTCATCGATGCGGAATATCTCGGCGATGCGATGCAGGAATTGGCCCTCTCGCTCATGCACCAGCCCGTCGGCCTTGGCGATGTGGAACAGCCCGTCGAGTATGTCCTCGAGCATCAGGCAGTTCGAATGGCCCGAACCGCAAAGCTGCGCCATCCGCTCGGCATAGGTCTCGAAACCGGCAATGTCGCGTTTGGCCATATCGTAGAGCCGCGCCACATTGCGCCTCTGTTCCTTCGGCACCTCGAATATTTCCTGGAAGGCGCGCACCTCGTCTTGCGTGACGATGCCGTCTGCCTTGGCCATCTTGGCCGACAGGGCGATCATCGCCACCGAGAAGGCGACGCGCCGGCGCAGATCGGCATCGCCGGAGAAAACCGTGCGCACGGCCTCGACCACTTCGGCGACGCCTGACGACGCTGAAGATGAAACGCGTGCGACGAAGTCGCCAAGGCGGTCCCAAATCGACATGGGGGCTTCATAGGGCCAACCACCCATCGCTATCAAGCCAAGACAGTGCCGCAGGGGCTGGCCCAATCGATTTGTCTGAGGCGGCTGGCGCCAGCGCTCACGTCGTCGCACTCGGCCGCCAGGCGCTGGTATCGTAAGCAGCAGAAAGGCCGGCCTGTGAGGCCAGCCTTTCCTTGGTTGTCACATTGACTACTGAGCCGGAGCAGCCGGCGCAGGCGCCGGAGCCGGCTCGGCAGGCTTGTTTGCGTCAGGAGCAGCCGGCTTCATCGTCTGGTCGGATGCCGGCGGGTTGGTGCTCTGCGTCGTGGTGTTGTCGGTGCCGCTGTTGCTGCAGGCGGCAAGGCCAAGCAACGCAAGCGCCGACACCGACGCAAGAATGAGTTTCTTCATGATATCTCTCCTCTAATCCGCCTCCGTTACCGGCGGCGGTCGAGGACACAATGCGTAAGCTGCGCATGAGTTTCGTAACGTTGCATTTCTGCCTGTAACATATTCCAATCATTTGACGATTGCCGGTCAGGGCCTCGCAAGCTAACAGATCGAACAGGGAAAAATCCCGGGAGCCGCCGCAGTGACTGCAAAATGGGATTTCTGGATCGACCGTGGCGGCACCTTCACCGACGTCATCGGCCGTGACCCGGAAGGCGCGCTGCACCCGCGCAAGCTGCTGTCCGAGAATCCCGAAGCCTATGCCGATGCTGCCATCCATGGCATTCGCGAGCTGCTCGGCGTCCAACCCGGCGCTCCAATCCCCTCCGCTCTGATCGGCGATGTCAAGATGGGCACCACGGTTGCCACCAATGCCCTTCTCGAGCGCAAGGGCGACCGTGTGCTGCTGCTCATCACCAAAGGCTTCCGCGATGCGCTGAGGATTGCCTATCAGGCCAGGCCCGATATCTTTGCCAAGCAGATCATCCTTCCCGAACAGCTCTATGAGCGTGTCGTCGAGATCGACGAAAGGGTTCGCGCCGACGGCAGTGTCGAGCGCCTGCTCGACATTGCTTCGGTACGCCCGGCTATTGAGCAAGCCAAGGCGGATGGCATCGATGCGGTCGCGATCGTCTTCATGCATGCCTGGAAACATCCCGAGCACGAAAAGGCGGTCGCCAAAGTCTGTCGAAAGCTCGGATTCTCGCAGGTCTCGGTCAGTCACGAGGTCTCGCCTCTGATCAAGCTGGTCGGCCGCGGCGACACCACGGTGGTCGACGCCTATCTGTCGCCGATCCTGGCTAGGTATGTGCAAAGGGTTGCGGCGGAACTGGGTGCCGCGCCAATCTCCCCCCTTGTTGTGGGGGAGATGGCTGCGCAGCAGCCAGAGGGGGTCATCTCAGAAGGCACCGCCAGAGTGTCGAACCCAGTCGAGCCGACCCCACCCGGCGACTTCGCCGCCACCCTCCCCTCAAGGGGGAGGGAAAGCCCTCGCCTCATGTTCATGATGTCGTCGGGCGGCCTCACCGCCGCCGACATGTTCCAGGGCAAGGATGCGCTGTTGTCCGGCCCGGCCGGCGGCGTCGTCGGCATGGTCGAGACGGCAAAACTCGCCGGTTTCGGCAAGGTCATAGGCTTCGACATGGGCGGCACCTCCACCGATGTCGCCCATTACGATGGCGACTACGAGCGCGCCTTCGACACCGAGGTCGCCGGCGTGCGCATCCGCGCGCCGATGATGCGCATCCACACCGTCGCTGCAGGCGGCGGCTCGATCCTGCATTACGAGGCCGGCCGCTTTCGCGCCGGGCCGGATTCGGCCGGCGCCAATCCCGGCCCGGCCGCCTATAGGCGCGGCGGCCCGTTGGCCGTCACTGACGCCAATGTCATGCTGGGCAAGCTGCAGCCCGAGTTCTTCCCGGCTATTTTTGGACCGGGCCAGGACGAACCGCTCGACGTCCAGACGGTTCGCGAAAAATTCGCGGCCCTTGCCGCCGAGATCGGCGACGGCCGCTCCCCGGAAACCGTCGCCGAAGGGTTCATCACCATCGCCGTCGAAAACATGGCCAACGCCATCAAGAAGATTTCGGTGCAGCGCGGCTACGATGTCACCGAATACCTCCTGAACTGCTTCGGCGGCGCCGGCGGCCAGCACGCTTGCCTGGTCGCCGATGCGCTCGGCATGGAGGCGGTGCTGATCCATCCCTTCTCAGGCCTGCTCTCGGCATACGGCATCGGCCTATCCTCTGTATTTGCGTCACGCCAGCAGGCGCTGCTGAAGCCGCTGGCGGACAATTCCGGGCCAGCGATCGATGAACTCATCGCAACGCTGCGCAAAGCCGTCATCGACGAACTCGCCGCGCAAGGCATCAGCGAAGACGCGGTCGTCTCGAGACCGGTGCTGCAGATCCGCTACGACGGCACCGATACCGCGCTGCCTGTGAACTTCGGGCACGGCTCGATTGCGCAGGCCAAGGCGGACTTCGAATCGGCGCACAAGGCACAGTTCGGTTTCGTCTATGACGACAAGCCGATGATCGTTGAGTCGATCGGCGTCGAAGGTACCGATACCGGCGGCACCGGCCGCGACGAAAGCGATTCAGTTGTTGAATACATGGCCGCAAATCCTTCCGGGAACCGGAAAATCTTTGTCGACGGCGTCTGGCGCGACGCCGGCATTTTCCCTCGCGAAACGCTGAAGCCTGGTAACAAGATCGCCGGCCCCGCTTTGATCATCGAGCCTAACCAGACCATCGTCGTCGAGCCGGGCTGGCAGGCCGAGATCACCGCCAAGAACCACGTATTGATGCGGCGCGTCGAGAAGAAGCGCCGACACGCCGCACTCGGCACCGAAGCCGATCCGGTGATGCTGGAGGTTTTCAACAACCTGTTCATGTCGATCGCCGAGCAGATGGGCGTGACGCTGCAGAACACCGCCTATTCGGTCAATATCAAGGAGCGCCTCGACTTCTCCTGTGCCGTTTTCGACCGGAATGGCGCGCTGGTCGCCAACGCGCCGCATATGCCGGTGCATCTCGGCTCGATGGACCGCTCGGTGGAAACCATCATCCGGCTCAACTCCGGCGACATCCGTCCCGGCGACGTCTTTGCGCTGAACGCGCCTTACAATGGCGGCACCCATCTGCCTGATATCACAGTGGTGACGCCGGTGTTTTCCCTCCCCCTTGAGGGGAGGGTGGCCGCGAAGCGGCCGGGTGGGGTCCTCGCAGAAGGCACCACAAGTGCGTCGAGCACTGCCGCAACGACCCCCTCCGGCGGCTTCGCCGCCACCTCCCCCACAAGGGGGGAGATCGGCCAATCGCCGAAGATCCTCTTCTACGTCGCCTCGCGTGGCCATCATGCCGACATCGGCGGCACCGCGCCCGGCTCGATGACGCCGCTTGCCACAACCGTCGACGAGGAAGGCGTGCTGTTTGATAATTTCCGCATCGTCGATCGCGGCCGGTTCCGCGAGAAGGACCTGGAGACGCTGCTCACCGACCACCCCTACCCGGCGCGCAATCCGCACCAGAACATCGCCGACCTCAAGGCGCAGATCGCCGCGAACGAAAAGGGCGTCGCCGAGCTGCGCAAGATGGTCGCGCATTTCGGCCTCGATGTGGTCGAAGCCTATATGGGCCATGTCCAGGACAATGCCGCCGAAAGCGTGCGCCGCGTTCTGGAGCGGCTGCCCGACAGTTCGGAATACGAATATCCGACCGACACCGGCCAAATGATCAAGGTGAAGATATCGGTCGACCGGCGGAAGCGCGAAGCCACCGTCGACTTCACCGGAACGTCGCCGGTGATGAAGAACAATTTCAATGCGCCAGAGCCAGTCGCCCGTGCCGCGGTGCTTTATGCCTTTCGCGTCATGGTCGAAGACAACATCCCGATGAATGCCGGATGTCTGCGGCCGATCAACATCATCATTCCCGACGGCTCGATGCTGAAACCCGCCTATCCCGCGGCGGTCGTCGCCGGTAATGTCGAGACCTCGCAACACGTCACCAACGCGCTGTTCGGCGCCATGGGCGCGATGGCCAATGCGCAAGGCACGATGAACAATCTCACCTTCGGCAACAAGCAGTATCAGTATTACGAGACGATCTGCTCGGGCTCGCCGGCCGGCCGGATGAACGACGGCCGCGGTTTTGCCGGCACCTCCGGCGTCCACACCCATATGACCAATTCGCGCCTGACCGATCCGGAAGTGCTGGAACTGCGTTTCCCGGTATTGCTCGAGGATTTTCATATCCGCGAAGGCTCCGGCGGCGAAGGCAAATGGAATGCCGGCGACGGCACCAGGCGCACCATCCGCTTCCTCGAAAAAATGGAATGCGCCATCCTGTCCTCGCATCGCAACCGCCCGCCGCGGGGACTGGACGGAGGCGGCGATGGCGAGGCCGGTTCGACCAAGGTCCGCCGCAAGACCGGCGCGATCGAGACGCTGAAAGCCTGCGATCAGACCATCCTCGACGCTGGCGAGGCGGTCATCGTGACGACGCCGACCCCAGGTGGATTTGGCAAGTCGTAACGCGCAAGTGTAACGCGCAAGATAAGATGATATCGGCCGCCTAGGCAGGGCAAGGTGGGAAAACGGCGGGCACGATTGCGCAAGCTATGGAAAGCAGGGGGCCTATGGAAAGCAGGGGGCTGAGAGCGATCCGGCGGGACCAAACCGACCGTGGGCCAAAAAGGGTTGCGGGCGCAATTTCGATGTCGGCGGGCGGATCAAACCCTCAAGGGCGAAGAGCAGCTTCGCCATTCTATACCAAAGACTTCCAGGACCGATGAGGACTTAGCACCCATATGGATGAGTATACGCGCCTCCCGAACTATGATCCAGATTTCTGTCGAAGGGTTGCTAAGTGGGGAGCTATAGTCTGTTTTTTGGGAGTTGTTGTGGAGGCCTTCATCTTTTCGCTGGTCGACCCAGCGCGAAGTAGTTGCCCTGGGTGGATCATTCACGGCGGGCAACCCATACCGCTAAAGATGATATTCGCACTGACGCTTTTTCCTGCATTTTGGGCTTGCTTCGTTTTTCTAAGATGGAAACATTTTTCTAAGACGATGCATGCTGCCGCTACAGGTAATTATGTGCCGCCCTTATCAAAACTCTTAGGTCATCCCAAGATCGATCCGTTCACATTCCCTCATGATCAAGTGTTTCGAACGGTGATCGTGCTGTGGTGCATATTCTGCACAAGCCCTCTTTGGTTGATGCTCACTTTCTGTACAAATACATTTGGCTATCTTGGTTTCAACCGCTGACAAACTCATGAAAACTGCGACACCGGAACCGACATTTGGGGATGCTCGCCTGCCTCTACGGATTGATCGTAGATTCATGAACTACGATTCGACTGGCCCTCGATTTTCCAGCCAAATTCGCTGCCAAGTAAGGTTGTGCCAAGGCACCACCTAATTTTGCGCGCCACAGCAATGCTTGAGCCGGCGTCAACAGGCTGTCACCGGCCTGTCATCACCCTGCGCTACCCGCTTGCGGCAACGCAAACGGGGAATCGCCTTGCCATGACGGACATTTCTGGGGACCTGGTTTTTCGCCGCGGCAAGGAAGTCGGCAAGGCCGTCTACCAGAACCGCCCGCTGTCGAAAGCCGGCATCTCCGAGCGCCTGTTCGCCTTCCTGTTCTCCGGCCTCGTCTATCCGCAGATCTGGGAAGACCCCGAAATCGACATGGACGCGATGCAGCTCGGGACGGGCCACCGCATCGTCACCATTGCCTCCGGCGGCTGTAACATCCTTGCCTATCTCACCCGCTCGCCGGAAAGGATCGATGCCGTCGACCTCAACGCTGCCCATATCGCGCTGAACCGCATGAAGCTCGAAGCCGTCCGTCACCTGCCGTCGCAGGGCGACCTGTTCCGTTTCTTCGGCGCGGCTGGGACCGGGCACAATTCACAGGCCTACGATCGCTTCATCGCACCGCATCTCGACCCGGTCAGCCGCCATTATTGGGAGCGCCGCAACTGGCGCGGCCGTCGCCGCATCGCTGTCTTCGACCGCAATTTCTACCAGACCGGCCTGCTTGGCCTGTTCATTGCGATCGGCCATCGCACCGCAAAATTCTTCGGCGTCGACCCGGCCGGCATCATGGACGCCAAGAGCATCGCCGATCAGCGCCGCTTCTTCGACGAAGAGCTGGCGCCGGTCTTCAAAAAACCGCTGCTGAAATGGGCGACCTCACGAAAAGCCTCGCTGTTCGGCCTCGGCATTCCGCCGGCCCAGTACGATTCGCTGATCACCTCGGGTGACGGCACCATGGCCAGCGTGCTGAAGGCACGACTGGAAAAGCTCGCCTGCGATTTTCCGCTGAAGACCAATTATTTCGCCTGGCAGGCTTTCGCCCGCCGCTACCCTGATCCGGGCGAGGCCGCCCTGCCCGCCTATCTCGAAAAGTGCAATTACAAGACGATCCGCAACAATGTCGATCGCGTTGCCATCCACCACGCCAATCTGATCGAGTTCCTTGCCGGCAAGGATGCCGGCTCGGTGGATCGCTTCGTGCTGCTCGATGCACAGGACTGGATGACCGACCACCAGCTCAACGGGTTGTGGGCCGAGATCACCCGAACCGCCTCAACCGGCGCCCGCGTCATCTTCCGCACCGCAGCGGAACCCAGCCTGCTGCCCGGCCGCGTCTCGAATTCGCTGCTCGATCAGTGGCGCTACGAGAACGACGCCTCGCGCGAGTTTTCGGCGCGCGACCGCTCGGCCATCTATGGCGGCTTCCATCTCTATGTGAAGCGGTCCTGATGAGCACGACCGACTTGCCGGCCAGCCATGCCGAGCTGATGGACGGCGTCTACCGCTGGCAGCGTCATATCTACGACCTGACCCGCAAATACTATCTGCTCGGCCGCGACCGGCTTATCGCCGGACTGGATGTGCCGGCCGGCGGCACCGTGCTCGAGCTCGGCTGCGGCACCGGCCGCAACATCATCCTCGCCGCCCGCCGCTATCCCGGCGCGCGCTTCTTCGGCCTCGATATTTCGGCCGGGATGCTGGAGACGGCCACCGCTGCCCTTGCCCGCGAAGGCCTCTCCGGGCGCGTCACCCTGGCGTGCGGCGACGCCACCGATTTCGACGCGAAAGCACTGTTCGGCGTCAAAAGTTTCGACCGCATTTTTGTCTCGTATTCGCTGTCGATGATTCCCGGCTGGGAGAAGACAGTGTTCGCGGCTCTTGCTGCCCTGTCACCGGGCGGCTCGCTGCACGTCGTCGATTTCGGCCAGCAGGAGGCCCTGCCCGGCTGGTTCCGCACGCTGCTGCGCGGCTGGTTGAGAAAATTCCATGTCCAGCCGCGTGAAGTCCTGCGCGACGTCCTGGAATCGGAATCTGCGAGAGTTGGAGCAAGCCTTCGATTCAGAACACTTTATCGCGGCTACAGCTGGCTCGCCGTGATCAAGATCGCCATCTAATATCAATTTTGGCGTGGAAGGTTTTGGGGCTCCAATCCTAAATGGGGGCCGTGGCTGAAATCAGTTTAATTGGCTAAATCACACATTGCCATGTGACCCAAGGAGTGGTACATTATCTCCTCGCCGGAAGCATGGGATGATCATCGGATCTAGAGATGGATGGCTGCGGGCTTTCTTCGTGGACGACACCCATTCCCGCAATATTCCGTCCGATCTCGAAAGCCGCTTGTTCCGCAAGCTCCAGATGATTGACGACGCGGCGATCGATCAGGATTTGCGTGTGCCGCCCAGCAACCATTTCGAGAAGTTGCGCGGCAATCTCGAAGGTTTCCATTCGATCCGTGTCAACAAACAATGGCGGCTGGTCTTCCGCTGGGACGGGGGCCGGGGCGAGGCGTCGGACATCTATCTCAACGACCACAGCTATATATAAGTGAGGTGAGACATGTTGATGACCGCACGCAAGCCAGCAACGGTTGGCGAAATTCTTACGGAAGAATTCATGCAACCACTCGGCCTGACACAGGCGGCTTTGGCCGAAGCTATGAGCGTCCAGCGCAAGCATGTGAACGAATTGTGCAACGGCCGCCGCAACGTGACGGCGGCTACCGCGCTCATTCTGGCGCGGGTGTTTGGCAACAGCCCGGATTTCTGGTTGAACGTCCAGCGCCGTAACGATCTTTGGACGGTTATGAATTCACCCGACGAGCGGGCGCGTGTTGATCGCGCCAAGCCTTTGGCGACAGCCGCATAGACAAGACTGCGACCGCCGCATTCCTCAGTGCAGCGCCTTGATCAGCGCCGCCACCATCGCCTGCGGCCGGTAGCCGAGCCTGGCCGGCGTCAGCCCGAGCCGCACCACAACCAGCTGCTCTGAGGGGATGATGGCAACCGTTTGCCCATCATGCCCCTCCATCCAATAGGTGTCCTTGGGCACGCCGGCGGCAGTGCCGGCGCCGGGGTTTTCTTCGTCGCCCGGTCCTTCTATCCATAATTGCCCCTTGCCGTAGACTTTCGAGGCAGTTGCCGGTTCCCGCATCCAGTCGACGAAGCCGGCGGGCAGCATCTCCTGGCCGTTCCAGACGCCGCCCTGCAGCAGGAACTGGCCGAAGCGCGCCCAGTCGCGTGCCGTGGCATAGAGATAGGACGAGCCGACGAAGGTGCCGTGCTCGTCGGCCTCAAGCACAGCGCTCTGCATGCCGAGCGGATCGAACAGCGCGGTCCTCGGCCACGCCAGTGCCTTGTCCTTGTCGCCGATTGCGTCCTGCCACAGCCTGGACAGCATCACCGCCGTGCCGCTCGAATAGGAAAACACCTTGCCGATCTCGCCGGTCAGCGGCTTGGATCCGGCAAAGCCCGCCATGTCCGGTTCGAGATAGAGCATGCGCGTTACGTCGGCGACGTCGCCATAATCCTCGTTGAATTCCAGCCCGCTCGACATCGCCATCATGTCGGCGAGGCTGATCACGGCGCGGCCATCTCCCTTCCAGGGACCGAACAGACCCTGGTTGGTCATCGCCAGCTTGCCCTCCTTCACCAGCGTGCCGACGATCGCCGCATTTACGGTCTTGGTCATTGACCAGCCCAATAGCGGCGTCTTTTCGGAAAAGCCGTCGCCATAACGCTCAGCGACGATGCGGCCGTTCTTGACCACCACGACCGCCCGCATGCCGGCGCCGGTCATGGCTGGATCGTCGAGGACTTTCGCGACCTCGGGATCCTGCGAGGCATCGGCCTTGTCGCCCTCCGGCCAGATCAGATCGGGCAGCGGCGCCGGCGTCGGTGCAGCTCCGGCGACAGCCTTGGCGGCGGCAATATCGCCGTCGGGAACCGAGGCGCAGCCGAGCCCCTCGCGGGCGACCGCGACACTTTTGCCGAGCGCGCCGAACAGGCCGGCCGAAACCGTTCCCTTCTCCTTGTCGACCGACACTCTCATCAGCTTCAGCAGCGGATGACCCGGCGCCTGCACATCGACGGCGAGCACGTCGTTGGCGTCTCGCCCGGCGATGAAGACGTTCGAACAGACGATCTTGGCGGCATAGCCGGAACCGACGCGGATCAGTTCCGGCGGCGCGAAATACAGCCAGCCGGCGAGTATCGCGGCGGCCAGCACAGCCAGGCCGAGCAGCCATTTGACGAACTTCAGGAGGATCTGCATTTTTTCGAATTCCCCTGAGCGCGATCTATGTCATCGATTTGCCGCCATTGTTTCGGCAAAATCGCGGCTCTTGTCGAGCGCCGTCAACCGAATATCAACCATGATCGGCGATCACAGGTGCATGTCGCCCAGAAGTGCGCAGCGGTTTTGGGACAACGACATGCATAGACAAAAGAGCTAAGCGCGTCGAAGCGACGCGCTTAGGACAGACCGGGCGATCCTGTGGGGTGACCGTCCGGCGGGGGCTTGAATGCATGCGTCCCAAAACTGCGTAACGGTTTGGGAATGCATGAAACGAAGATCCAGGCGCGTCGCGTAAGTCAGTTTCAAACGCGCCGCGCCCGGTCGAGGGGCCACCCGCGGAAAGACCCATCAGCGGCCGGCTGAAACCGGCTCAGGAAGTAGCGATGCGCCGTTTCGCGGTCCTCATCACGCTGATGCTGCTTGGTGCCTGCTCGACGGTCGAGGATCTGACGCCATCGCTGTCGTCGTCCAGCGCCCCGACGGTTGCGGTACGCGCGCCCCGTTTTGCCGATTCCGACCCGCATGAATGGGATAGCGGCGCACCGTGGAGCTACGCCGTCCACGGCACCGACGTCTCCAAATACCAGACCTCGATCGACTGGCCGGCGGCCAGGGCCAGCGGCATCTCCTTCGCCTTTATCAAGGCAACCGAAGGCGGAGACCGTTTCGATGAAGCTTTCAACGAGCATTGGAGCCGCACGAAGGCCTCGGGCGTCCCCCGTGCCGCCTATCATTTCTTCTACTTTTGCACGCCGGCCGCTACCCAGGCGCGCTGGTTCATCCAGAACGTGCCCAAAGACGGTTCGGCGATGCCGCCGGTTCTCGACATGGAATGGAACCCGAAATCGCCGACCTGCAAGCTGCGGCCCGATCCCGCCACGGTACGCAGCGAGATGAGCACGTTTCTCGAAATCGTCGAAAAATACTACGGCAAGAAGCCGATCATCTACACGTCTGTCGATTTCTTCGAAGATAACGGTTTATCGGGCTTCCGCAATTACCCCTACTGGCTGCGCTCCGTCGCCGGGCACCCGCGCCAGAAATACGGCAGCCATCCCTTCACCTTCTGGCAGTATACCGGAACGGGTGTCGTGCCGGGCATGGCCGGAAACGCCGACATCAGCGTCTTCAACGGCTCCGAAGCCGCGTGGAAGAAGTGGTTGCGGCAGAACACCCGTTGACACCAGGCCTGCCGCCTGCTTTTCGACACAGCCAACGACGAATGCCTGCAACCGCCGGTAATCTTCTTGGAAGGATAGCGATGCGATTGCGCTTTGGACTTCTCGCGGCGCTGCTCCTGACCGCCGTGCCGGCCGCGGCACAGCAATGCGGCGGGGATTTCGAGTCATGGAAGCACGGCGTGGCGGCGGAGGCCAGGGCGGCCGGCGTCGGCGCTGCCGGCCTTGATGCGCTGGAAAACGCCACCCTCGATGAGAAGGCGTTGGCACGCGACCGCGCCCAGGGCGTCTTCACCCAGACCTTCATCGAATTCTCGAACCGCATGATCTCGTCGCATCGGCTGAAGCAAGGTGCGGCCAATCTGCAAAAATATGCCGAGGTCTTTGTCCGCGCCGATCGCGAATACGGCGTGCAGGCGCCGGTCATCGCCGCCTTCTGGGCCCTGGAGACCGATTTTGGCGCCGTGCAGGGCGATTTTCATACGCTGAACGCGCTGGTGAGCCTTTCGCATGACTGCCGCCGCCCGCAGTTGTTCCGGCCGCAGATCGTCCCGCTGCTGATGTTGATCGATCGCGGCGTCGTGCCGGCCGACGTCACCGGTGCCTGGGCCGGCGAGATCGGCCAGACGCAGATGTTGCCTTCCGACTATCTCGGCCACGGCGTCGACGGCGACGGCGACGGCCTGGTCGACCTGCGCGGCAGCGCGCCCGATGTGATCATGAGCACGGCCAGCAAGATCCAGTCGCGCGGCTGGAAGCGCGATCAGCCCTGGATCGAGGAAGTCCGTGTGGCCGACGATTTGCCGTGGGAGCAGACGGGGCGCACCAACAAGCTGCCGTTGACGCAGTGGGCGCAGTGGGGCGTTACCAGGCCCGACGGTACGCCGCTTCTCGACAACGGCCTGAAGGCCGGCCTGGCGCTGCCCATGGGTCGCAAGGGGCCTGCCTTCCTGACCTACGACAATTTCGACGTCTATCTCGAGTGGAACCAGTCATTCACCTATGCCCTGACCGCGGCAAATCTTGCCGCCCGGCTGGGGGGCGCGCCGCGATTCGATCCGCGCAGCCCCGAACCCGGCCTCAACGGCGACCAGATGAAGGCGCTGCAGACCAAGCTCGAGGCGAAAGGCTATGACGTCGGCACCGTCGACGGCATACTGGGCACCAACACCCGCGAAGCGATCCGCAAGGAGCAGAAGCGGCTGGGCATGCCGGTCGACGGCTGGCCGACGCCGGAGCTGCTGGCGAGACTGTGAATGGTGAATGGTGAATGGTGAATGGTGAATGGTGAATGGTGAATGGTGAATGGTGAATGGTGAATGGTGAATGGTGAATGGTGAAAAAGAATAGCACCGGAGCCGCACTGAGCACCAGAGGTTACTACTATTCACTATTCACTATTCACTATTCACATCACCGCCTGGCAAGCAGGAAATCGATGAACGCTCGCAACGGTGCCGGAACCTGGCGGGAACTCGCGTGATATAGATAAAAGCCCGGAAATCTCGGCGACCAGGCGTCGAGAAAGCGGATGAGCTTTCCCGCTTCGATCCATGGCCGGACCTGATATTCCAGCATGTACGCCACGCCGACCCCATCCAGAACCGCCCCGATCATCAGTTCCGTATCGTTGACCGTCAGGCCGCCGCTGACAGCCACTTCCAAGGCACGTTGGCCCCGGGCGAACTCCCAGCGGTAGAGATTGCCGCCGCTGGGCCACTGGAAATTGATGCACTGGTGCTGATGCAGATCCGCCGGGTGACGGGGTATCGGGCGATGCTCCAGGTAGCTCGGCGCGGCCACTGCGGCCATCTCCAGTTCGTCACTGAGTTTTACCGCCACCATGTCCTTGTGCAGCCGCTCACCCAATCTGATTCCGGCATCGAAGCGGCCCTCGACGATGTCGGTGAGCATGTCGTCGACAATGATTGTGAGGGCGATATCGGGATAGGCCCGGCGGAAATCGCCGAGGATCGGCGCGATGAAACGCGTGGCGGCAATGCGCGGAACATTGATGCGCAGCGAGCCTGCCGGCCGGCCGCGTGATGCATGCGCGTCGGCGACGGCCCCTTCCAGTTCGCTGAACGCCGGTGCGATGCGGGCAAACAGCTTCTCGCCCTCAGCCGTCGGCGACATGCTGCGCGTGGTGCGGTTGAGCAGGCGGACACCGAGACGCTCTTCCAGCCCACGTATCGTCTGGCTGAGTGCTGGAGGCGAAATCCTGAGTTTGGCCGCGGCGCGGACGAAGCTGCCCTCTTCGATGATTGCTGCAAATGCCGTGAGTTCGGAAAACTCGGTTCCGCGCATTATGTACCCCAGCCTTAACAAGTCAGTAAGATAATAGGCTATTCTCTGAGCAATAGCATGCCCATAGCTTTCCCTGGAACGCCCGCTCGATCGAGGCGGCCGTAATCAGACGGAAGGAACAGCCATGCATCGTCCACTCGAAGGCAAAACCGCACTTGTGACCGGCAGCTCGCGTGGCATCGGGCGCGCCATCGCCGAGGGGCTCGCGGCCAAGGGTGCTGCCGTGGTCGTCAACTATGTCGGCAACGAGAAAGCAGCCAGGGAAGTGGTTGCCGCCATTGAAGGGATTGGCGGAAAAGCCGTCGCCATCCAGGCGGACGTCTCCAGCATCCCCGACATTCGCAGGCTGTTCGACGAAACCGAACGGCAGATGGGGCCGATTGACATCGTCGTCGCCAATGTCGGCGTCGCTGTCATAAAGCCGCTCGTCGAGGCCACCGAAGCGGACTTCGATCACGTGTTCGGCGCCAATGCCAAGGGCACCTTCTTCACGCTTCAGGAAGCGGCGCGCCGCGTTCGTGACGGTGGCCGCATCATTGCCGTTTCCACCGGTGGAACCAGGATGTTCTTCACGCAAACGGCGCTTTATCTCGGCAGCAAGGGAGCCGTCGAGCAGTTCGTCCGCGTCCTCTCGCGCGAACTCGGCCCGCGCTCCGTCACCGTGAATGCGCTTTCACCAGGCTTCACCGACACCGACCTGCTCCCCGAACGGGACCGCGCCGTGGCCGCCGGCATGTCGCCCTTCGGCCGGATCGGAGCACCGCACGACGTCGCCGATGTCGCGGTTTTCCTGGCCTCGGACGAGGCTCGCTGGCTTACCGGCGAGAACATCCAGGCCGGCGGCGGCGTGGCCTGACTGAATGGTGAATGGTGAATGGTGAATGGTGAATGGTGAATGGTGAATGGTGAATGGTGAATGGTGAATGGTGAATGGTGATAATTCACCGAAGCGGACGGAACGCAAGAACTACTTCTATTCACTATTCACTATTCACTATTCACTAATCCGCCATCGTCTCCAGGCTGGCAAACCCCTGCGGCGCATCGCCTTCGTCGAATGGCGTCGCCACCTCGACGAAAGTGTCGGGATAGAAGCCGTTGAACCGTGTTCGGAGCGACAGCGAATAGGCGCCGATATGGCCGATCTCGATCCAATCGCCGGTATCGACGGTTTCGGGCAGCCAGAACGGCCGCGACAATATATCGACGGAATCGCAGGTCGCGCCGCAGACCTTGAACGGCACGATGGTCTTGTCCTCGCCATTGCGCGAGCGGATCGCCGGATCGGGGATGAAGCGCGCCGGCAGCGTGATCTTGCCGGTCCATGAATCCGACAGCGACGCCCAGATGCCGTCATTGATGTAGAGCCTTTTGCCCTTGCGCAGCAGCACGCGCACGATCAGCGACAGGCAGCGCGCCACGATCACCCGGCCGGGCTCGGCCACCAGCGGCATCTGGTCGAACTGGTACTCCTGGAGGTCGCCCGACAGCCGCGACATGATCTGGCCGAGCGACGGCATTTCCGGCTTGCGGCTGTTCGGATCATGACCGTATTCGGCGGGAAAGCCGCCGCCGACATCGAGCCCGGCAATGTCGAAACCGACGCGGTTGCGCACCCAGTCGGCGGAGGCCAGCGCCCGCTCATAGGTGTCGGGATCCTCGATCTGGCTGCCGACGTGAAAGCACAGCCCGACCTTGTAGCCCGTCCGGTTCAGCCGTTCGGCCAGTTCGACCGCATTGGCCGGTCCGGCGCCGAACTTCTTCGACAGTTCGTAGGCCGCCGAGCCTTTCGTCTGGATCCGCACGAACACGGTGATGGCGCCCGGATCGATGTCGAGCGCCCGCACCACCCTGGTCAGCTTGGTGACCTCGTCCTCATGGTCGAGCGAAATGACGCGGATGGCGTATTTTTCCAGCGCCAGCCTGATGTCCGACTGCGCCTTCACCGGGTGCATGTAGAGCATCTCGGCGTCCGGCGAGACGGCGCGCACGGCGGCGAATTCGCCGGGCGAGGCCACATCGAAGGCACCGACGCCGGCCTCGACCAGGGCGTTGAGCACGATCCGCTCGCCATTGGTCTTGACCGCATAGGCGGTCTTGCCGGGAAACATGCCCATGAACTGTTTGGCGTCCGCCTTCAGCACCTGCGGGCGGAAGCAATAGATCGGATCGTCCGGGCGAAGCGCCAGCGCTGCCTCGCGGGCATTTTCGAATCGCTGCATGGACGAATCCCTTGACTGAGGCTGCGCACAATTAATCCAAGCTAGCGGCTAATGAAAACAATTCTATGTCTCGCCGCCCTGGCTTCGCGGCGCTACGCCGGTGCTGCAGGCCGGTTATGAGCGAGCTAGGCCATCGCTCAGGTTTCGGGTGGCCCTTGCGGCCGGATCGGGTATGGCGTGAACAGACGCCTGAAGAGCAAGGCATCTCGTCTGGGAGGACGACCAATGGCGATAGCTGCCACCACCACGATGCGCGGTCCGATGGTGCTCAAGGACTGGGCGCAGCTTCTGCTGCTCGGCGCCGTCTGGGGCGGTTCGTTCTTCTTTGCCCGCATTGCGGTGGCGGAACTTCCGCCGCTGGTGCTGGTGCTGTTTCGCGTCACCATCGCTGCGATCGCGTTGCAGCTCTATCTTGCGGTCCGCGGCCCGTCGTTTCGCCTCGCCTTGCCGCATGCCGGCCTGTTCTTCCTGCTGGCGCTCGCCAACAATGTCATCCCTTTCTCGCTGATCTTTGCCGGCCAGACCGAACTTGGCGCCGGTGTCGCCTCGGTGCTCAATTCGACGACGCCGTTCTGGACGCTGATCCTCGCCAACGCCCTGACCAGCGACGAAAAGCTGTCGTGGAACAAGCTTGCCGGCATCGCCCTCGGTATCGCGGGAACGGCGGTGATGATCGGCCCCGGCCTCGTCGCCGGGCTCGGCGGTTCGGTCTGGGCGAAATTCGCGCTCATCGGAGCGTCGCTATCCTATGCGGTTGCGCTGATGATTGCCCGCCGCCTCAAGGGTGTGCCGTCACCGGTCATTGCCGCCGGACAATTGACCTGCTCGACCATCATCATGATCCCGGTCGTTCTGTTCACCTATGACGCTGCCAATCTGTTTTCGGCCTCGCCGCCGGTGTGGGCGGCGGTGCTGGCGCTGGCGCTGCTGTCGACGGCCTTCGCCTACATCCTCTATTTCAATCTCGTCGCCTCGGCCGGCGCCACCAATGCCTCGCTGGTCACGCTCATCGTGCCGGCCAGTGCCATTCTGCTCGGCTTCCTGTTCCTGGGCGAGCGGCTCGAACTGTTCGAATTGGGCGGCATGGCGCTGATCGCGCTCGGCCTCGTCACCATCGACGGTCGCTTGTTCGGGCGGCGCTAATGCATGTCGCGCAAAGGTGTGCAGCGGTTTTGCGATAACGACATGCATAGAACAAGAACCTAAAGCGCGTCGCATGAGGCCGGTCGAACGCGACGCGCTTTAGAGATGGCGCTATATGGGCGTGATCGCGGGAACAGATGAACCCTGCCATTCCAGACGCCAGATACCGCCTTGCCGGAGATTCTGAACGAGATCGGGAAGGAAGGCGGCAAGGCAGGTCCTGCCAACATGTCTCACGGAAGGATACGCAAGACCGGTCGCGGCGTCTTGCTTGCGGAGTTGCTTCGCCAGCGCCTGACCGGCAGGATAGGCTAAGACAGTATCCGGATCGAGCACCGGGTCCTTGCTGAACTCAGCACCGCGCAGATCGTGAAACGAGCCTATGAAGTCGGCAACGAGCTCCGCGTAGTCGGTGACGTTTTCGAACCGTTCGATCGCGGCAAGCTCGCGCGTCAGATGAAAAGAGACCTCGCCGAGCGCGGTTTCTGCATCGAACGCACAGTACCAGACGCCCCTGGCATCATCGTTGAAACGATTGCCGCCTGGACGGGTGTAAGCGAACGCCGCATTGATGAAGGTGTAGCCCGGTCTCCCGAAAACCAGTTCGCGCGGATCGAGGTCGGGCAATCCCCCTTGCTGCGCCTGAAGACGGCCGCTGGTGGCTCCTTCGAGCTCCGCAAGGTCCTCCAAATCTCCATGATTCCTGGCCAACGGCATCAGGACCGGTTCCTTGAGCCTGCCTGTCGAAATCAGCCGGATCGTGTCGCGCTGGGAAATGTCAGCGCGTGGTGGGATCTGCATTCAAAGTCCACCGCGCAAAGCGTCGATATGTTGGCGAACCTGCAGCAGCTTCGGAATGCCGCCCTCGATCATCACGTCCAGGGGGCGCCGGCCACCATAAAGAGGCCCTTTGTTCGGCAACCGCACCCATTCATCGGCAAGCCCTTCGGAGAACAGAAGCCGCAGTCCCTTGAAGATGCCGATCAGGGCGCTGATGCGTGTCAGCGAATCCTGGGAGAGAACGCCCTCCCACTCGCCTTTCTTCATGCGGAACCAGGTTCTCTCCGACACGTCGCCGATCAAGGTACAGATCTCGGTGCTGGTCAGATGCCAGATGTCTGCGACCCTGACGATGCCGGCAACAGCAGCTGGCGTGATCCGCGCCCGTGCCGAGGCATCCGCCAGATTTGCCGGCAAAGCCTGATTTGCAGGATCGCGAACCGCATAAGCGACACTCATTCCGACCTCCATCACTTGGCAGGCAATATACTGCCAATTGGCAGAAAATTCAAGTCCTGGCTATCTCACAACGCTGCTGGTTGCCCACCGCATTCGTATAGCGTGCAGCATCCGGTTGGATGCGCAAAGGATGCTTCGACGCGTCGAATCTTCAGTCGTTCCGAAAATCGATTCCGATTTCTGCCGCGGTAGCGCTGCCATTCTCGTTACTGCCCCGGCTTTGCCACAAATTATTCACAGGTCCCGAGCCGGCTTTTGACAAAGATTTTCAATGCCTAACGGCAAACGGCAGGTCGCAAATTCCACAATCTCGTCGCATTGCAGCAAAGTTTCTGCTTGCCTGTGGCACAAATGACCCTAGACTCTCGCCATAGCTCTTTAAGAGGAGGCTATGACATGGGACTGACGAGGCCGATCAACGCATTGATGATTTGTGCTGCGTTTGCATTCATCGGCGCCCTCATTATGGGCGTCCTTCCATAAGGCCGCTTAGCGGGGGAAGACCAGCACCGAATATTCCAAACCATTGAAAAGGCCGGGCATTTTGCCCGGCCTTTTGCATTTCCCCGATCTTTGACATTTCAAAAAGGAGCTTGCCGCCTTACGCCGCGGCCGATCCCGCCGCCTCGACTTCGTGCGACCTGATGCCGATCATGTGGCAGATGGCGAAGACCAGATCGGCCCGGTTCATCGTGTAGAAGTGGAAATCGCCGACGCCGCGCTCGACAAGGTCCAGCACCTGCTCGGCGGCCACGGCAGATGCCACCAGCGCATGCGTTTGCGGATCGTTCTGCAGCCCATCGAAACGCTCGGCCAGCCATGCCGGCACCAAGGCGCCGCACCGCGCCGAAAAGTTGGCGACCTGGGTGAAATTGTGCACCGGCAATATGCCCGGCACGATCGGTATGTAGATGCCGGCCCGCCGTGCCCGCTCGACATAGCGCTCATAGAGATCGTTGTCGAAGAAGAACTGGGTGATCGCCCGCGTCGCTCCGTTGTCGGCCTTGCGCTTCAGCATGTCGAAGTCGGTGGCGAAATCAGGACTCTCCGGATGTTTTTCCGGATAGGCCGAGACCGATATGTCGAAATCGCCGGCGCCCTTCAGCGCATCGACCAGTTCGGCGCCATTGGCATAGCCTTCCGGATGCGGCCGGTAAGCCGCGCCGACGCCCTCTGCCGGATCGCCGCGCAGGGCGACGAAACGCTTGACGCCCATATCGGCGAACTCCCGGATCACCGCATCGACCTCGTGACGCGCAGCATCGACGCAAGTCATGTGCGCCGCCGGCGTCAGCGTCGTTTCATTGAGGATGCGCTTGACGGTGCGGGCCGTCCGCTCGCGGGTCGAACCACCGGCGCCATAGGTGACCGAGACGAATTTCGGCTTGAGCGGCTCAAGCCGGGTGACCGTGTCCCACAGCCTTGCTTCCATCTCATCGTTTTTCGGCGGAAAGAACTCGAACGAAACCCTGACCTTGTCGCCGATGTCGGGGCGGCGGGAGAAGCGGAACTGGTTCATCAGGCGGTTTCCCCTATCGGATACGCATTGGCCGGTTGTCTGTCGTTGGAAGGGTCGGCAATCAGCATGCGCCGATCGCGCCCGAGCCAGAGTTTGACGGTGAGCTTGGCCTCGTTGCCGCCGCGCGGCTCGAATTCCTGGCTGTCCTCAAGATCGAGGCCGGCCTCGGAAAACCAGTCGCCAATCTGCCGGTCGGAAAAGCCGAGACGCATATGCGCGTGCTCCTCGCGCAAGAACTCCAGCGCGTGCGGCGCGAAATCGACGATCACCAGCCGGCCGGCCGGGCGCAGCAGACGCGCCGCCTCGCGGATGGCGCGGGCGGGATCGTCGAGATAATGCAGCACCTGATGGATGGTAACGAGATCGAAGGCGTCGCGTTCGACCGGTGGCGCAAAAATGTCGCCCTGGCGCACCTGCGCATTCGAAACGCCGGCCTTGTCGAGATTGGCGCGCGCCACCGTCAGCATTTCGCGCGACATGTCGATGCCGATACCGCGCCGATAGAGCGGCGAAAAGATCTCGAGCAGCCGTCCGGTGCCGGTGCCGAGATCGAGCATCGACTGAAACGGCCGCTTGCCGACGAGCTTGATGAGGGCTGCTTCGACGGCGCGATCCGGCACATGCAGCGAGCGGATATGGTCCCAGCTTGCGGCGTTTACCGAGAAATATTCGGCAGCCCGGTCCTGCCGCTTGCGCTTGACCGCGGCCAGCCGTTCGAGATCACGCTCGACCTGCGGATCGGCGCCGCGGATGCCGGAGACCAGCCTGAGCACGAAATCGCGCGACGCGTCGGAATCCGATAGCCGGAAGAACGCCCACGAGCCCTCCTGGTAGCGGCCGATCAGCCCGGCCTCCAGCAGCAATTTCAAATGGCGCGAGACGCGCGGCTGCGACTGGCCAAGGATTTCGGTGAGATCGGACACGGTCAGATCGCCGCGCGACAGCAGCGCCAATATGCGCAGCCGGCTGGATTCGGCAGCCGCCTTCAATGTATCTACCATCGTGTCGAGAGCGACATGCATGCGAGCATTCTCTTTGAAAAAGATATAAACATATGTTTATGTCGATTTTGATGGGCTTGCAAGCGCTATGTCGCTTCCGGACAAGAAAATGACGCATGCGTGGCGGATCGCGCAAAGTCGGAAGCATGATCGAGGCGAGACCCATGTTCGAAACGCGCAGCGGCGAAAAGCTTCTGGAAACCGACCCGGCAACGATGCCGCCGGATGGCCATGTCGTCTTCATCGGCCGCATCGCTTCGCCTTGGGTCACGCGGGAGACCTGCCCCAAGAACATGAAGGCAGCGCGGGAGATGGGACAGCCGGCGGTTCTCACGATCGATCCGCTCTATCGGGACGGCCTGCTTGGGCTGGAACGCGCTAGCCACGTCATCATCCTGTCCTGGCTGCACCATGCGCCGCGGCAACTGATTGTCCAGAAACCCCGCCATGCCACGGAGCCGAAAGGCGTCTTTTCGCTGCGCTCCCCTGCCCGGCCGAACCCAATTGGGCTGCACGTCGCCAAGCTGGTTGCCGTCGACATCGACACCGGCCGCGTCGATCTCGATGCCATCGACGTGCTCGACGGCACGCCGGTCATCGACATCAAGCCTTATTTCGCCTCGACCGATGCCTTCGCCGAGGCGACCATCGCCGGGCGGGACGAGTCAGGGCCGGTGGAGTGATGAGCGCGCCGACCGGCCGCCGCCGCGCCGTCGCCAAGGCGCTGACAGCGCTCCTGCCGCTGGCGCCTTATGCCGACATGGAAAAGATCCGTGCCGATGCCGGCGCCGTGCACATGAAGAGCTTGCCGCCGAGCATTGCCGTGTGGCTGGCAACGATTGCGCATATTCGCCACGCCCACACCGACTACGAAAAGCTGCTGGCCGAAGGCTATGACCGCGATTCCGCGCGCTTCTTCGTCATCGAGCAGACCAACATCGTGCTGACCCGCTGGCGCGCCACCCGGCTGCTCGACGATGAGGATGAGGCGTAGAGAATAGCAGGCACGCGCGTCGAGTTCTACGGCGCCCCCCTCTGGCCTGCCGGCCATCTCCCCCTCAAGGGGGGAGATCAGCAGCTTCGCCCTAGCCGCCAATCCTGCAACGTTGGTGATTGGCGGAAGCAGACAAGATACCCCATCTCCCC
>NZ_JAMYLR010000035.1:0-59519 GCF_040318155.1 Mesorhizobium sp. M1307 | reverse complement strand
ATTGGTCATGGCACTTCCCCTTCCACGGGAATCGGTGATCGCAACGTCACCACCGTGCCATGGCCGCTCGCCCCTCAGAGCAAGCCCCGTTCTCTCTCCAAAACTTTTTGCAGAACCTTCAGCACACTATCAAGAAAGGCGAGGGCCGCTGCTCGCCAGCGCGCGAACGGCGCGCGTTGCCAGGAACGACCGCTGTGCATCGAAAGCGACAGTTCACTGGCCAAACGATGAATGGCGGCAAGTGGCGCTTAAATTTGGATCCTTATCGGCTGCCGGAGAGCCAATCGCTCTCGAGTGCAGGCACTCCAGTGGAGTCCAGACGTTGGATTGGACCCTCGACCTCTACAAAAGCTCACTGAGCTTCGGGTCGGGCTACGACGGCATTCCGAAGCGATCGCTTCGGCGAGAAGTCGTCGTTCTCAATCGGGCGAAGGGGGAGACATCGGCGAAGACGGCATAAGGGAGGATGGGCCAGACCGAGCCGACGGAAAGATCGTAGCCATTGGAGCGCATAGCGCCTGGCCGGGGGGCCGCCGCCAGCCAGACTTACGCGGCGAGTCGTTGAGCGAGGTGGAGACCCGAACGGGCGCGACGAGGGTCCACGGCGGTCACAATGTGGTGGTGGTGATCGCAGTAGACGCGATCCGGCGAAGTTGGCCCAGCACAAAAACGATAGCCGCCGGGTACTGACGGGTCTTCGCTCACCGGGAAGCGGCACTGATAGAGGCCTAGCTGAATGAGAGGGACGTCTCTCGAAGTTAGTCTGATATTTTCAGGCATGATGGTTTCCTAGTTCACAGCAATTGCCGGCTGACGGCCGCAGTGCGACCCGTCGGGGCGAGCTTCTCTCGTTTGGGAGGGCTACGGACCATATGGTGTTGGTAGCACGTCAATGAAGCCCGACGCCCTGCTTCTGAAGCCAATAGTTTGCGACTTAAGGCCACACCCGCGAACGCATTGGCAATCTACCATCGTGTCCCCGAGGCACCCGCCCGCCGGTGTTTGTCGGTGGCGGGGCACTGGCTTGTGGCCCCCTATGAGACGCGCTCTGCCGACACCCTCGTTCACAGTCCGGACCACCTCATGCCGGGTCGCTCTAGCCGCCAAAACCCAAATCACTCTAAGACGACCGAGTTCCGACCCTTGCAGTCGATCAGTTGCGAGCGTCGCATGACGCGATCTGACCCTGAGCTGCCCTTCGTCGGCCCATTTCACTGCCCGATAGCCGACATTCGCGGCACTCGGCACTGACCCCTTGCTGACCTTCTCCAAGACGAGCCCCAAGCGCAAGTCGTGGCCCCAGTGGGGACAATCGACAGGCGCGATCACCCTATGTAGCTGCTTGGCGATCGAGCCTCGAAGTCAACCTGATAGACTTTTGAAATGGGCGGCATAAAATTCGCTTTTCTGCTTTCAATGAAAGCAACGCGAAATGGCCGAAGAACGCGCCCAACGCCGCCTTGCCGCCATATTGGCTGCCGACGTGGTGGGCTACAGTCGACTTCTGGACCTGGACGAGCAAGGAACGTTGGCCGCTTTAAGGAGGAGGAGGAAGGAAATCCTCGAACCACTCGTCCGCGACCGTCATGGCCGTATTGTGAAACTGATGGGTGATGGCGTTCTGGTCGAGTTCGGAAGCGCGGTGAACGCCGTGTCATGCGCCGTGGACCTTCAGAAGCGGATGGCGGCCGCAAACGAGGGTGTGACCGCCGACCGGAGAATCTACCTGCATATCGGCATCAATCTGGGCGATGTCGTTGTCGAGGACGGCGATCTGTTCGGCGACGGCGTCATTGTCGCAGTGCGGCTCCAGGCAATGGCCGGGGCAGGAGATGTCTGTGTGTCCGGCAGCGTCTACGACCAAGTCAAGCGGAAGCTCGATTGCGGCTTCGACGAACTTGGTCCGCAAGCGATCAAGAACGTCACCGAACCAGTGTCTGTCTACCGGATCCGGGTGTCGACCGCATCGGACGATGGCGGGCTCGCGGAGAAAGCGCCTCTGCAACTCCCCGCCAAGCCCTCCATTGCCGTCCTCCCCTTTACGAACATGAGCAATGATCCGGAGCAGGAGGCATTTGTCGATGGCCTCACCGAAGATTTGATCACGGATCTGTCGAGGACAAGCGAGTTGTTCGTCATCGCCAGCAACTCGGCATTTGCATACAAAGGCAGGCACGTGGATGTGCGTCGCATCGCGCGAGAACTGGGAGTTCGCCATCTTCTTGAAGGTAGTGCACGGCGGGCCGCTGGACGGGTGCGTATCAACGCCCAACTGATCGACGCGATCGCGGGTGACCACCTTTGGGCCGAAAGATTCGACCGGAGCCTAGAAGATATCTTCGCCGTTCAGGACGAGGTGACCGGCAAGATTGTCGAGGCTCTGGTTGGCCGCCTGACCACCGCGCCGGCGCGCAACAGACCGAGCAACCTGGAGGCCTATGATCTCTGTGTGCGTGCCCGGGTCCTTGGCCTGCAAACGGCGCTCACCGCGAAAGAGGCCATTTTGCTGCTAGACCGGGCAATCGCGCTCGACCCGGAATACGCGGAGGCGCACCGTTGGCTGGCACTCAACCTCTGGCTGGGCTGGGAGTTCTGGGACGAACCGATGGACCCCAACCGCGCAAGAGCGCTCGCCGAAGCACAGCTGGCGGTCGAACTCGACCCGAACGACGCCGGGAACAGATGGGTATTGGGCGTCATACTTGGACATGAGAGTCGCTGGGTGGAATCGGATGCCGAATTCGATGCTGCCCACGAGTTGGACCCCAACCACGCCGACGCCTGGGCAATGCAGGCCGAGTTGACGACGGAAAAGGGCCAACCTGCCGAAGCCATAGAGCAGGTCCGCAGGGCACTGCGACTCAACCCTCACCCGCCCGGTTGGTATTACTGGATGTTGGGCCAGGCCCAATATGCCCTGGGCGACTACGAATCGGCGATCCAAACGCTGCGCAGGCCCGAAACCTATCGCACGACTTCACGACGCCTGCTTGCAGCAAGCCTTGCGCAACTTGGCCGTTTGGAGGAAGCGCGCTGGGAGGCGAAAATGTTCATGATAAGCAATCCGCACTTCACTATCCGGCACTGGTCGGATTCGCAGCCATTCCCAGCCGAAGACGTGCGCCGGCATATCGTGGAAGGTTATCGCATGGCGGGGCTGCCAGAATGACTGTCATTGGTTATACCTTCGGCCTGCTGTCGACAGGCGTCCCAAGGCTGCCGCAGCAACGAATATTTTGGTCTTCTGACGGAACGAAATTCGCCATATCGTGCGTTTGTTTCGCCTCATGGTGTGCTTGAACATGGCCAGTGAAGACTTTCGGCACCGGATAGCGCGACGCGAGGACCTCGCCTCCATGATTGCGCTCATGGATGCAGCGATCTCCGAACTCCAGAAACCGTTTCTCGACGATGACCAGATCCGATCCAGCCGCGCAATCATGGGGCTGGACACGCAGCTTGTCGATGATGGCACCTATTTCGTCGTGGAGCACGAGGGCGTCCTGGCAGGTTGCGGTGGCTGGAGCCGGCGCACGACCATGTATGGTGGTGATCAGTCACCGGGACGCAACGCGGCACTGCTTGATCCAACCACGGACGCGGCGCGTATCAGAGCCATGTATACGCATCCGGACTTTGTCCGGCGAGGCGTCGGTCGCCTTATCCTTTCGCTGTGTGAACGTGCCGCTAAGGCTGAGGGCTTCCGCCGTGCCGATCTGGCAGCCACGATGGCAGGAGTGCCGCTCTATCGAGCCTGCGGCTACCAGCCCGCCGAGAAATTCGTCGATGACCGTGGCGGCGCTCCGGTTCCGATCCTGATGATGAGCAAGACGCTCTGAGCTACGCTCAAAGGCCACTCGCTCGCGGCCGGCATTCGCTCCGGCCAGTTTGGCAGGAGGAGGATGCTGGAGATTGAACCAGGCCATCTCGAACGAAACAGTACTTCGCCTGTACTTCCGCTCCATGGTCGAGTCGCGACCGACGTGGAGGTTTTCGCGAACGTCTCGAGATGGCGCACGTGGTCGGGTGGCGCGTTGAGTTTAACCGGATCAAACGACCATCCGCTTCGGGTCCGCATCAGGTCGTAGCGAGAACGACCGCAATGGTGAAGGGCCATGATTGTCAGCAAATGGCGCTCTGTGCTCATTCCCGCCGACTAATTCAAACGGCAAGTTCCGCCCATCTGGGCCATTGGCGGCAGCCAGTCTGATTGAGTTTTGACCCTAATCCTCAAACGCCGCCCTCAGCGTTTCGAACGTCGCAAACACGCCCAATGCAGCGCCCTCGGGATTCTTGGTCGGTGGCAGAGCTTCAGCTATCCGGCGCACCAAGGTCGTCTCAGAACCGGCTGGAGCGTTCTTTCGGCTGAGGCGACTTCAAGCCGTGACAGGAGCATTCCGGATCAGCGGGAAGTCGCGCGGCGGTCTCCAGCGCGACCCGCGACGCAGTCATGGAGAGGCTCGGCAACACGTCCTCCTGCAGCAGTTTCTGGCGATTGCGATCCATATAGTCGTTGAAGCCCGCCGTCACGAACGCGCAAGGCACGAAACACGCGCCGATCTCGCGCGACAAGGTCGCCTCAGGGGCTATGGAATGGTTGAGTACATCGGCCCCCATGCCCCGATATGCCAAGGCTTCGGCAGGCGTTGTCAGCCGGGGCCCATAACAATGGGCAGCCACCAACTGCTGTTCGATGCCATAAACGCGGCATTCGGCTGGCCAATGACGGCGCGCCGTTTCGACCAGAACCGCCGCACATCTTGGACACACGATTTGCTTGCCCGAACAGTCAAAGCTCTGACGGTCAGGAAGCAGTGAAAACGGGGTCTGCGTCAGTTCGATGATATCGGCGGGCACCACCATGTCGCCCGGCTGGATCGCCTTGTTGACGGCGCCTACAGTCGAGCAGGCGAGAACTTGCCGTACACCCGCCCGCATCAATACCCAGAACGCGCGGCGATGGCAGGAATGGTCGATACGGTCGCGGGGATTGCCGTGCGAATACATGCACAGCGCGCGTTTTGCTCTCCCTTCGGCTGTGATCGACGCATCGAACTCGAGCAGCTTCCAGTTGTCGGTGCGACCGAAAGGTGTTTCAAAACTCATGTCGCGCCGCAAGGTGCGCACACCATCGAATTCGACATCTTCCGGGAAGGCAAGCCCCCAGTTTGCCGACCCGGTGATGATGGCCAACCCTACCTGAGGGATGTCCGTCGAATGATCCGTCAGATCGTCGGCTGCATGGTAATTGGTGGGCATGTTTCCAGTCTCGGTCAGGATTTTTGGCGAAGGGTCACAATCAGGACCACAGCCACGACGATGACGGTCCACAATGTCGAGATCGCCGCAATGGTCGGATCGATCTGATCGCGCAGCGACAGGAACATAAGCTTCGGCATCGTGCTGTTGCGACCACTTGCGATGAAGATCGAAATCACGGACTCGTCGAGCGAAGTCAGGAACGCCATCAATGTCGCCGACAGCAAGCTGATCCGAAGTTGCGGAACGATGATTCCGCCAATGGACCTGGCCCAGTTTGCACCGAGGCTGCGCGCCGCCTGAACCTGGTTCCAGTCAAAGCGGGCGAGAGCGGGTAGCAACACAATGCAGGCGACCGGAACGGCCAGCACCACATGTCCGACCAGCACACCGAATAGCGTTCCGATCAGATGTTGTGCGGCCAACACAAAGAAGAGACCGATCGCAAGCAGGATACCTGGAGTGATCGAGGGGGTCAGCAGGACGCTCTGGATGGCCGCAGCGGTCTTTCCGCCCAGCCGATTCATTGAAATGCAGGCGAGCAGCGCGAAAGGCACCGTGATCGACGCCGTCAAAGTCCCAAGGATCAAACTCGTTCTGAGCGCGGCCATCCACGTTGCCGAGCCGAAGAAGTTCTCGTACCAGCGCAACGAGTAGGCGTGCGGCGGAAACTCGAGGAGATTCGACGCCGAAAAGGAAAGCGGCACCACCACGAGCGTCGGCAGCATCAGAAATGCCATGACAAGAGCGGCAAAGCTCCAGAGCAAAATGCGGGCGAGCCTGTTTTGCGGATAGGCTTCAAGCATGGGAGGCTTCCACGGTGTTCTGGGCCACCAGGCGGCGTGCCGCCAGCAACATCACACCGATCAGCGCCATAAGAACGAGGAGCAGAATGCCCAGGACGCTTGCCGACCCCCAGTCCTGAAAGGTCGATAGTGTACGCTCGATCCGGGTAGAGAGCGGATTTACCTTGCCGCCGCCAAGCACCGCCGGCGTGATGAAAAAACCTATGGCGTAGATGAGGACGATGATCGAACCCGAGAAGATGCCGCCCGCCGAAAGCGGCATAATGACTGTGCGGATGACCTGCCTGAGAGTGGCTCCCATGCTCGCAGCCGCGCGAATGAGATTTGGGTCGATATCGCGCATCGCAGCATAAACAGGCAGCAGAAAAAGTGGCAGCATGTAGTGCACCATGCCGATGAGCGTTCCCGTGAAGTTGTAGACCAGCGGCAATGGCTCCGCCGTCAGGCCTGAACCGGTCAAAGCCGCGTTGATCAGGCCGTCGCGCCGCAAGAGCACGAGCCAACCATAGGTACGCACCAGAATAGAGGTCCACAGCGGCAGCATGACGAACGCCATGAGCACGTTGGCCAGCCTTGGTCTGACGCTGGCTAGCGCCAGCGCCAGAGGAGTGCCGAGGAGAATGCAGCCCGCCAGCGTACCCAAGGACAGTTCGAGGGTCGTGACGAGCGCCGACCACGTCAGTCCGCTCGAAAGGACCTTCTCGTAGTTGCCGACGGTGTACTCACCCCCGGTGGTCAGGAAGGATTGCCGGATGATCCAAAGGATGGGCAGTATCGCCGCCAGTCCAACGATGAACAGCGCCGGGAGCGAAAGTGAAAGAAAAAACCGCCGCTCGCGCCGCGCATCCGCCGCGAGCGCCGGGTCCCGGACGACGGTCACGCCATCGCTCCCGGTATCGCGTGAATCTTCGCTGCTGGTGCATATGCGGTCATCCGCTGACCGGCGGCAAGCTCGGCGCAGCCGCCGGCCAGCGCTGCCGGAATGCAGACAAGAACCTCTTGCCCGCCGTCAAGCGCCAGCGTCAAAAGCCAGTTCTCGCCGCGGAACGCTTTGGCGCGCAGTATTCCTTCGAGAGCCACTCCGTCTCCCCCGACGAGCTTCGCATCAAGATGGAAGCTTTCGGCGCGGATCATCAGGGTTTCGCGTGATGCTTCGGCGCCGTCGATTCTGCGCGCTGAGCCCGGGGCCACAATGTTGGCCTCGCCCATGAACTCCGCGACGAAGCGGGTCGATGGACGATCATAAATCCGCTGCGGCGTATCTATCTGCTGGATGCGGCCAGAATTCATCACCGCAATCCGGTCAGACATAATCAGCGCTTCGCGCTGGTCGTGGGTTACATAGATTGTGGTGATCCGTAGATGATCATGCAGACGCCGGATCTCATACTGCATGGTCTCGCGCAGGTTCTTGTCGAGCGCCGACAGCGGCTCGTCCATCAACATCACGCGCGGTTCGAAGACGATAGCCCGCGCCAATGCCACCCGTTGACGTTGGCCGCCGGATAGTGCGGCAATATTGCGCTCCGCCAGACCATCCAGCTTCACGCGGGCCAAGGTATCAAGCGCCCGCTGACGCGCCTCCGCTCTCGGTACCTTGCGCAGCACCAGCGGATACGCGACGTTCGCCAGGACATTCATGTGGGGAAACAAGGCGTAATTCTGGAATACTATGCCGATGTCTCGTTTGTTGGGCGGCAGGCGGGTGATGTCTCGATCGCCCAAGAAAAGTTTACCGGAATCCGGCCTGACAAAACCGGCCAGAGCCATGAGTAACGTGGTCTTGCCCGATCCCGATGGTCCAAGCAGCGTGAGGAATTCGCCAGCCTGAATGTCGAGCGAAACATCATCCAGTGCGACGTAGGACCCATAAGCCTTGTGCACGCTTTCGATGGTGATCGCGAGCGACTTCATCATGTGCTCCAGCCTTGAAGCGCATCGCGTTCGACCGGCTTCACGCGACGCGCTTTAGGTTCTTGTTTTCATGCATGTCGTTGTCGCGCTGCACATTTTTGCGCGACATGCGTCAGAGCTGAGAGTCAGCGAGCCATCATTTCATCGAAGGCTCTTTGGGCAGCCTCGCCATTCTTGACCCACCATTCTGAATTGGAAAACACCGAAGTGCCAGCATTTTCAGGCGCTGTCGCAAGGGTCTTCAGACGGTCCTCGGGAATAAGGCCACCCTTATATGCCGCAGGATTGACTGGGCCGTAGGCAATGAAATCGGTCAGCTTGGCAACCCGCGCGGGCTGCGTCATCGCTGCGATGAGCTTCATCGCGGCTTCCTTGTTCGGCGCTCCCTTCGGCACCCCAAGACAGTCCGTGCCGATGACCGAACCCTTGAACGTGTAGTCAGCCGCGCCGCCATCGGCTTTCACGGTTTGGGCGCGTCCGTTCCAGGTAATGACCAAATCCGCCTCACCGTCTTTCAGCAACTGCGCGGACTGGGCGCCCGAGGTCCACCACACGGCGACATCTGGTTTGATCGCTTCAAGCCGCTTGATGGCGCGCTCTAGCCCTTCCGGCGTGCTGAGCACGGAATAGACGTCCGCCGGTGCCACGCCATCGGAGAGAAGCGCGATCTCGATCGAGTCTTGCGCATTGGCGCGCAACGCGCGACGGCCAGAAAATTTGGCAACATCCCAGAATTCCGCCCACGTCTTCGGCGGGTTCTCGCCATAGGTCTTGGTGTTCCACGACATGACGGTGCCATAGGAGTCAAACGGATAGCAGTAGTCGGACTTCGCACCCTCCGGCACGGATTTCGGATCGATGATCTTGTAGTCGAGTGGCTCCAGCAGCGATTGTGCGGCCGCCTGGGCACCTTCCGGTGAGCCCAGGTGAATGACGTCGGTCGTGACCGCACCCGAGGTGACCTGCATCTTCAAGGCGGCCAGGCCGTCGCTTAGGGTCTCCTCGCGGACATCATAGCCAAGCTCTTTTGCAGCAGGCCCCCACATGGCTTCCTTCATGGCATTACCATAATCCCCACCTGCGGTCGTGATGGTGACTGTTTGCGCATGAACGGGCAGGGCAGCCGAGATTGCGAATGCTGTTAAGGAAATGCGTAGCCAGGACATAGGTTCTCCTCCCCAACTTTATCAAACATCGCTCAAAAGAGCCATTATTTTGTAATCGTAACGTTACGATTGCATCTCAATGCGCTGGAGTCAAGCTGCTTCCTACGGGAGTTTCGATTGACCGGGATGTCGAATTCGGTAACGTTATGGCGGTCAGCAAATCAGCCGGCGCTTTCGCAAATGAAGTCGGGCGAACAATGGCCAATCTAAAGCAGATCGCCGCGGAACTTTCCCTCTCGGTGACCACGGTATCCCGCGCTCTGAAGGATGGGCCGGAGGTGCAGCCCTCGACCATAGCCCGCGTCAAGGAGGCGGCTAAGCGGGTCGGCTATTTACCAAATCATCATGGTCGCGCGCTCAAAACCGGTCGAACGCAGACGCTGACGGCAGTACTCCCGATGGAAACACGAGACCATCTGTCCGATCTGTTGAAGCTTCCTTTAATCGAAGGCATGACGCTGGCTGCGCGGCAAGCCGGTTATAGTCTGTCCATCTATTCCACCACTCCCGACGACGATCCCGTCGAGAGTGTGCAGCGGCAGCTTCAGGCGCGCAGCGCAGACGGCCTGATCATCACGCGCCTGGTGTCGGCTGATCCGCGCGTCAAGCTGCTGCTGGATAAACGCATGCCGTTCGTCGCGTTTGGAAGAACCGACCTGGATATCGCGTATCCTTATGTCGATGTCGACAATGAACAGATTGCCTACGAGGCGACCCGGCGGCTCATGGATAAGGGCTGTCGACGCATTGCGCTGCAACTTCTCGTTCCGGAGGACCAGGCGAGTGCCGTGCGTCTTTCCGGGTATGGAAGGGCAATGGCCGAGGCTGGTATTCCGATCGACCAATCGTTGATCGGTCATGGCATGTTCACCATGGAATCGAGCGCAGGCTGGTTCGATCGCTTGCTGGCGTCATCAGATCCGCCAACGGGCTTGGCGTGCGCCAACGAACTGGGCCTTCTGGGAGCGTTGCACGCTCTCGGCAAGCGGGGTCTCACACCAGGCCGCGACGTTCACATTGTCACCCGTGACAGCACGCGGCTGGCACGCTTCCTGCCGGCAAAGATCGGAGTTCATTCCGTGGATATGGCGGGTGTTGGACGCAAACTTATCGAAGTCCTGGAGAGCCGGATCATCAATCCGCTTGGGCCGGTGGAGACAGTCTTGGTGCAAGGCAGATTCGAGCCGGCCGAATAGTCCGGGCTGCCCTCAGGAGGCCACCTCGTCTTGAACCGGCCGGATCAGCGCCTTTGCGGCAGCTGCTCCCGCCGCTAGGATACGATCCGATAATTCCGTTCCTTCCACGGCGCGCGCGAGTTGAAGCGCGCCGATGAGCGTTGCAAACATGCCCAACGCAGCGCCCTCGGGATCGTTCGTCTGCGGCAGAGCTTCAGCTATCTGGCGCACCAGGGATTGAGCGCGCTCGGCATAGAGGGCTCGCGTTTCAGGCGGCTGCCGCGCGATTTCCGGCAACAACGCGGCCGAAGCGCAACCCTTTCCAGGATTGTCCCGGTGCTCGGCCGATAGATACGTCTCTATGGCCATTTCCGGACCGCCGGCGGCCAATGCTTCCTGCACTTCATGCGACTGCGCGTCCAAGGCCGCCGCCACGCTTTCACGGACGAGCTCCGCCTTCGACTGGAAGTGCGGATAGAAGGCGCCGTTCGTCAGCCCGGCGTCGCTCATGATGGTTGCCAGCCCGGACGCCGCGATGCCGTCAGATCGAAAACGTTCGGCGGCGACCTCCATGATCCGGCTGCGTGACGCGTCTTTTCGGCCCTTTTCGTAGCGCATGGTCTTTCTTTCCTGTCCTGCTATTGCATTATGCTCATAATCTGATATTACGATCATAATTCAACTCGTGGAAATAAGCTAGACCTCTCGAACCTGGAACATCAAAAATGAATGGGAATTCTGAAAAGACCGCAATCGTGACCGGAGCCTCCTCCGGCATCGGCCGCGCCAGCGCCGAGGCCTTGGCGCGGGCGGGTTTCACTGTCTTCGGGACAAGTCGCCGCAAGACCAGTAATGGTCCGGGCGGAGTGACCATGCTGGCATGCGACGTGACCGATGATGCGGCCGTCAATGCGCTCGTTGCCACCGTGCTCGCGCAGACCGGCCGGATCGACCTCCTGGTCAACAATGCCGGTGTCGGTCTGCTAGGAGGCGCCGAGGAATCCTCGGTCGCCCAGGTACAAGCCCTGTTCGACGTCAATCTGTTCGGCGTCATGCGAATGACCAATGCGGTGTTGCCGTCGATGCGGCGGCGCGGCGAAGGGCGCATCATCAATATCGGCTCCATTCTGGGACTGGTACCCGCGCCATACTCAGCTCATTACTCGGCGGTCAAGCACGCGCTCGAAGGCTATTCGGAATCGCTCGACCACGAGGTGCGCGCCTTCAACGTCCGCGTTTCCGTCATCGAGCCGGCATTCGTTCGCACCGTCTTCGACCAGAACGGCATCGAGCCGGATTCGCTGTTGAAGGAATACGATCGGGCTCGAGCCGGGCTCAAGGCGCTGCTGGGCGATGTGATGCCCAAAGCCGATCGGCCGGAAGTGGTGGCGGATGTGGTTGTCAAGGCAGCGACCGATGCCCGCCCGCGACGGCGCTATACCGCTGGCAACGCAGCGCGCCAGGTCAGCCTGCTGCGCCGCTTTGCCCCCGCGGGGATTTTCGACAAGAGCCTGCGCAAGCAGTTCCGCTTGCCGGTCTGAACAACGGCGAGGCAGAGGATTTCACGCACATGCGACTAGCAACTACGACACATTTGGCCAGGCCCTACGAAACGGAGGCGCCAAGCATGACACATAGATCCAATCGGTCGCCGCGTTCACCGGCGTTGTTCCAGGGCGCGCCAACGCGCTCCGTCGATGTCGGCGGCATAGCTTTTGCGTACAGGGAACTCGGGCCCAGGACGGGCGTGCCAGTGATCCTGCTCAACCATCTGGCTGCTCAGCTGGACAATTTTGATCCGCGCATCGTCGATGGCCTCGCTGCGACCCGGCGGGTAATTGCCTTCGACAATCGCGGCATCGGTGCTTCGGGTGGCAAAACTCCGTCGACCATTTCCGGCATGGCGCGGGATGCAATCGCCTTTGTCCGGGCGCTGGGGTTCGAAGAAGTCGATCTCTTCGGCTTTTCACTCGGCGGCTTCGTGGCGCAAGAGATTGTGCTGACCGAGCCCAAGCTTGTGCGCAAACTCATCCTGGCTGGCACGGGGCCGGCCGGTGGGCAAGGCATCGACAAGGTAACGCCGCTGACGATCGTGGACATGATCAAGGGCGCGCTGACTTTTCGGGATCCGAAGTACTATCTCTTCTTCACAAGAACGCCGAATGGGCGCCGCGCCGCAAACGCATTTCTGGAACGGCTGAAGGAGCGCCGGAACAACCGGGACAAGGCGATATCGCTGAGCGCGTTCGGCGCGCAACTCAAGGCGATCAAGGCCTACGGACTCCAGGCGCCACAAGACCTGAGCACCATCCGCATTCCCACTTTGGTTGCGAATGGCGACCAGGACAGGATGGTGCCGAGCAGCAATACCTATGATCTCGCCGGGCGTATCCCGGGGGCGCATCTGGTCATCTATCCGGATGCCGGGCATGGCGGGATATTTCAGAACCACGCCGATTTTGTCCCGAAGGCCCTGTCCTTCCTCGAGGCTGAGGCCTTGCCGCAAGGCGGCTATGCAGCTGAAAACGTTCGGCTTGTTTCGTCCCGAACAGCAACAGGCATTCTTAGAAAGTAACTGCCATGAAGGCATTCGTTGTCGATAAGTATAACAAGAAGGCTATTCTGCGGCTGGCCGAAATGCCGGAGCCGGAGCTCCAGGACAGCGATGTCTTGGTCGAGGTCCATGCCGCAGGGGTGAACCTGCTCGATTCCAAGGTCAAAACCGGAGAATTCAAGCTCATCTTGCCCTACCGCCGGCCCTTCATCCTGGGCCACGACGTGGCTGGGAAGGTTATCCGCGTGGGATCGAAAGTCAGCAAGTTCAAGGTCGGCGACGAGATCTATGCGCGGCCGCGCGATGGCCGGATTGGGACATTCGCCGAATTCATTGCCGTGAATGAGGCCGACGTAGCCTTGAAGCCCGAGAATCTCAGTATGGAAGAGGCGGCGTCGATTCCCCTGGTCGGTCTCACCGCCTGGCAGACGCTCATCGAACGGGCAAACCTGAAGAAGGGACAGAAGGTCTTCATTCAGGCTGGTTCCGGCGGCGTCGGGACATTTGCTATTCAGTTGGCCAAGCACCTCGGCGCGACCGTTGCGACAACCGCGAGCGCGGCGAGTGCCGATCTGGTCAAAAGTCTCGGCGCCGATGTCGTCGTCGACTACAGGAAAGACGACTTGGAGAAAGTTCTGTCGGGCTACGATGTCGTCTTGAACAGCCAGGACGCCAAGACACTGGAAAAATCCCTGAGGGTGCTGAAACCGGGTGGCAAGCTCATCTCCATCTCCGGTCCACTGGATGCCGAATTTGCCAGGGAAAAGGGACCCTGAACTTAATGCTGAGGCTGGTGCTCAGCTTCCTGAGTCGCGGAATTCGGGCCAAAGCCAAGCGCCGCGGCGTGCAGTTTTCGTTCCTTTTCATGTGGGCGCAGGGCGATCAGCTGAGCAAAATCACCGCTCTCATCGAAGCCGGCGCGATCCGCCCGGTTGTGGATCGGGTCTTTCCATTCGAGGCGACCAATGACGCCCTGGCCTATGTCGAAACAGGACGCGCCAAGGGCAAGGTCGTCATCAAGGTCAGATAGCAGTTGCCTCGAACGCAGCCTTGAGCGTCTCGAACGGCGCCAGGGCGCCGCGCACCTGCACGACGGCGGCGGCGACGCGATGGGCGCGCAGCACCGCCTCTGCCGGGGCATGGCTGGCAAGGCGAGCGGCGAGGTAGGCGCCGTTGAAGGAGTCGCCGGCGCCGGTGGTGTCGACCGGGGTGGCGACGTGTACCGCCGGCACCGATTGCGAGGTTCCGTTTTGCGCGATCAGCGCCGGTTCCTCGCCGTTCTTGACGACGACTTCGCCGACCAGCTTTCGCAGCCGTTCAGCTGTTTTCTGCGGTGTTGTATCACCAAACAGCATCTGCTCGTCGGGAAAGGTCGGTAGCGCGATGTCGGCGACGGCGAGCGCCTCGAGGATCGCGGCCTGCGCTTCCTCGCTTTGGCGCCACAGCCTCGGCCGGTAATTGGGGTCGAAGGCAATCAGCGAGCCGGCCGCGCGCGCCTTGGCCACGGCCGTCAGCAGTACCTTGCGTGGAGCCTCGTCGAGGATTGCCAAAGTTATACCGGAAAAATAGACAAGCGCTTGGTTTTCAAGGCTTTTCTGCAATGCGGCTGGGTCCGAAGCCAACTGCCTTGCGGCCGCATCGGCCCGCCAATAGGTGAAAGAACGTTCGGCGCCGGTCAGCGTGATCGCATAGAGGCCGGGGCGGGCGCCCGCTATCACCGGGCTGGCGCCGATGCCGATGCCGTTCTCGGCCAGGAACTTGATCTGGTCGCGTGAGAACGGGTCGTCGCCGAAGGCCGACACATAGGTCGCCGGCCGCTCGCCGCTCAAAGCATGCAGCGCCCACAAAGTGTTGAACGTGTCGCCGGCAAAGCCCATGCGCCAGTTCGGCCCGGCCTGGCCCGAAAGCTCGAGCATGCACTCGCCGATCGAGGCGATGCCGATTCCTGCCATGAAGCACTCCTCCATCCTGCAATTGCGGTGCTGTAGCTTTTTGCTGCCGGCAGCGCCATGCTTGGCGACGGCGGATTCTTGCACTGGGCGCGATTTCCCACAGGGGCGTGGGACGCGATCTGCCCAGCGAAACGTTATCCGCAGAACAGGAATGGGTTTGGCATCGTTATGGCGTTATCTTCTTGGAGGCCTCGGCTTGGCTGCCTTGCTCGCCGGCGTGCTGGCAATCGTCTATCTGACGGCGCCGCATGCACCGCAACCAAGCTCGGACGTCGGCCGTTCCAAGACGACGGCGAACAAGCTGTTCGCGGCGACTTTCGAGCCCGAGAAAGGCGTCATCCGGCAGGGCGAACTGGAATCCTGGCTGCTGACGCTGAAAACCGTCGAAGGTGCGCCGGTGGAAGGTGCTGCGATAACGATTTCCGGCGGCATGCCGCAGCACAAGCACGGTCTGCCGACCAGCCCGCAGGCGACCGATTACCTCGGCGCGGGGCGCTATCGCATCGACGGCGTGAAATTCACGATGAGCGGGTGGTGGCAATTGCATTTTGCCATTTCCGCCGCGGCCGGTTCGGACACTGTCGTTTTCAACGTGGTGCTGTGAGCCATAGATGAGCCGGTTTTCCAGTCTTCTCGCGTTGGTGATGGTGGCGGTGCTCGCCGGCTGCGGCAGACCGGAGTTTTCCGACGCCGAGAAGCAGACCATCGCCTCATTGGCGCTGTCCAGGCTGCCGCAGCTGAAGCCCGATACCACCAATCGCTTTGCCGACGTGCCGGCCGCCGCGGCACTCGGCTCGACGCTGTTTTTCGACACCGGGATGAGCGGCGACGGCACGGTATCGTGCTCGACGTGCCACAAGATCGACCGCCAATTCCAGGACGACCTGCCGCAAGCGGTCGGCGTCGGCCGCACCAACCGCCGCACCATGCCGTTGGCCGGCGTCGCGCATGATCCCTGGTTCTTCTGGGACGGGCGGCGCGACAGCCTGTGGGGGCAAGCGCTGACACCGCTCGAAAATCCGCTGGAGCAGGCCGGCAACCGCGCCGCCTTCGCGCATTACATCAAGGCCCGCTTCGGCGAGCGCTACGAGCGCATCTTCGGGCCGCTGCCGGACCTTTCGGGCGTGCCGGCCAATGCCGGCCCGCTCGGCACCGATGCCGAGAAGGCGGCCTGGAACGCCATGCCCGCCAGTCAAGCCGAGGACGTCAACCGCGTCTTTGCCAATATCGGCAAGGCGATCGCCGCCTTCGAGCGCTCGATCGCGCCGCCGCAGACACGCTTCGACCGCTTTGCCCTCGACCTGGCTGCGGGCGCCGAGCCGAAAGGCGACGCCGCCTTTTCATCGGAGGAAATCCTCGGCCTGAAATTGTTCATCGGCAAGGCCAATTGCGTGACCTGCCACAACGGCCCGCGTTTTACCGACGGCAGCTTCCACAACACCGGCGTGCCGCCGGTCGCGGGCCTGCCGCCGGATCGCGGCCGCGTCGAGGCGGTGGCGCAGGTCGAGGCCGATCCGTTCAACTGTTTCGGCGCCTTTCGCGACGGCGATGCCAGCGCCTGCCGCGAGTTGCGCTTCATGGTCAAGACCGGGCCGGAACTCGTCCGCGCCTACAAGACGCCGTCGCTGCGCGGTGCCGCCACCCGTCCGCCCTACATGCATGCCGGGCAGTTTTCCTCGCTGGACGAGGTGGTGGCGCATTATTCGAAGGCGCCGGCAAGTGTCGAGGGTGTGTCAGAGGTCCACCCGCTGCAGCTTTCGGACCGCGAGCGCGCGGCGCTGGTGGCGTTCCTGAAGACGCTGGCGGAGTGAAGGCGGCGGGGTAGCGATCCTTCGCGCCCCCCTCTGTCCTGCCGGACATCTCCCCCTCTAGTGGGGAGATTGGCAGCTTCGGCGCGCCGTTCACTCCTGCGACGTTTAGAGATTGGCGAAAGCGGCAGTGACAACCGATCTCCCCCCTGGAGGGGGAGATGTCCGGCAGGACAGAGGGGGGGCTGTCCCGCCGGCGTTTCCTACCGGTCCTTCACCGTCTCCATCGCGACAAACGTCGAGGTCTGGGCAACGTGCGGCAGGGCGGAGATGCGCTCGCCGAGCACGCGGCGGTAGGCGGCGATGTCGGTGGTGCGGACCTTCAGCAGATAGTCGAAGCTCGATGCCATCATGTGGCACTGCTCGATCTCCGGCACCGCCTGCACGGCGCGGTTGAAGGCGTCGAGCGCGGCCGAGCGGGTGTCGGACAGTTTCACCTGGACGAAGGCGACATGGCCTTCGCCCATGCGCTCACGGTCGATGATCGCCTGGTAGCCCCTGATGAAGCCGTCCTTCTCCAGCCGTTTGACTCGTGCCTGCACCGGCGTCTTCGACAGGCCGACTTTCGCCGCCAGTTCCGACATGGAAAGCCGGCCATTACTGCCCAGAGCCGACAGGATGTTCCTGTCGATCCGGTCCAATTGGTCTTCTGTCATCAGATTTTTGGCCACATTGGTGATTGCCGACCCGCAATCATAGATCAATCGACCTGTCTTGTCGATTTCTTTGGACCGACCGAAATCCGTACTTATGTTAGGTTGCGCCATTCGGCCCGGTGACCGCCGGCCCGCCCCCTTATGCTCGTTCTACAGGACCGCCATGCCAGCGCTCGACACCATCCGCCAGCAAATCCGTGCCAATTATTTGCCCGACGAAGACCAGGCGGTGAAGCGGCTGGCCGAGGCGGCCGGGCTGTCCGCGCAAGACCGCAAGGCGATTTCGGCCCGTGCCGCCGATCTGGTGCGCGCGGTGCGCGGCTCGTCCGATCCGCGGCTGATGGAGGTCTTCCTGTCCGCCTATGGCCTCTCGACCAAGGAGGGCGTGGCGCTGATGTGCCTGGCCGAGGCGCTGCTGCGGGTGCCCGACACCGAGACGATGGACGACCTCATCGCCGACAAGATCGCGCCGCACGACTGGTCGGCGCATTCGGGCGGCTCGAGCTCGATCTTCATCAATGCATCGACCTGGGCGCTGATGCTGACCGGCCGCGTGCTCGACGAAGGCGAGGGCGGCATCGAAGGCACGCTGCGCGCGATGGTGCGCCGGCTGGGCGAGCCGGTCATCCGCAAGGCGGTCGCCGCCGGCATGCGCGAGATGGGCGAGCAGTTCGTGCTCGGCCGCACCATTGCCGAGGCGGTCAGGCGCGGCCGGCCGATGACACAGAAGGGCTATCTCTATTCTTTCGACATGCTGGGCGAGGCGGCCCGCACCGAGGCCGACGCGCTGCGCTACCTCAAGGCATATGCCGATGCCATCTCTTCGCTCGATGCCGGCGCCAACGGCCCCGACATCCGCCAGAACCACGGCATTTCGGTCAAGCTTTCGGCGCTGCATCCGCGCTATGAAGTGACGCAGAAGGAAAAGATGCTGCCCGTCATGGCCGAGCGGCTGCTGTCGCTGGCGCTGGCGGCGCGCCATTCGCGCATGGGCCTCAACATCGACGCCGAGGAGGCCGACCGCCTCGACCTGTCGCTCGACGTCATCGAACGGGTACTGGCCGAACCGGAGCTTGCCGGCTGGAACGGCTTTGGCGTCGTCGTGCAGGCCTACGGTCCGCGCGCGGCCTTCACCATCGACTGGCTCAATGAGCTGGCGAGGAAATACGACCGCAGCATCATGGTGCGGCTGGTCAAGGGCGCCTATTGGGACACCGAGATCAAGCGGGCGCAGACGCTCGGGCTCGACGGCTATCCGGTTTTTACCCGCAAAGCCAATACCGACGTCTCCTACCTGGCCTGCGCGAAGAAGCTTTTGTCGATGACCGACCGGATCTACCCGCAATTCGCCACCCACAACGCCCACACCGTCGCCGCCATCCTGTCGATGACGACGGACCGCGATACGTTCGAGTTCCAGCGGCTGCACGGCATGGGCGAGGCGCTGCATGAGACGGTGCGGCGGGCCGAAGGCACGCGCTGCCGCATCTATGCGCCGGTCGGCGCGCATTCCGACCTGCTCGCCTATTTGGTCCGCCGGCTGCTGGAGAACGGCGCCAATTCCTCCTTTGTCCACCAGCTTACCGATGAAGAGGTCGAGCCCGAGGACATCGCCCGCGACCCGATCGACACGATGGAGAAACAAGGCCCCGCCGCCAATCCGGCGATCGTGCCGCCGTCGGCGATCTTTGGCCCCGGCCGGCGCAATTCCAAGGGCTTCGATATCACCGACACGCTGACGCTGGCTGCGATCGACAAGGCGAGGGCCGAGTTCGCCGGGCCGGAGCGCTGGCACGCCAAGCCGGTCAGCCGCGCCGCCGGCTACGGCAAGCAGCGTCCGGTGGTCAATCCGGCAAAACCTTCCGAAGTGGTCGGCACGGTCAGCGAGGCCGGCGCCAAGCAGGTCGAGACCGCCGTGCGCATCGCCGTCGAGGCACAACCGGCATGGGCAAGACGCCCGGTCGCCGAGCGTGCCGCCATCCTCAACCGCACGGCTGATCTCTACGAAGCCAATGCCGTCGAGTTTTTCGCGCTTGCCAGCCGCGAGGCCGGCAAGTCGCTCGCCGACGGCGTTGCCGAGGTGCGCGAGGCGGTCGATTTCCTGCGCTACTATGCGGCCGAGGCCGCCAATGCCGAGGCGGGCACCGAGGCGCGCGGCACCATCGCCTGCATCTCGCCGTGGAACTTTCCGCTCGCCATCTTCACCGGGCAGATCGCGGCGGCACTCGTCACCGGCAATTCGGTGATCGCCAAGCCGGCCGAACAGACGCCGCTGATCGCCTTCCGCGCCGTCCAGCTACTGCGCGAGGCCGGCGTGCCGGAAGACATCATCCAGCTTCTGCCCGGCGACGGCCCTTCGGTCGGCGGCCCGCTGACCGCCGATCCGCGCATTGCCGGCGTCTGCTTCACCGGCTCGACCGAGGTCGCCAAGCTGATCGAAAAGCAGCTGGCCGAGACCGCCGCGCCCGACGCCATGCTGATCGCCGAGACCGGCGGCCTCAACGCCATGATCGTCGATTCCACAGCACTTCCCGAACAGGCGGTGCGCGACATCCTCGCCTCCGCCTTCCAGAGCGCCGGCCAGCGCTGCTCGGCATTGCGCATTCTCTACGTGCAGAAGGACGTCGAGAAGAAGATGCTTGAGATGCTGAAAGGCGCGATGGAAGCGCTTAGCCTCGGCGACCCGTGGCGGATATCGACCGATGTCGGCCCGGTCATCGATGACGAGGCGCAAGCGTCGATCCGTGACTATTGCACCAAAATGGGCCTGCAGGGCCGGCTGATCGCCAAGCTTGAAGCGCCGAAGGACGGCCGCTTCGTTGCGCCGCACGTCTTTCGGGTCAAGGGCATCGAGGAGTTGGAGCGCGAGGTGTTCGGGCCGGTGCTGCATGTCGCCACCTTCGATGCCGACGAGATCGATGCGGTGATCGCTGCGATCAACCGCAAAGGCTATGGCCTGACCTTTGGCCTGCACACCCGCATCGAAGGCCGCGCCCAGCATTTCGTCGATGGCATCCATGCCGGCAACATCTACGTTAACCGCAACCAGATCGGCGCCGTCGTCGGCGCGCAGCCGTTCGGCGGCGAGGGCCTTTCCGGCACCGGGCCGAAGGCCGGCGGGCCACATTATCTCCGGCGCTTCCGCAAGGGGCCGGAAGCCGGCACCCATCTTGCCGAAGGCCGCAAGGTGACGGCGACCGAGCTCGCCGACAATCTGCCGGACCCGGCCTTTGGCGGCTGGTCGACGCGGCCGGATCGCGTCGCCATCCTGAGGAAACATCTGCGCGGCAAGGGTGCCGCGGCTATCGGCACTGCCGCCGGCATCGATTTCGGCCAGGTCGACCTGCCCGGGCCGACCGGTGAGGCCAACACGCTGTCGCTGTCGCCGCGCGGCCGCGTGCTCTGCCTTGGCCCGGACGCAGATACGCTGCTTGCCCAGACGATCCAGGCGCTGGCCGCCGGCAATGCGGTGCTCGCCGTCGCGCCCGGCGCGCCGGCAGCACTTTCGTCACTGACCGGCAAGGGACTGCCGCTGGCGGCCATCGACGGCAGACCGGACCCGGTCGAAGCGCGCTCGCTGCGGGTCGATGTCGTTGCCTTTTCCGGCACGCCCGAGGCCGCGCGCATCGTGCGCAAGGTCATCGCCGAGCGCGCCGGCCCGATCGTGCCGCTGATCAGCGAAGTCTATTATCCGGCCGCCTACGCCCACGAGCGCGCCGTCTGCGTCGACACCACGGCGGCGGGCGGCAATGCCAGCCTGCTGGCCGCTGCGTAGGTTCGCCAGGGCTCGCGTATCGCGGGCAGGGCGGCGCCAACTTTGGTGCCGGCATGGGGACGGTCGCTATCTGATACCGAGCGGCACTTCGAACTGCCAGGCCGAGCGACCGGCTCCGTCTGGAATAGGGGGAAACGGAGAAGCCCGGCGGACCGCGTCGAGTGCGGCCTTGTCCAGCGCGGCAACGCCCGAACTGCCCGTCAGCCTGGCCGACCGGACGCTGCCGTTCGAACCGACAGTAAAGGCAACCGTGGCTGTGCCAGTGGCGCGCGTGCGTGTCGAATTGAAGGCCCGCACCAGCTTTGACCTGATCTTGCCGGGATAGTTCGTGAAGGCTGCATTGCCGATGCCTGATTTGCCGCCCCTGCTGGCGGTCAGGATCTTGCCGTCCTTCCTGCCGTCGGCCATGCCGCGCGCGACATCCGTTTCGTCACGGCCGCCGGAGCCGGTCTTTTTCTTCTTGGAATCGGCTTTCGCAAGTGCCTTGCTCGCCTTCCTGCGCAGGGCCGGCTTTTCAGGCTCGTTTGGTTCGGCCTTCCTGGCCCGCTTGTTCTTTGCGGTTGCCTCCTTCGGCTGCTTGGGCTCCGGCCTGTCCGGCTTCGGTTCTTCCGCCGCGCCGACTGTCTCGGTCGTCTGAACTGTTTCCGCCGGCGCCGGATCGGCTGGTGCCGGTGCGCTTGTCTCGGCAGGCTCGGCCGTTTCGGCCGCGCTGACTGGCGGCGGCACGGCATTGCCGTCGGCAGGCACCAGCCTGTCGGTCACAAGAACGTCGGGCGATGGGTCCTGGCGCGCCGGCTGCGCGGGTGCTGGTTCGGTGCGATCGGCAGGCGCAGCAGTTTCCGTGGCGGCCTCGTTGACCGGCTCAACCACTTCTTTGTCCGATGTCTCCGCCGCATCGGTGACCGGCTGGAGCGTCTCCTCTGCCGCGGCCGCCTGCGCCTCGACCGTTTCGACCGGCTTGGCGTCGAGCATGGTCACCATCGTCACGTTGGCCACTTCCGGATCGTCTCCGACATCGCCGGCCGCCTGCTGCGGGTCGGCGCCGAGCAGCATTTCGCCTTGCTGATCGGCACCTTCGATGCTTGGCCGGTCGTCCGGCAGCGTGAGGAAGGCCAGCGCCACCGCCACGTGGAATGCGCAAGAGCAGGCGATCGCCACCGTCCAGTTGCGGCGCCGCCGCGTCTGTCGTGCCTGCCGCAATGGCTCCGCAGGCACCGTCGGCAAGTCGCCGTCGGCGTCGGCGATGTAACTGTCTTCCGGCCTGTCGCGCGGCGAAACACGCAGCGCCCCGCGCGGGATGGCGAAATCCGGATCGTCCGGTTCCGGCGGCAGGAAACCGGCCAATGGCCACGCGACGGGGTTTCGTGCGAATGCGGGTTCCGGTCCCAAAATTCAGACCCCGAAGGCGATGCCGGTCCTGGCCTGCGTTTTCAGCCCGTGCATGCAGGCATTCGGCTCGGCGCCGGCGCATTCCGTGGCGCTGTTGATCAACACGCGGCTGACCTTGCCGCAATCCGTGCCGGCAAGATCGAAACGCGTCACCTTGGTCTTGCCTGCCGGCAGCTCCTTGAAGTCGAGCACGGTCAGCCGGTCGACGACGCCGGCCTCGTTGAACAGCGCGATCTCGAACGCCGCCTTGGAAAGGTCGGCGCCGAGATTGTTGGTGACCACGAAAGTCAGGCGGCAGCCCTTGTCGGAAGGCTGCGCGCCATTGAGCTCGAGGATCAGCGCCGGTGCTTGCTGCTGTGTCCATGCCGGAGCCGCCGCAAGCAATATTGCCAGCACCGCGGCGAACAGACGAAGGGATGCCGTCATGCCTTTCATTGTCGTCAGCCTCCAAACCTCATGGTCGCCGCCAGCTTCAGGGTGACGCCGGGCTCGTAGACGACGCTCGTCGTCGATGCGTTCAGCGGGTTGGCGTATTTGACGTCGAACAGATTGTCGGCGCGGAAATCGACCTTGAAATTGTCGGTCGCCTGGTAGCTGGCGAAGGCATTGACCAGCGTATAGTCCTTGGCCACCGGGTTGCCCTGCGGCTTGCCATTGTACTGCACCTCGCCACCGATGGTCAGCCTGTCCTCGAGGAAGCGAAAGCCGAGTTGCCCGGTGATCTGTGAGGAGGGGACGGTGACAAGGTCCGCCCGTTCGCCTTCATAGGAAATCGTGTGGCCGTCGGTGAACGACGCCGAAAGCCCGGCAAAGCCCCAGGTGGCATCATAGACGCCCTCCATCTCGAAGCCGTGAATCTTGGCCTTGGCGAAATTCTGATACTGGAAGCAGATCGGTATGCCCGGACCGAACGGGCAGCCGCTGGTCGGGTCGAACGGCGAGAGCGTCACGCCGTCTATGTAATCGTCGACGTTGTTGTTGAAATAGGCCGCCTTCAGCCGCAGCGCGTCGTCGGCCTCAATGACGCCGTTGGTGCTGTAATTGACGCCAAACTCCACGGTCTTGCCGGTTTCGGGCTTGAGATTGGGATTGGGGAGGAACGGGAAGCTGACGCCGGCTGGATGGTTGCCGCTGATCAGTGTCTCCGATAGCGACGGAGAACGATAGCCTTCAGCGTAGGTGCCGTAGAATTGTAGCCCGGAAATGCTGGCGCTCTCGAAGGGCGAAATGCCCACTGTGATGCGTGGCGACAGCCGGTCGCCAGAGGTTTCGCCGACATCGCTGTCAAGCTTGTAGCTGTCGTAGCGCAGCCCGGCGATGATCTCGAGCCAGTCCCAGGTGAGCTTGTCCTGAACGTAAGCGCCGGAGACGTTCCTGTTGCCCGAGGGCGTATAGAAGCTGTCGCCGCCCGCCGTGCCGCCTGTCTCGACATCGTCGCGAACCCAGTCGCCGCCATAGGTCAGCTCATGCGCGATGCCGACGGTCTCGAATCTCGACGTGTTCCAAATGTCGATGCCGGAGGTGCCGATGTCGAACGTCGATTTCGAACCCGCCGGCAAAACCACGGGCAGACCGGTGACCGGATCAAACCGGTTTTGCGCGACAAGGGTCGTCAGATCGAGCTTGGTCTTGTTGTAGGACGCATTGATGTGGAGATCGAGCCAGCTCTTGTCTTCGTCGGTGATGTTGTAGCGGGCCGTGAAGGTATTCGCCTTCAGGTCGGCGTCGTTCACCGGCGCGCTGCCGCTGGTCTCGGTCCATCCGTCGTTCGAGCCGATCCAACCGAGCTTCAGCTCGCTGTTTTCGCTGGGGCGGATGGTCGTCTTGAGGAGGCCGCTCAAGACATCGAAGCCGGTGCCCGCTACAGCGTCGCCGCCGCCATGCTTGTAGTCGTCATAGTCGCGGTAGACGATATTGCCGAGCACGTCCCAGTTCTCGTTGATCCGATAGGCGCCGGTGGCGCTGGTGGTCCAGCCTTCGCCGTTGGTTTCGTAGCGCCCAGTTGCGGATACCGCCCAGGTCTCGTCCGGCTTGAGGAAATCCTGTGCATCCTTGGTGTCGAAAAATACGACGCCGCCGATCGCCCCGGAGCCATAGGTGTTGGCGACCGGGCCGCGGATCACATCGACGGATTTGATCAATTCGGGATCGATGTAGAAGGTCGATTGCGTACCGTGATCCGAGCGCTGGAAATTCTGGCGGGCGCCGTCGACGATGACGGAGACGCGGCCGAAATCCTGCAGGCCGCGGATGTTGATGCTGGAACTGACACGCCTTGCGTCGGCCTGGACGGCGACACCCGGCACACCGAACAGCATTTCGTTGGGCGTCGTCGCCATGCGGCGCTCGAGCTGTTCCTCGTCGACATGGCTGGCTGAAGCAAGCGACTCGATCGCCGTCTCGCCAGTACGGCTGAGGATCAGGATCTTGTCGAGCAGTGTGGTACCCGCCGGGGCCGGCTTTACCTTTTCGGGCTGTTGAGACGGGTCAGTCTGCTGCTGGTCGGCTGCCGGTTGGGCGGCCTGCTGGGCGCCGGCCGGTGTGGCGAGCAGCGGGATCGCCGCCGCGCCGGCCAGCAACGCGGCCATTTTGCTTGTCATAGAACAATGTGTCAGGCCGCTGCCCGCCAGCCGTCCCCAATTCGCCAACCCCATGCTGCAACTCCAAGAATCCATGTTCGATGCTGGCTGGCCTGGGGCTCGCTGGCATTTTTCATCGTGTCCGGCGTCTTAAATGTTGACTCTTTACTCCGGTATTGCACTGCTAGATAACATGATTATTCGAGTCAAGAATTGAATCGGCATTTCACGCAGGCGCCGAGCCAGATGCCCGGCACAGGAAAAGGGATCGAACCAATGAACACGCACAATCCCAGCGACTTTCGCTATCGCGTCCGCCGTTCCGACGAAAATTCCGTCCGTTTCGACCGGATCCAATCGGCCGTGAGAACGCTGTCCAGCAACACGCTGTTCCAGGGCGAGCACGAGATCGGCATCGAGCATCATGGTGCGCTGTACCGGCTGAAGATCACCCGGCAGGGCAAGCTCATCCTCAACAAGTAGGTGGTAGAAATGGACCAGCGCGTAAAACCCGCCCCACACGAGATCCGGCGGGCACGGGCAGACAATCCGAAAATGCGCGAGCGCGACCTCGCCGCCCAGCTCGGTATTTCGGAGGCCGAACTGGTCGCCGCGCATTGCGGCGACGGCGTCGTGCGCGTCGAGCCGCGTGTCAACGACCTTTTGACTGGCCTCGAAGCTGTCGGTGAGGTGATGGCGCTGACCCGCAACGAAAGCGCGGTGCACGAGAAGATCGGCGTCTACGACAAGGTCGTCACCGGCAATCACAATGCCATGGTGCTCGGTGAGAATATCGACCTGCGCATTTTCCCAAAAGTCTGGGCGCACGGCTTTGCCGTGGAAAAGCGCGATGGCGCCGACATCCGCCGCAGCCTGCAGTTCTTCGATACCGCAGGCGAGGCGGTACACAAGGTGCATCTCAGGCCAGCCTCCAACCTTTACGCCTATCAGAAACTGGTGGCCGGGCTGGAATCGCCGAACCAGGAGCCGACGGTGGCGATTTCAGCGGGCACGGCCGACGAGACCGAGACTGCGGACAACCCGGCGAGCATCGACGATCTGCGCGACCGCTGGAGCCAGCTGACCGACGTGCATCAGTTCTTCGGCATGCTGAAGACACTGAAGATCAGCCGCCGACAGGCGGTGCGCATGGTCGGCCAGGACTACGCCTGGCTGGTCGACAAGGATGCGGTGAACGCCATGTTCAACCACGCCGCTGCCGGCGCCATGCCGATCATGTGCTTTGTCGGCAATCGCGGCTGCATCCAGATCCATTCCGGCCCGGTCGCCTCGATCAAGCCGATGGGACCATGGCTCAACGTGCTCGACCAGAACTTCCATCTGCACCTGCGGACCGACCACATCGATGAGGTCTGGGCCGTGCGCAAGCCGACCAAGGACGGCCATGTCACGTCGCTCGAAATCTATGGCGCCGACGGCAAGATGATCATCCAGTTCTTCGGTAAGCGGCATGAAGGCGAAAGCGAGCGCGAAGACTGGCGCTTTCTGGCCGAAAACCTGCCGCGTATCCCAAGCCCGACCGCAGCCTGAGGAAAACGACGATGGTTCTTTTCTCCAGGCTGGCATCGGTCTCCAGGTCGGCGCCTGGTCCTGCGGCGGCTGTTTTCCTGGCGTTCGCCGCGCTGATGCCGGCTCAAGCCGCCGAGGGCATCGCGACTTTCGCCGACCGCTCGAGGATCGTTGCCATCGGCGGCTCGATCACCGAGATCGTCTATGCGCTCGGTGAACAGGATCGTCTTGTCGCGCGCGATTCGACCAGCCGCTATCCGCAAGCGGCGGCGGAACTGCCTGATGTCGGCTACATGCGCCAGCTGTCGCCGGAGGGTGTGCTGTCGGTCAATCCGTCGGGCATATTGGCCCTGCACGGCAGCGGACCGAAGGAAGCCGTCGACGTCTTGAAGAAATCAAGCATCCCATTCATCGAGGTGACCGAGCGCTATGATAATCAAGGCATTCTCGAAAAGATCCACATCGTCGGCAAGGCGCTTGGCACCGAGGCCAAGGCCGATGCGCTGGCGGCCCAGATAGACGCCAGGCTGAAGGCAGCCGAAAAGCAGACCGCCTCGATCAAGGATCGCAAGCGCATCCTGTTCGTGCTGTCGATGCAGGGCGGCAAGCTGCTTGCCGCCGGCAGCGACACCGCCGCGGAGGGCATCATCAAGCTTTCGGGCGGCATCAACGCCATCGACGGCTTTGCCGGCTACAAGCAATTGTCGGACGAGGCAGTCATCACCGCCAGGCCCGACGTGATCCTGATGATGAACAATGCCGGACCGGCCACCGCGGATGACGAATTGTTTTCGAACCCTGCCGTGGCTTCGACGCCGGCGGGTGCAGCCCGCAGGCTGATCCGCATGGACGGCGGCTACCTGCTCGGCTTCGGTCCGCGCACGGCCGAGGCCATCCACGATCTCGCCGTCTCGCTCTATGGCAGCCAGGTCGCGGATTGAGCGCGATGGCCGAACATTCGATCGCCGGTACGGCGGGCATTATGGCGACGGCAGGTGACCGTTCGCGGCGTGCCCGCCTCGTCATCGTGCTGCTCTGCGTCGGGCTGGTTATCGCCGTGCTGTTGTCGCTGACCTCCGGCGCGTCCGATGCCTCGGCCATTGGCGTCATGCACAACTGGCTGTTCGGCGCGTTGCCCGGCGACGCGGCGTTGAGCGCCCGCGACCGCCTGATCATCCATGACATCCGTCTGCCGCGCGTTGTTCTGGGCGTGCTGATCGGCGCATCGCTTGCAGTCTCCGGTGCCGTCATGCAGGGGTTGTTCCGCAATCCGCTGGCCGACCCCGGCCTGATCGGCGTTTCGGCGGGATCGAGCCTCGGTGCGGTCGCCGTCATCGTGCTTGGCTCGACCATGCTGGCGCCGCTGACTACGGCGCTCGGCACGATGGCTTTGCCGCTGGCTGCGTTCTGCGGCGGGCTGGCTACGACATTGCTGCTCTATCGGGTCGCGACACGGCAAGGCCGGACCTCGGTCGCCACCATGCTGCTCGCCGGCATCGCGCTGGCGGCGCTTGCCATGGCGCTGACCGGCATCCTGATCTTCATGGCCGACGATCGGCAATTGCGCGACCTGACCTTCTGGCAGCTCGGTTCGCTGGGCGGCGCAACCTGGCAGAAGATCGGCTCGGTCGGGCCGGTCATCGTGCTGGCGTTGGCGGCAATGCCGTTCCTGGCGCGCGGCCTCAACGCGCTGGCGCTCGGCGAGGCCACGGCCGGCCATCTCGGCATTCCGGTTCAGCGGCTGAAATACACCGCGATTGTCGGCGTCTCAGCAGCGGTCGGCGCCTCCGTCGCGGTCAGCGGCGGAATCGGCTTCGTCGGCATCGTCGTGCCGCATCTGCTGCGTCTGCTGATCGGCCCCGACAACCGTTACCTGCTGCCGGCATCGGCCCTGCTTGGTGCGGCGCTGCTGCTGTTGGGAGACGCCGTTGCCCGCACCATCGTTGCCCCGGCCGAATTGCCGATTGGGATCGTCACCGCGGTCGCCGGTGCGCCGTTCTTCCTGTGGATCCTGCTGCGCAAGCGCGGCGTCATTGACCTGTGAAAGTTTGCTTATGATCGAAGCGCGGGATGTCTCGGTGGCGATCGGCTGCAAGCGCATTGTCGCCAATGTCGATTTCGAGGCGCGGCCGGGCGAAATCGCGGCCATCGTCGGCCCCAACGGTTCGGGCAAGACGACCTTCCTCCGAGCACTGTCCGGCGATCTTGGCTATTCGGGAGAGGTCACCGTCAACGGCCGCAATCTATCGGCGATGAAGCCGGTCGATGCGGCGACGGTCCGTGCGGTGCTGCCGCAGGCGACGACGCTGTCGTTTCCGTTCACCGTGCGTGAGATCGTCAGGCTAGGCCTGGTCGGCGGGCGCTCCGGCGCGTTGCCCGGCGAGGACCAGCGCCTGCCCGAACGGGCGCTGGCTCGCGTCGACCTCGACGGTTTTGCCGGCCGCTTCTACCAGGAGCTGTCCGGCGGCGAGCAGCAGCGCGTGCAGCTTGCCCGCGTACTCTGCCAGGTCTGGGCGCCGGTGCTCGATGGCAAGCCGCGCTATTTGTTCCTCGATGAGCCGGTGTCCAGCCTCGATATCAAGCACCAGCTGATCATCATGGACATCGCGCGCGATTTCGCCAGACGGGGAGGCGGCGTGGTCGCCATCCTGCACGACCTCAATTTGACGGCGATGTATGCCGACCGGATTTTCGTCATGCATCGCGGCAGGCTCGCCGCTACAGGTTCGCCGCAACAGGTGCTCAGCGACGAGCTGATCGAAAAGGTCTTCGATTGCCGGCTGAAGGTCGGTGTGTTGCCGGCGGCAAACATGCCGTTCGTATTGCCGCAGTCGGTCTGTTGATATTCAGGTGATGCCGGCCTGCAAATGGCGGTTTCCTGCGCTTCCGGCCTTCGCCGGCCGAAGCATTCATGAGAGGTGCGGCAGTTAAGGCTATGGCCGGCGCAGGCCGGTACTCACGTACCCAAACGTACGCTCCGTTCCGGTTCTCGGAACCCACCATTTTCGGCTCGGCCTGACCTGAATCTCAACAGACCTCACCAACTGAGATGCGACCAAAAATCAGGCGGCCGGCGCCCTTTGCACCAGCATGTCGATGCCGAGCAGGTGCCGCACATTCGGGCGCGCCGCCACCAGATCGGCGATCGTGTAGCGCGACAGCACGGCGAAGAAGGCGTTGAGCGCTTCGCGCAATGCCGAATTCAGCGCGCAGCTGTCGACCAGCGGACATTCGGCGGCGTCGTTCTCGAAGCACTCGGCCATGGCAAAGCTTTCCTCCGTTACCCGCACGACATCGAACAGGCTGATTGATTCGGCCGCGCGGCCGAGCCTGACGCCGCCATTCCTGCCGCGCACCGTTTCGATCAGGCCGTTTTCGACCAGCGGCTGCAGGATCTTGAACAGGAAAAGTTCCGATACCGAATAGGCGGCGGCGATCTCGGGGATGCGGCTCAACCGCTCGGTGTTGGCGGCGCAATACATCAGAATGCGCATGGCGTAGTTGGTCTGACGGGTAAGCCGCATTGTGTCCTCACATAACAGTGGTTGGCGTCAATATGGCCTATAGTTTGGAACAATTCCAGACTGGCGCTGCATAATAGATGAATTCCGGCGTCAAGTTTGCGTGCACGATTGCGCGCACCGGAACCAGCGGCGCGCTTTCTGGGGCAGGCGACACTAGATAAGTTCGCATACACGATCAGGAGCGGCCCATCATGTCACGACCAGCCCCGGCATTTGCATCCGTCGCGTCCGTCCGGTTCGACGCCGATGCCGACGCCAAGCTTTCGGCGCTCAGGCGCACCAAGTTCGTCGCCGCCGCAGCACTTGCGTTTTGCGTGCTGGTCTTTGCGGTGGCGAAATCGCTCGAGAGCCGGCATGCGTGGTTGGGCTTCGTCGCCGCTTTCGCCGAGGCGGCGACGATCGGCGGGCTGGCCGACTGGTATGCGGTGGTGGCGCTGTTTCGGCGGCCACTTGGCCTGCCGATCCCGCATACGGCCATCATCCCGGACAACCAGAATCGCATCGCCGACAATCTCGGCCGCTTCATCGAGGTGAATTTCCTGGCGCCGGAACCGGTGCGCGAAAAGCTCGCCGAGGTCGACTTTTCGGCGCTGGTCGCGGACTGGCTGGCCGACCCGAACCGCGCCGCCGATTTATCGCGCTTCGTCGGCCGGCTGGTGCCGCAGGCGCTGGCGGCGGTCGAGCAATCCGGACTGCGCAGCTTCGTCACCAGCCGCATGCTGGAGCAGATCGAAAAGGTGCCGCTGGCGCCGCTCGCCGCCGAGCTGCTGTCGGCGCTGACCGACGATCGCCGCCACCAGAAATTATTCGACGAGTTCACCAAGGTGGTCGGCCGCTTCCTGAGCGACGAGCAGGCGCTGGCGACGATGCGCGAGAAGATCCGCGAGGAACTGCCGTCGCTGTTCAACCTGTTTCGCGCCGACGCCTATCTGTTGAAGAAGATCATTGCGTCGGCCGGCTCGCTGCTCGATGAGGTACGCGCCGATCCGCACCATCCGATGCGAGCCGAATTCGACCTTTTCGTCGAAACCTTCGTCGAGCGGCTGAGGACATCCAAACAATATGCCAGGCGCGCCGAAAAGCTGAAGCGCGATTTCCTTGCCCGGCCAGAGCTCAGCGCGCTGGCCGGCGATATGTGGGACAGCCTGCGGCTGTTCATCGAACAGGACGCCAAGGCGCCGAATTCGATGATCCGCGACCATCTCGCCACCATGTTCGTCGAGGTCGGCCGCCATCTTGCCGACGACGCGCAGATCAGGGCCGACATGAACCAGGGCTTCATCGTGGCGCTGGCGTCCTTCGTCGAAAGCCAGAAGAGCGGCGTGTCGAAGTTCATCGCCGACCAGGTCAAGCGCTGGGACCTCGCGCAACTGACAAGGCTTATAGAAATGAACATCGGCAAGGACCTGCAATATATCCGCTTCAACGGCATGATCATCGGTGGCCTTGCCGGGCTCGTGCTCTACACTGCCGAACGGCTGTTTCTTGTCGGCTGACTCGTCCGAATGGACCGCTGAGCTTCGCTGCACTATCTTCCGTGCAGTGGCGGGGTTCACGGCAACAGGGGGAGAGAACCAGCATGGCAAAACGACCGGAGTCCGAGTCCTTCATCGACATGTTCGGCAAATTCGGCCGCGACCTGAAGCTGTCGAATGTCGATGTCGAGGCGATCCTCGCCCACCACGCCAAGAACCTGGAAGCGCTGGAGAAGTCGGCACGGGCGAGCGCCGCTGGAGCCTCGGCGCTGTTGTCAAGGCAACGCGAGATGCTGCAGGACACGCTGCGCGAAATCACCGACATGGCACAAAGCTACAGAGCGCCCGGCAATCCGCAGGAAATGATGCAGAAGCAGGCGGCGTTCGCCAGGAAATTCTTCGAGACCGCGCTGAAGAATGCCGGCGAGATGGCCGAACTGGCGAGGGCGTCCGGCACCGAATCGATCGAAATCCTGCGCAGCCGCATCAAGGAGGCGATGGAGGAAATCCGCGCCGGCCACGACAAGAGGTAGCTGTTCCCCGGCAGCACACTTGGCGGCGGCGAAGACCGGCGGTTCGAGGGCCGAAGATTATGGGCTGGAATCGCATTGGCGAATTGACAGAGGCGGCCCGTCGTGGTCCGGAACAGGCAAGCGATCGGGAAAGCAGGAATGACGCAGATACGGCCGAGGACGCCGCCGACCTTCGAGCAACTCAGGGCGATGGCCGGGCAGGAGTTGGGCGTTTCGGACTGGACGCTGGTCGATCAGCACCGCATCGACCAGTTTGCCGAATGCACGGGCGATCATCAATGGATCCATGTCGATCCCGAGCGGGCGAAGCGGCAAAGCCCGTTCCGCACCACGATCGCGCATGGCTATCTGACCCTGTCGATCATCGGCGCGCTGGCGCTCGAGATGGGCATCGTCCCCGAAAACACGCAGGCCGCCTTCAACTACGGTTTCGACAAAGTGCGTTTCGTGGCGCCGGTCAGGGTCGGCTCGCGAATCAGGCTGCGCACCACGCTGTTGTCGATGGAAGACAAAGGTCCGGGGCAATATCTAATGAAGGCCGCCAATACGGTCGAGATCGAAGGCGAGCAGAGGCCGGCGCTCACCGCCGAGACGCTCGTCATGCTTTACGCACGCCGCAAGCGGGCCGGCACCTGAGAGTTCAGCCTCAGTTTTGCGGCAGCGCAATCAACGCGACATCGCCTCTTCAAGCGCCCTGAAAACCCGGTCGTCTCCCGATTGGGCGACATTGAAGCGCATGTAACGGCTGGCCGACCGGGACAGGCTGAACGCATTGCCGGGCGCAAGCACGACATTAGCCGACAGGGCATGGCGGGCGACATCCGCGGCATCTATCCCCTCCGGCAGCCTGCACCATAAAAACATGCCGGCGGGCTGATCTATCCATGGCACGATGCCGATCGCCCTGAGGCGGGTGCCGGTTTCTTCCATGGCGCGCGAGAGCCGCGCGCGCAGCAGATCGACGTGCTTGCGATAGAGGCCGTCCTTCAGCAGCGTCAGTACCAGTTCGGATGCAAGCCGACCGCTGCCAAACGACGTGGCGATCTTGAGATCGGTCAATCCTTCCATCCAGTCGCGAGGAGCGGCGATGAAGCCGCAGCGCACCGATGCCGACAGCGTCTTGGAAAAGCTTCCGATATGAATGACCCGGCTGAGGCCGTCGAAGGCAGCCAACCTGGGCGCCGGTGTGTGTTCGAAATCTGCGAAGATATCGTCCTCGATGATCGTCAGCCCCGACGGGTCGGCGAGCTTCAGCACCCGATGGGCAACGACCGGCGACAATATCGCGCCGGTCGGATTGTGAAGCGCCGAATTGGTAATGTAGAGGCGCGGCCGATGCTCGTTCAGCGCTTGCGCGAACAACTCGATGTCCGGACCCGAGCGCGTGTAGGGGACGCTGATCACCTTGGCCCGATGGGCGCGCAACAGGGCATGGAAGTTGAAGTAGCAGGGATCGTCGACCAACACCGTGTCACCCGGTTCGAGCAGGAACCGGCACAGCAGGTCGATCGCCTGGGTGCCCGATTCCGTCAGCATGATCTGGTCCGGAGAGGCTTCGATGCCGTGCTCGGCCATGCGCCGCGCCAGCAGATGGCGTAGCGCCGGCAAGCCGAGCGGCGTGCCGTAGTCGGTCAGAGCGGCGTCGTCGGCGCGGGCCGTCGTCCGCAGTGCGCGGCGCAATCCAGCCTCGGGCATCCATGTTGCCGGCAGCCAGCCGCAACCTGGTTTCAGGACGCCGTCGCCCGCTTCCAGCGATTGGCGCGAGACCCAGAGCGGGTCGACGGCACGGTCAAGCCTGGGGCCGATCTCGGCCAGCGACAACGGAGCCAACGGTCCGGCGGCATAGAAACCCGAGCCCGGCCGCGAGCGGATCATGCCTTCCGCCGCAAGACGCTCATAGGCTTCGACCACGGTGGATTTGGAAACCTGCATGGCCTTCGCGAACGCCCGGATCGAAGGCAGCCGCGTTCCCGGTGTGAGGCTGCGCGCGGCGATCCTGTGCCTGATCGTCGCCATGACGCTTTCGACAAGCGTCCGGCTGCCCTCATCTGTTGTCGTCAGTTCGTCCATCCGTACTGCTCAGCCTACCATGACGGTTTTGTCAAACTGTACCTGATTGTCTCTGGCGGAGCCAGACGCCCGGCCCGATAGAGGGCGAAATCAGCGGGGCATCGATGAACAAGGCGATGAGTAGTTGGGCGGCGAGTAGTTGGGCGGCGAGTGGTTGGGCGGCGAGTGGCTGGGTCAACGGGTTCATAGGCGTGCTGATCTTCAGCGGTTCGCTTCCGGCGACGCGCGTGGCGGTGATGGATTTCGATCCGGTATTCGTAACGGTCGCCCGTGCGGCTTCAGCGGGCATCCTCGGCCTGGCGCTTCTACTCGTTTTTCGTCAGAAGCGTCCGGAGCGGCGAGATCTGTTCCCGCTGGCGATCGTGGCGCTTGGCGTCGTGGTCGGCTTTCCCCTGCTGACGGCGCTGGCGCTCAAGCACATCACGTCGGCTCACTCCATCATCTTCGTCGGCCTGTTGCCGTTGGCGACCGCGATCTTCGGCGTGGTTCGAGGCGGCGATCGCCCGAAGCCGGCGTTCTGGCTGTTCTCGTGCCTCGGCAGCGCCCTTGTCGCCGGTTTCGCAGTCACCCAAGGCCTGTCGGTCTCGCCGCTCGGCGACATCTTGATGCTGGCCGCCATCATCGTGTGCGGATTGGGCTATGCCGAAGGAGCGGCGCTGTCGCGCAAACTCGGCGGTTGGCAGGTGATTTCGTGGGCGCTGGTGCTGTCGCTGCCCCTCATGCTGGCGCTGACGTTCATCACTTTGCCGCCGTCGCTCGAAAGTGCCGGCAGGGGCGCCTGGATCGGCTTGGCCTATGTTTCGCTGTTCAGCATGCTGATCGGTTTCGTGTTCTGGTATCGCGGCCTGGCGCAAGGCGGCATCGCCGCCGTCGGGCAGTTGCAACTGCTGCAGCCCTTCTTCGGCCTCGGGCTGGCGGCAGCGCTGCTGCATGAGCAGGTCAGTCCCGCCATGATCGCCGTCACCGCCGCCGTCGTGCTTTGCGTCGTCGGTGCCAAGAGATATGCGAGATAGGTGCGCCGGCTGCCGGAGTTGCATGCGAACCGGGTGGAATCCTCAAGGATGCTTGGCAATGATATCTGTTCGCCCGGCAGTGGCGCGGGCTGAAAATACCGCAAGGATCAGCGCCATCAGCACCAGGCCCGTCGCCACCTGGAAAGTGACCTGCATCCCTCGTGCCGCTGCCGCAGGTGCCAACACTGCCAAGCCAGTGCCTTCCCCAGCCGATGCGAAGGCGAACACCGCGCCCATCACCGACGCACCGGTGATCAGGCCGAGATTGCGCGACAGATTGAGCAGGCCGGAGACGACGCCACGCTGGTCGGATGCGACGCCGGTCATCACGGCCGAATTGTTGGAGGTCTGAAACAGGCTGTAGCCGGTGCAGACGATGATGATTGGTACGGCATAGCCGGCAATACCGAATTCCGCCCGCGACAGAGCAAAGGTGCCAATAGCGAGATCGAACAGGCCGACGATCATGATCCGGTTCGCCCCGAAACGATCGACCAGGCGTCCGGCCGGCAGCGCCGCCAATGCGGTAACCAGAGGGCCGGTCGACAGAACCAGCCCGACCATGGCTGCGTTCAGCCCGAGCGCGCGCGACAGATAGAATGGTGCGACCACCAGCGTCGCCATCATCACCGTGGCGACGATCAGGTTCATGGCGAGGCTTGCGTTCAACGCCTGGTCGCGGAACCTCGCAGGTTGAATCAAAGGGTTCTGGACCCTTGTCTGCGCAACGACAAACAGCAGGCCAGCCACGGTTGCGGCAATCAGCAAGCCGACATTGAGAGAACCAAAACTGCCACGCCCAAGGGTCATGGCGAGCGCATAGGCGGCTAGCGTCAGCGCGAGCAAAGCCGTGCCGATCCCGTCGAAACCGCGCCGACCTGGCGTCTTTTTTCCGGCCGGCAGGAAGCGCCAGGCAAGCGCAAAGGCCAGCACCCCCAACGGCAGATTGATGAGGAAGATCGCGCGCCAGCCGAGGCCGGCAATCAACAGTCCGCCAAGGGAGGGGCCAAGCGTGGTGCCGATCGCCGACATGGCGCCGAGCAGGCCCATGGCGCTGCCGGTTTTATCCCGGGGAACTGCGTCGGCGACAAAGGCCAGCGTCAGAGCCATCATGACGGCCGCGCCGAGCCCCTGTGCCGCCCGTGCGGCAATCAGCAGCCAGAGCGTCGGCGCGAGCCCGCAAAGCACCGATGCGAAGGTGAACAGGGCGATGCCGCCGAGCAATAGCGGGCGGCGGCCGACTATGTCGGCGAGCCGCCCGACGCTGACGATCAAGGTGGTGATGGCGAGCAGATAGGCCAGGACGACCCATTGCACGAGCTGGAACGATGCGCCGAATGCCTGCATCAGCGATGGCAGCCCGACGCTGGCGATGCTGGTGGCGAGCGACGACAGCAGCGTTGAAAGCGACAGGCTTGCCAATGCCCATCGGGTCGAGCGTGCGCTCACCGGGGCAACTTCGTCCCAGGTCTTTTCAGCGGTCGATGCCAAGGTGAACTCCTTTGCCGGCAGCCCCCAATCGGAGCTGTCGGACGCTATTCCCTCGCATGATGTGGCGGAAGGCGCAGTATTTGCATCTTATTCGTGCATGAAACGCCACATCGCGGCCGAGCTGTGCTACGGTCCTTCCATGTCGTCGCCAGATCTCAATCTGCTTGTCGCCCTCGATGTGCTGCTGAGCGAGGGCAGTGTGGCGCGCGCGGCCGGGCGGCTGCGCCTCAGTCCCTCGGCGATGAGCCGGACGTTGGCGCGGTTGCGCCAGGCGACAGGCGACCCATTGTTGGTCCGGGCCGGCCGTGGCCTGGTTGCGACGCCGCGCGCGCTCGAATTGCAGCAACAGGTAGGCCGAGTCGTTCAGGATGCGGAAGCGCTGCTGCGCCCGGCCAAGCTCCTCGACCTCTCTGCTCTCGACAAGGTCTTCACGCTGCGCGCCAACGAAAGTTTCGTCGAGGAGTTCGCACCGCGTCTTCTGACCCGTGTCGAAGCGGACGCACCTGGCGTACGGCTGCGTTTTGCGCCGAAATCCGACAAGAACGACATCTCGTTGCGTGACGCGGCGGTTGATCTCGAAATCGGGGTTGCCAGTGAAACGAGCCCTGAAATGCGCATTCAGGCGCTGTTTCGCGACCGCTTCATCGGTGCGGTGCGAACGGGTCACAGGCTGGGCGAGGGCCCAATGACGCCGGAACGCTATGCTGCCGGCCGCCACATCAGCGTTTCGCGGCGTGGCCGCGAAAAGGGCCCGATCGACGAGGCCTTGAAACAGCTCGGTCTCCAGCGGACGATCGTGTGCATGGTTTCCAGCTTCTCGGCCACGCTCGCCATGGCGCGCGCCTCCGATCTGATCGCCAGCGTCCCCGAACGGCACACGCTGGGCGCGCGCACGGGCATGTACAGCTTCCCGTTGCCGGTCGATATCGAGGAGGTCACCATTTCGATGCTGTGGCATCCGCGGCTCGATGCCGATCCGGCGCAGCGCTGGCTGCGAGCCTGCGTGCAGGGGGTCTGCGCGTCGTTTCGCTGATCCAGACTCAGGGCGTGATCTAGAATCTGGTCACCACGCCGATGCCTATGCCTTCGAAGCCGCCCATCGCCATCAATGCGGCCGGCGCCTCTTCGAGGCTGATCTTCTTGCCGATCAGCAGTTCGGGTTTCAGCTTGCCGGTGCGGATCATCTCCATCATCGCCTGGTAGCGGAAGGCCTGCATGCCGTGGCTGCCGCGGATTTCGAGCTCGAATGCGATCACCTTGTCCATCGGTATCTGCGGCCTGGCATGGTCGCCGAGCATCAGGCCGACCTGCACGTGGCGGCCGCGGCGGCGCAGGTTGGCGATCGAGTTGAACGAGGTACTGGGGTGGCCGAGCGCGTCCATCGACATGTGCGCGCCGCCATTGGTGATCTGCTTGACCGCCTTGACCACGTTCGGCGTCTTTGCCGCGTTGATCGTCGCCACCGCGCCGATCTTTTTGGCAAAGTCCAGCTTCTCGTCGGTGAGGTCGATGGCGACGACATTGGCGCCCATGGCGCTGGCGATCATGATCGCCGACAGGCCGACGCCGCCGCAGCCGTGCACCGCCACCCATTCGCCGGGCGTCACCCGGCCCTGGTCGACGATGGCGCGGAACGAGGTGACAAACCGGCAGCCGAGGCTGGCGGCGGTGGCGAATTCCATCTCGTCGGGCAAGCGCACGAGATTGGTGTCGGCATGGTCGATGGCGACATATTCGGCGAACGAACCCCAGGCGCTGAAGCCGGGCTGGAACTGATGTTCGCACACCTGGTGGTTGCCCGACGTGCATTCGAAGCAGCGGCCGCAGCCGACGGCAAACGGCACGGTGACGCGCTCGCCGCCCTTCCAGCGGGTCACCTGGTTGCCTGCGGAGACCACGACGCCGGCCAGTTCGTGGCCCGGCACATGCGGCAGGCGGATGCCGTCGTCGTGGCCCATCCAGCCATGCCAGTCGCTGCGGCAGAGGCCGGTCGCCTCCACCTTGATGACGACGCCTTCCGGTGCCGGCTCCGGATCGGGAACGGTCTGGATCGTTGGCGTTTCGCCGAACTTTTCGAAGACGACGGCTTTCATCGGCAGTTCCTCATGACTTCATGCAATTTGCGGTCTATTCGGCATCGATCTGGTTCTCAGGCGCGGCCTTCTGGAACGCCGGCAGCGCCATGCAGGCGGCATTGATGCGCGCGATGATCGGATAGGGCGTCATGTCGACGCCGAAACGGGCATTGCTGGTGACCTGTGCGACGAGGCAGATATCGGCCAGCCCCGGCGTGTCGCCATGGCAGAATGTCTTGGTCTCGGGCGAGGAAGCCAGAATCTTTTCAAGCGGCTGGAAGCCTTCGTTGACCCAGTGCCGGAACCAGTTGACGACATCCTGGTCGCCGGCGCCGAACAGTGTGCGCAGCGAGGTCAGCACGCGCAGATTGTTCACCGGATGGATGTCGCAGGCGATCATCTGCGCCAGCATCCTGACGCGGGCGCGGCCCGGCGCATCCTTGGGCAGCAGCGGCGGCTCAGGCGTGGTCTCGTCGAAATATTCGATGATCGCCAGCGATTGCGTCAGCAGCGTGCCGTCGTCCAGGACCAGTGCCGGCACCAGCCCTTGCGGATTGACCGCGAGGTAGGCGGGTTCGAGATGCTCGCCGTGGCGCAAATGATGCGGCACGTAGTCGTAGGACAGGCCCTTCATCTCCAGCGCGATCCGCACCCGGTAAGAGGTCGAGGAGCGGTAATAGTTATGGAGGACGATGTCGCTCATCGGATTGGTTGGCCGATGGTCAGTTCGATTTCGCCGATGCCGTCGACGCCACCGGTGATCTTTTCGCCCGGCCCGACGGCGCCGACGCCAGCCGGTGTTCCGGTGAAGATCAGGTCGCCTGGCCGGAGTTCTACCGCCTCGCTGCAAATCGAGACGATGTCGGGAACCGGCCAGATCAATTCGGCGAGGTCGCCGTCCTGCCTGATCTCGCCGTCGACCGCGAGCCAGATGCGGCCCTTGTCGGGATGACCGGATTTTTGCGCCGGAACCAGCGGGCCGCAGGGCGCTGAACGGTCGAAGGCTTTCGACCAGTCCCACGGCCTTGCCGCCTTTTTCGCCTCGTCCTGAAGGTCGCGGCGAGTCAGGTCGACGCCGACGCCGTAGCCCCAGACATGGTCCAGCGCCCGCTCGCGCGGGATGCGAAAGCCGGCTCTGCCGATCGCGACGACCAGCTCGATTTCGTGATGCAGGTTTTGGGTCAGCGGCGGGTAGGGGATCGTGGTGCCCGAACCGACCACCGAGTCGACCACTGCGTCGCCTGGTTTGGTGAAGAAGAAGGGAGGGTCGCGCTCGTCATTGCCGAGCTCGCGGGCATGGGCTGCGTAGTTGCGGCCAACGCAGAAGATCCGGCGCACCGCAAAACGCTCCGGCGAGCCGGCCACGGCCACCGACGGGGTTGCGGGCAAAGGAAGGACGAAGCCGGTCATGCACTGTCTCTGTTTCAGTGGATATGTCGCCGGCACATTCGACCGATTTGGCCGGTCGGGCAAGGCATTGCATCGCGCAAAGGCTAGGCCTGCCGCACGGTGCCGCGGAAATCGCCGGTACATTTTGCTCTGCCGGCCAGATGGCAATGTACCATTTGGGAATAAGCCGGCCACGGCGCGAAGCGCCTGCCGCCAACGCCTGAGACTGTCGACCGTTGGTTTCGGGGAACGGACGTGACAGCCCCTTTCGGTCCGTCCTGTACTTCGGGCGTGTCGTTATCTCGCACTTGCACAAGGTTCTGGTGCGCTGCAATATAGCTGGAGGAATGCGGCCTCCAGCCCGCCTTTCGCAGGTTCAATGAAGGGACCGGCATGACGGACATCTCCGCGACGCGTCTTGTCGTGTCCAGGCCTGTCGCCGATAGCTCGGCAAGAACCAGGCTTGCCTATCTCGACGGCTGGCGCGGCCTGTCGATCGCGCTGGTGCTGATCGGCCATTTCTTCCCCGTTCCCGGCATTAATCTCGGCGTCCTGGGCGTCGAATTCTTCTTCGTGCTCAGCGGCCGGCTGATGGCCGAGATCCTGTTTGTCGAATATTATCCGCTGAAGAAATTCTTCAAGCGCCGGTTCTCCCGCATCTACCCGGCACTGCTGATTTTTGTCGTCGCCGTGATGGTTGCCTTGTCCGGCACATTCATCGCCTTCAAATGGAAGGCGGCGCTGACGGCGCTGACGTTCACCTACAACTATGCCGGAATTCTCGTCACCCGCGCCGGCGCGCTCGACCATATCTGGTCGCTCTGCGTCGAAGAGCACGCCTATATCATCCTGGCGCTGATCAGCGTTGTCGTCTCGGGGCGGTCCCGGGTCATCATGTTGCTCGGCGCATTGTCGGTGCTGGCCATGGCAAACGGCGCCATCTCCTACTGGGTGCTCGCAATAGGCTACGAGGGCACCTATTGGCGCACCGACGTGCACATCGCCTCGATCCTGCTGTCGGCGGTGTTATGCCTGCTCAAGGCCGACGACAGGCTGCCGGCGCTGCTCAAGGGGCCGCATGTTGCCCTCGCGGCCACAGTCGTGGCTGTGCTCGTTTTCATGGCTGCCGTGCCAACCCCCATCCACTATCTGGTCGCGGTGCCGCTGCTGGCGCTCGCCGTCAATTTGCTCGACTTCAGCAGCCGGTATCTGACCGGGTTTCTATCGTCCCTGCCGATGACGATGCTGGGGCTGTGGTCGTATTCGCTCTATATCTTTGGCAGCAGCCCTTTTATCAATTCGTCGACATAAAAGGCAGTTCGCCGTGGTTGATGCTTGCGGCGGCGTTCGCTTGCGCGCTGTGCAGCTACTACATCATCGAAAAGCCGGCCCGCTCCTGGCTGAACCGCAATTGGTAGGGCGAACGGCGCCCGCCGTTCAGCCGGCGATCCGTCTTGCATAATACCGCACGACTTTCCTGCCGCCTTGGATTACCGCGTCGCCCACTTCCGCAAAGCCGAGTGCGGCATGGAAGGCGTCCGAAGCCGGATTGGGTGGCTCGGCATTGACTTCGCAGGTGACGATCGCCTGGCCGGCGCGTGACGCCTGCTCGAACAGATCCTCATACAGCCGGCGGGCATGGCCGCGCCCGCGCGCTGCGGCGGCGACCACGACGCGATCGACATAGACGAACCGCGGGTAACGCTGGCGAAACCACACGAAGTTCGGGCTGTCGTAGCTGGCGTCCTGGTCGAAGGTCATGATGAAGGCTTCGAGCCTGCCGATGCGGCGCGTGTAAAACGCTTCGCCGAGCAGGAAGGACAGGCGCTCGGGTTCGAGCCACGACAATTCGGCGGCATGCTCGTTGTTGAGCGCGAGGATTGCGGACTCATCACGCGGCGAGACCCGTTCGATCGGCAAACGCACTTCGATCATGTTGTTCGATCTTCCAGGATCACAGCCGGGCGGCTGCGATGGTCGCCGCCACCATCGCCTCATCGGTCAAGGTGTTGCGGTATTCGCGGTCGAGGTCGGTGCCGCCCATGCCGACCCTTGGGTTGCGGTAACGCATGGCGCTCGGCACGTCCTTGAGCGCGGCGAAGTGCATTTCGCTCAACCCGGTTTTCCTCCGCACCTTGCCAATGTTCTCGGGATCAAGCCCGCCGCAGCCGAGGATGATGATGCGGTCGCCGGCCTGCCTGACAAGATCGGCGAGCAGGTCAGCGCCCTCGAGCGCCGTGTCGCGCTGGCCGCTGGTCAGCACGCGGCCGACCTTGCAGCGGATCAGCGTCTCCAGCGCCTCTGTCGGGTCGCGGGTCATGTCGAAGGCGCGGTGGCAGGTGACGTTCAAGCGTCCCGCCGCCTTAACCAATTCGCTCATGCGCTGTTCGTCGATAGTGCCCTCGGCAGCGAGGCAACCGACGACGACACCGGCGACGCCGAGCTCGGCAAGCGCGCCGACATCGGCGAGCATCGAACGATATTCGGCTTCGCCATAGAGAAAATCGCCGCCGCGCGGCCGCACGATGACGTGGAACGGGATCGTCGCCAGCTCGAGCGCCGTGCGCACCGTGCCGAAGCTCGGTGTGATGCCGCCTTCGATCAGGCTGGCACAGAGCTCGACACGGTCGGCGCCGGCGGCTTGCGCGGCCAGCAGGCCGTCTATGCCTTCGACGCAGATCTCGATCAGCGGGAGGCGAGGGCGTTCGGTCTCGGTCATGGGCGATCCGTCGATGATTTCAGCTGGCCAGCGGTAGCATCGGGCATGGTGCGATGAAAGCCGGAAGTGTTGGCTCAATGTGCTTGCGGGCGCGCCTGCCATTCCGCCGCTTGACACATTCATAACTTAAGCGTTATACGTAACTCATAGCTGGTGGGTTATTGGTTCTCATGGAGAGCGCGTTGTTGATAGCCCAGCCAAACCGCAAACAACGGGTCCGAAGTCATGACTGAAGCAACCACAATCGAAACCAAATCCATTGTCGTCGAGCGTCTGATCCCGCATGCGGCTGAAAAGATATGGCGCGCAATGACCGTGCCGCATCTAGTTGCCGAATGGCTGATGGAGAACGACTTTGCGCCTGAGCAAGGCCATCGCTTTACCTTTCGCGCGACGCCGGTGCCTGGCTGGTCCGGCGTGACGAACTGCGAGGTGCTGAAGATCGAGCCGCCACGCCTGCTAGCCTACAGCTGGGGCGACGGCACCGAATCCGACAGCGGTCTGAAGACCGTGGTGACATGGTCGTTGACGCCCGAAGGTACAGCGACGCGGGTGCGCATGGAGCATTCCGGGTTCCGGTCCGAGGACGAGCGCGGCTACATCGGCATGGGAAGCGGTTGGCCGCGCATTCTCGAGCGGCTTGAGCGGGTGACTGCCTCGCAAAGCTGAAGATCCCGGCGCTCGCCTTGCCGCGACGCGGCGGCCGGCGAACTGACAGAACCAAGACATATCGAGACCCCGGATGTTCGTCGTCCGGGCTTGAAAAAACACGCCCGAAGGAGACCACTATGCAAGCACGATTGAAAAACCCGGTGATGCTCATTCCCGGCGCCTTGCAGGCGCTGCTCGCGCTGGACAAGTCGACGGAGACTGCCGACTTGTCCTATGTGACGCGCAAGCTCGTCCATTTGCGCGCCAGCCAGATCAACGGATGCAGCTTCTGCGTCGATATGCATGCGCGCGAATTGAAGAAGGCCGGCGAAAAGGACGAGCGCATCTTTGCCGTGTCCGCATGGCGGGAGACACCCTACTTCACCGACGCCGAACGCGCCGCGCTGGCACTGACCGAGGCGGCAACCCGGTTGGCCGACCGGCCAGACGCGGTAACGGATGCGGTCTGGGATGAAGCCGCCCGGCACTATGACGAAAAGGCGCTTGCCGCCCTGGTCGTCCAGATTGCCCTGATCAACGCATTCAACCGGCTCAACGCAACCACCAGGCAGATGGTCGGCGCCTGGGGCTGAACGGGGCCGGGTTCTCGAAAAGCCACATCAGATCCGCAGCTTGTGCGAATTCGCGCGCACGAAGTCGATGAAGGCACGCAGCTTCGGCGGCACGAGGCGACGGCTGGGATAATAGAGGTGAAGCGGCTCGTAAGCTGGACAGAAAGGCTCCAGCACCTTGACCAGCGCGCCTGAGGCGAGAAGCGGCGCGGCGAGGCCCTCGACGGCGAAGGCGAGGCCCAGCCCTTGCGCGGCGGCGGTAATGCACAGCGGAAGTGTGTTCACGACCAGACATGCGTCCGGCGTGAATGCGACTTCGCGTCCATCCACGGTGAACTCCCAGGGCGAAATCGCGCGCGTGCGGGTGAGAGCGAATGCGATGCAGCGATGGGCGGCGAGGTCGGCCGGCCGTTTCGGTGTGCCGTTGCGCGCCAGATAATCGGGGCTGCCCACCACGACCATCTGCAGGGGACCGCCCAGGCACGCGCCCATCATATCTCTCTCGAGAAGTTCGCCGATGCGCAGGCCGGCATCGAAGCCCTCGGCGGCGATGTCGACGAAGCTGTCGTCGAAAATCAGACTAAGCCGCACTTCGGGATAAGCATCCATGAACGGCCGCATCAGTGGCTCTATCAGCAGCGGCGCGGCGATCCAGGGCAGGCTGAGGCGCAGCGTGCCGGCGGGACGGTCGCGAGCTTCGCGCAGTGCCGCACCAGCCGCCCAGATGTCTTCGGCTGCCGGACGCACATGGTCGAGGTATTGGGCGCCAGCTTCGGTCAAGCCAACGCTGCGGGTCGTCCGGTTGAGCAGCCGCACCCCCAGGCGCTCTTCGAGCCCCTTTACCGCCTCGCTCAACGAGGCCGGAGCGACGCCGAGCTCGGCGGCGGCGCGGGTGAAGCTTTTGGCCTCCGCAACCTTGACGAAGGCGACGATGCCGCTGAATTGGTCGAGGCGCATTGTAAGGATTTTCCAAATAGCCCTGTCGAACTCTACTGGTTTTTCCGGCGAACAAAAGGCGTCATGTTGGGTCCGACGAACGGGCCTCGGTGTTGGGAACGGCTCGAACAGGCAAGGAAACAGGACCGATGTTCAGGCTTGCTTTACTCGCCGCCGGCACTCTTCTGGCGGTGTCTGCCGCCCCGGCGCACAGCGGGCCACTGGAAGACCGCAATATCCAGCTCATCAAAGACTATTACGCAGCTTACGCGACCGGTAATCCCGAGGCCGTGCGGCCCTTCCTCGCGCCCAACATCGTGTGGCGCATTCCCGGTCATCATCCGCTCGCCGGCGACAAGCGCGGGCCGGACGAGGTGGTCGCCTTCTTCCGCGGCCTGGCCGATGGCAAGTTCAAGGCCGAGCCGATCTTCTTCCAGGCGCAAGGCGACCTCGTTGTCGACGTCCATCGCGGCTGGTCGAATGTCGGCTCAGGTCCCGAGATCGACCAGCTCTACGCGCTGATATTCCGCATCAAGGACGGCAAGATTGCCGAGGCACAGAATTTTTTGACCGACATGTACCAGTCGGACGCTTTCTACTGGGCGCATTACCCGCTGAAGCCGCTGCCCGGCCGACTGGCTGGCCAGCGCTGAGACGGCGGTCTTTCTCGCAACGCGCCGCGCTTCTCATTCCAAGGAGACTAGCGATGCTTAAAACCCTGACACTTGCCGTAGCAACCACCGCCGCGCTCGCCGCCTCCAATGCCGTCGCCGCACCGCGCGTCGAGCGCGTCACATTCTCCTCGTATGGTGAGCAGCTTGTCGGCGAGCTCTATTTGCCAGAGGATCTGGACGCGGCAAAACCTCGGCCGGCGCTGGTCGTGACCGGCGCCTGGATGACGGTGAAGGAACAGATGCCGGCCCGCTACGCCCGCGAGATGGCCGATCGTGGCTTCGTCGCCTTGACCTTCGATTTTCGTGGGTGGGGCGAAAGCGGCGGCATACGCCGCCAGTACGAGGATCCTAACGCCAAGATCGCCGACATCGAAGCGGCGGTCGCCTATCTCACGCGCCGGCCCGAAGCCGATCAGGACCGCATCGGCGGGCTCGGCATTTGCGCCAGCTCCGGCTATATGGTCACCGCCGCCGCCGAAAACGCCGCGATCAAATCGGTCGCCCTCGTTGCGCCCTGGTTGCAGGATGCCGAAGTGGTCGAGCAGGCCTATGGCGGCCGGAATGGCGTCGTCAGGCTTGAGGCCGTGGGCGATGCGGCCGAGGCTGAGTATCGCCGCACCGGCAAGCAAGCGTTCTTGCCGGCCGCCAGCCTGACCGACGAGCGCGCGGTCATGTTCAAGGTGCCCTATTACACCGAGCCCGATCGCGGCATGATCCCGGCCTGGCGCAACGAGGCCGATCCGGCGTTCTGGCGCGGCTGGCTGACGTTCGACGCCATCCAGGCTGCTCCGCGCCTGCACCAGCCCTTTCTGATGGTGCACAGCGAGGCGGCTGCCATTCCGCAGGGGGCGCACAAATTCTACACGCGGCTGACCAGTTCCAGGCGGGAGCTGTGGCTCGACAATGTCACCCAATTCGATTTCTACGATCGTGCCGCGCCGGTGAAGGCCGCAAGCGATGCCGTCGCCGCGCACTTCCGCGCGACGCTGGGCAGTGCGGGGGAGGCGGGACAATGAGCCTCGTCACCCGCCGGCATGTCCTGGCCTCGGCGGTTTCCGCCGCGATGGTTTCCGCCGTCTCGGCGCCCGCCTCGAGCGCGCCGCGAGATGCGCTGACGGTCAAAGATAGGATCGCAATCGCCGAGGCGATTGCCGGGATCGGCCTCTATGCCGATCTGCGTGAATGGGACCGGGTCAGATCCTATCTCGCGGCCCGTGTCACGACCGACTACACCAGCCTCTTCGGCGGCGAGGTCACGACCAGCGGCTGCGACGCGCTGATCGCCCAATGGCAAGCGCTGCTGCCGGGCTTCGACGCCACCCAGCACCTCATCACCAACATCATTGTCGAAGGCGGGGATAACGGTGCGGTTGCGCGCAGCCATGTCCGCGCAACCCACTGGATCGGCGGGCGGTTCTGGACGGTCGGCGGCAGCTATCTCCACCGGCTGGTGCGGACGCCGGAAGGTTGGCGCGTCAAGGCAATCTCCATCCGCCGCTTGTACGAAGAGGGGGATCGCGCCGTGCTGGCCGCCGCCGCCGGCCGGGTAAAGGCGGAGGCCAAATGAGTGTTCGGGTTTGCGCATGCCCAGTCGCGCGGCGAGGTTGCTCGGAGCATCGGCAACGTGAATATTGATCGAAATGTCGGGGCAGGCTTGGCGCATGCGGCATTAGTGCCGCCAACCGCGGAGACAGGACATGACCCTTTCATTGCAGGAGGTTTCCGATAGGCTTGAGATCGAACAGCTGCTTGTTCGCTATTGCTATGCGGTGGACGATCGCGACTGGGAAGCCTATCGCAAAATATTCACACCCGATGCCGTGCTTGACGACACTGTAACAGGTGGAATCAGGAGCGGTGTGGATGAGCATGTTGCTTACATGAAAGGCGCCCTTTCCAAGATATTGATCTCGCAGCACGCCATTTCGACAATCCTTCTGGATCTCCGAGGGGATGAGGCCAGCGCGCGCGTGCATTGTTCATGCCCGATGGTGGTCGACCTCGGCGAAGGCAAAAGGCAGGTCTTCTTCCAGGGGCTTTGGTATCGAGACCGCGTCGTACGCACGTCCGAGGGCTGGCGCATAAGTGAACTTGTCGAGGAAGGCTATTGGAATCACAATTTGCCTGAGGGGTTCGCGTTCTGACGTCTGTTACGCGCTGTGCTGGATCCGCCCCGGACGCCGTTTTCAGACGTGGCAGCTACTGGCGCAACACCGTGTTCTTGGTACCTTCTTCGACCTGGTCGATGACCAGCAGCTTGACCGGATCGGCGCCGACATTGGTCGCCTGATGCCATTGCCCGATCATCTCGATGATGAAATCACCTGTTTGATAGGTGTTGCTCTTGCCGGTCTCGACGTTGGTGACCTGAAGCGTGCCGGCCTCGACATAGGCATAGCGCGGAAACGGATGCTTGTGGACCGGCAAGGTCGCGCCCGGCGCGATCTGATAGGCCGAGACCAGGACCTGGACGTTCTTCTGCGGCAGCGTGATCGGCTGGCCGGACGCGGTCTCGGTGTGAGAGGCAAGCGGGGTCACGATGACCGGCGTGCCGCTGGCATCCAGCGCCTGGGCGCTGTTTGCAAACAGTGGAGCCGCGAGCAGCAGCATCGATGCCAAGATTTTTCGCATGATTCCCCCCGAGCTGCGTCAGCATTGCGCAGCAAGCATTGGCGCGCAAGCTTGTCTGTTCAGGAGCGCCTTATCCCGCTCTTCTGAACATGCCCGGCGTCATGCCATGCATAGCCCGGAATGTACGGGAAAGATGGCTCTGGTCGGCGAAACCCGCCGCGATGGCGGCGTCGGCGAGGCCAAATCCCTGTTCGATCAGCGCACTCGCCCGGCGCAATCGCCGGTCGCGGATATAGGCCGCCGGCGTCAGGCCGATCGCCTTGTTGAAGTCGCGGATGACCTGGAATCGGGTCACGCCAGCCGCGCCGGCTAGCCGCTTGAGGTCGAGCTGCGAGCCAAGCTCGCTTTCGACAAGATCGCGGTAGAGCGAGAACCGCCGCTGCGATCCGGAGCTTTCGATCTCTTCGGCCTGTCCGCTCGAGTCGCCGTGCCGAACGATCAGCCGTCGCAGCGCCACGAGCAGGGACGTCTCGGCCGTCATTGTGTCCGGGGATGTCGAGCCCTGGTGTGCTGCCATCAATGCTGCGGCGAGACTGCTGTCTTCGATAGTCGCGCGCGAAAATACTGGAGCGCCGTCGCGGCCGAGTTCGCGGGTAAGCGCGGTCATCATCGGCACCGAAGGATAAAACGTCCGGTAGGCCCAGCCTTCATCCGCCCCGCGTTCGCCGTCATGCCACTCCTCGGGATTGACGACGGCAATGGTGCCTGCCGGAGCGAGAACGCTTTTGCGGCCGATGCGAATGCGCTCGCAGCCAGAGGTGATCAGGGCGATCACATAGGTCGGGTGCGTGTGCAAGTCATAGCGGTGCCGGGTGAAGCGCGCCTCGAACAGGCCCAGGTCGGGGAAGCACGGATGGCGCCAGTATTTCCCGGTCTCTGCCGCTTCGTTTGTCCTTGCCATGGTCAATCCGGTTCAAGACGCCTCTCGCCGGGCCTTCTATGGCAGGCAAACCAAGCCGCTTTTTGTCGGCGGAAAGGAGGCATCATGTTGCATAATGACCCCGTCGCCGCGCTGACACCAGAGGTTATAGGCTGGCGGCACCATATCCATGCCAATCCGGAACTCGCATTCAATGAATACGAAACGGCGCGTTTCGTTGCAGAGAAGCTGCGCTCCTTCGGCGTCGACGAGGTGCATGAAGGGATCGGCGGCACCGGCGTCGTCGGTGTCCTGCGCAGCGGCGCTGGAACGTGCGCTATCGGCCTTCGCGCCGAGCTCGACGCGCTTCCGGTGCTGGAGAAAACCGGGCCTGTCCTATGCTTCGAGGCAAGAGGGCGTGATGCACGCCTGCGGCCATGACGGCCCCGCCGCCATGCTGCTCGGCGCCGCCAAACTGCTCAGTCAATCGCGCGCCTTCGACGGAGCCGTCACTTTCATCTTTCAGCCGGCCGAGGAAAACGAGGGCGGCAGCATGCGCATGATCGAGGACGGCCTGTTCAAGCGCTTTCCGGTCGAAGCGGTCTATGCGGTTCACAACTGGCCGGGCATCAGGCTGGGGACGATCGCCGCCCGCGTCGGGCCGCAAATGGCGGCCGTCGATAATTTCGAACTGACCTTTGAGGGTCTTGGCGCTCATGCCGCCATGCCGCAGCTCGGGGATGACCCGATCCTGGCCGCGGGCGCCTTCGTGCAAGCCGTCCAGCGCATCGTCAGCCGCTCGGTCGACCCTCAGAGCGCGCTTGTCGTCAGCATCACGCAGATTCATGGCGGCAATGTCGGCAATATCGTGCCGGGCAAGGTCTGGCTGCAAGGCACCTGCCGCTTCTTCGAGCACGGCCTTTCCGACCATTGCGAGAGGCTGATCGGCGAGATCGCACAAGGTATTGCCGCCGCGCATTCGCTCAAGGCCAGGCTCGACTACAGGAAGGGCTATCCGCCGCTGATCAATACGGCCGATGCGACGGCCCGCGCCGTCGAGGCCGCCGCCTCCGTCGTCGGCCGGGAGAATGTCTTGACCGAGTTCAGCCCCAGTCTCGGCTGCGAGGATTTCGCTTTCATGATCCGCGCCGCCGGCGGCTGCTATGCGTGGATCGGCGCCGGCGAGGTCGGCCCGGGCGAAGGCCTGCACGGCGACCGCTACGTTTTCAACGACGAGATCGTGCCGACGGTGATGCGCTATTACGTCAACCTCGTCGAGCAGACGCTTCCGCGGGCCGATCCTTCCACAGCAGTTTTTCCGGCGTGATCGGCAACTCCCGGATCCGCTTGCCTGTGGCGTCGAAGACGGCGTTGGCAACAGCAGCGGCAACGCCGGTGGCGCCGAGTTCGCCGATGCCTTTGCCGCCGATCGGGCTGGCATGCTCGTCCACCTCATCGACGAAGTGGATTATGATGTCGCCGGGAATGTCGGCGTTGACCGGAATGGCGACTCCGGAAAGGTTCTTCGACAGGAACCGGCCAAGCACCGGTTCGTGCCTGCTCTGCTCCATTGCCGCCATGCCCCAGCCCCAGATGATGCCGCCCGTCATCTGGCTGCGTGCGGTGCGGGGATTGACGATGCGGCCGGCGCTGTAGCTGCCCACGGCGCGACGAAGCCTGAGCAGGCCGAGCCCCGGATCGACGCCGACCTCCATGAAAATCGCGCCGAAAGTGCGCATCGCGAGGCCTTTGCCATGCTGCGCCGGATCGAACGAGCCGGAGCCGGTGATCTCGCCGATGTCGGTATGGCTCATCACGTCGGCGATCGTCTGACCGCCGGCAGCGCCTCTGCGGCGAATCTTGCCGTCCTGCATCTCGACCTCGTCCGGCAGCAGATTGGCAAGACGGGCAAGCTGCGAACGCGCATCTTCGGCAGCGGCAAGCACCGCCGCGCCCACCCCCATGGTCGATGACGAGCCATAGGTCGGTCCCGCCTCCGGCAGCTGTGTATCGCCCATTTCCATCTCAATCCTCTCCATCGGCAGGCCCAGCACGTCGGCCGCGATCTGCGGAAAGATGGTGAGTGTTCCGGTCCCTATGTCCTGGGTGCCGGTGCGGATGAGCACCGTGCCATCTCGGTGCAACCTGACCTCGGCTGCAGGCGTCGGGTTGCGGAAACAGCCCATGCTGCAGGTCGCCATGCCGTAGCCGATCAGCCAATCGCCGTCGCGTTGCGGCTTGCGCGGGCGCTCGCGCCAGCCGAACAGGCGGGCGCCTTCCTCATAAGCCTCGCGCAGCTTCTTCGACGACCAGGGCTGGCCGGTGGCCGGATCCGTGTCCGCATGGTTGACCAGACGCAGATCGAGCGGATCGATGCCGAGGCGGTGGGCGAGCTCGTCCATCGCGCTTTCGAGCGCCCAGGTGCCCGGACCCTCGACCGGCGCGCGCAGCGGCGTCGGCATGGCGACGTTTGCGCGCTCCACGCGCTGGCTGAGACGCATGGCCGGCGTGGCGTAGAGACCCTTCGAGGCTTCGGTGGCGAACTCGACGAAATCGTCGGTCACGGTGGTCAGGTTGACCACGTCCTGTTGCACGGCGGTCAGCTTGCCCGACCTGTCCGCCGCCAGCACGATCTTCTGTGCCATGCGCGGCTGATAACCGAGGCACGAATAGGCATTGGCTCGGCTTAGCGCCAGCCTGACCGGGCGCTCCATGATGCGCGCGGCGGCGGCGGCCAGCACCTGATGCGGCCAGATCCAGCCCTTGCCGCCGAAGCCGCCGCCGGTATGGCGGGAAATCACGCGGACCTTCTCGGCCGGGACATTCATGCGGGCGGCAACCACCTGGCGGACACCGTAGACGTGCTGCGTGGCGTCGTGCAGCGTCAGCTCTCCGTCATTCCATTCGGCGAGCGTCGCCGAGGGCTCCATGGCGTTGTGATGGCGCGACGGCTGCAAATAGACGGCTTCGACCGTGGCGGCGGCATCAGCAAGCCCGCGGTCGACCTCGCCCTTCGTAAACGTCGGCTCCAGGAACAGGAAGCCGCTCTCCCTCGGCACGACAGCAGCCTTGTCGATGGCGGTCCACTCGGGGGGTGCCGGCAACTCCGGCTCGGCGAACGCGTAGCGCAACGCGACGCGGCGAGCGCCGGCCTCCGCCGCCTCCAGCGTCTCGCCCAGCACAATGGCAAGCGGCTGGCCCTCGTGACGTATTTCGTCGCCCTGCATGGGCATGAAGCTCTGCGCCGCGGGCGGGCCTTCGGCTTGCTGCATCTGCGTATCGGGCTCGGCCCTTGGCGATACGAACCGGCCGAATTTGGGCATGTCCTCATGCGTGAGCACACGCACGACGCCGTTCTCGGCGAGCGCGTCGTCGACCATGATCGACGTCACGCGGCCGGCCGGAACGGGCGCGGTCACGAGTACCGCATAGAGCAGGTCGGGGGCGAAATAGTCGGCCGCATAGCGGGCGCGGCCGGTGACCTTGACGCCGCCGTCAGGGCGGGCAACAGGCTGGCTGATCATCATGACGGCATCCTCGCTGCTCTTTCGATCGCCCGCAAAGCGGCGGTCTTGGCCAGTTCGATCTTGTAGGCGTTCTGCGACAAGGGACGCGCTTCGGCGAAGGATTGCTCGATAGCGGTGCTCAACGCCTCGCGATCGCCGATTTCGGCACCGGCGAGCTGCTGGTCGGCGGCGCTCAGCCGCCACGGCCGCAGCGCGACGGACCCCAGCGCCAGGGCCGCCCGACGGATGGTTTGGCCGTCCATCTCCAGCACAGCGGCGGCAGAGACGATGGCGTACTCGTAGGATTCGCGCTCGCGCACCTTGAGGTAAGCCGATCGCGGCGCCGGCGCCGGCAGCTCGATTGCCGTGATCAGTTCGCCTTGCTGCAACACATTGTCTGCCTCGGGCCGCGTGTCGGGAAGCAGGTGGAATTCCGCTGCCGGAATGCGCCGGCCGCCGCTGCGGTGCGCGGTGACGATGACCGCATCAAGTGCTGCCAGCGCCACCGCCGGGTCGGATGGCTGGGTGGCGACGCAATCCTCGGTCCAGCCGAATATCGCGTGATTGTCGTTGATGCCATGCAATGCCGAGCAGCCGGAGCCGAGCTGACGCTTGTTGCATGGCAACTGCTCTTCGGCACGGAAATAGGCACAGCGCGTCTTCTGCAGAAGATTGCCGCCTATCGTTGCTAGGTTTCTCAGCTGCGGCGATGCGGCGTTGAGGATCGCCTGGCTCAACACCGGATAATCGCGCATCACCAGCGCATGCTGCGCGACATCGTTGAGATGCGTCAGCGCGCCGATCGTCAAGCCGCCGCCGGGCAGTGCCTCGATCTGATCCAGCCCGTCGAGGCGGGAGATATCGATGATCCGCGCCGGCCCGGCAATTCCAAGGCGCAGCCAGTTGAGCAATTCGGTGCCGCCGGCGAGAAAGGCGCTGTCGGGCGCGGCACCGGCTGCGATCGTGTCGCCCAGGCTGTCGGCGCGCGCATAGACGAATGGGGTCATTGGATCGCCCTCCCGGCCGCTGAGCGCACCGCCTCGACGATTTGCGGATAGGCCGAGCAGCGGCACAGATTACCGCTCATCCATTCGCGGATCTCGGCATCGGAGCCGGTATGTCCCTCCTCGATCAGTGCCGCCGCCGACATCACCTGTCCGGGCGTGCAGAATCCGCACTGGAACCCATCATGATCGATGAACGCCTGCTGCACGGGATGAAGCGCATCGCCGTTTGCCAAGCCTTCGATCGTCGTGACCTCGCGTCCCTCGCAGGACACGGCAAGTATCATGCAGGCATTCACACGCCGTTCGTCGAGATGCACGGTGCAGGCGCCGCACTCGCCGAAATTGCATCCCTTTTTCGTTCCGGTCAGATGAAGCCGCTCGCGCAGCAGGTCGAGCAGCGTGACGCGGGGATCGAGATCGGAAAGGCTGTGATCCTCTCCGTTCACCCGCAACCGCAATAGGTGCCGATCGTGGAAGTCCATTGGGGGTTACCTCGAAGCACATGCCGTACTCGTCGCAGGGACTCGTCCAGCAAGCAGCCACCCACCTGTCGAGGCGAAATAGGGCGGTCGATTCCGGTGAAAAGGCGCTGCCGGTCAGGGAAGGCTAAAAAACGCGCATTTGAGATTTGCGGCGGAGCGGAAAGGCCCTGCATAACTGTGGTTCACGGCCGTCCCAACATGAGCCGAATGCAGACGGTCCCCTTTAGGGACGATTACCATGAGCTGAAGTCACCTGGTGAGGTCTAAGACTATCTTTCCGGGAGCGTGGCCGGTGCGATTGCGCTCGATCGCGGATGCCAGATCGTCGAAGCCGACCACTTCTGCAATCGTGGACCGCAGCGAGCCGTCAGCGATCTCTTGAGCGATTGTGGCTAGGCGCGCGGTGTCAGGTTTGACTGACAACCAGATGCCATGACGGCCTGCCGGGGCGCGCGAAACCACATCAGTTGCAGCGATGCTGGCCAGGACGCCGCCAGGCGATAGGACCGACCAAGATTTGTCCAAGACCTGGCCCCCGACAAGATCGACGATAAGGTCAATGTCGCTCGCAAGAAGCTCGAAGTTCTGTTTCTGGTAATCGATCACTTCGTCAGCGCCCAAGGCTTGGACATGGGCCACGCTCTTGGTTGAGGCTGTAGCATAGACGGTCGCTCCAGCCGTCTTGGCGAACTGGACAGCGAAGCTGCCCACCCCACCAGCCGCGCCGTGGATCAACACCCGCCGCCCCCGAAGGTTGAAATCGGCGACCTGAAGGACTTGCCATGCCGTCATCGCCGCCACCGGTACTGCCGCCGCGTCAATGTCTGACAGGACCGCAGGCGTCTTGACGAGTTTTTCGGCATTTATCAGCAAGTGGTCAGCATAAGCGCCCAGGCCACCCAGCGCGGCCATGACCCGGTCTCCGACCCTCACGCCTTCGACGTTGGAGCCGGTCCGCAGCACGACCCCCGCCATTTCGATGCCAAGCGTCGCGGGCAAAGATAACTTGAACTTGTCGCGGACGTAGCCTTCACGGATTTTCCAGTCGATTCCGTTTACTCCGGCAGCCTTGACCTGGACGAGCACTTGGTCGGGACCAGGCTCGGGGGCGGATAGCCAATCGACTTTCAAGCTCTCTGTGCCGCCATATGCTTGAAGACGTAGGGCCCGGCCGGAGCCAAGCGGTTCAGCCCGGCCGGGGGCGCTTTGGAAGTCATTGAGTTGGTTCATCAGGCTTCTCCTTCCTGTTGGACGATATAGTTTGAAGTCTCTCAAGAAGAACTTCGAATTATGCAGTCCACCGCGGGTGAGAAATGTTATTAGACTGCCGGCGCTTGGGGATTTACTTGCTTGCGCTTTACGTGCTCAAAGCAGGATAGTCGGTGTAGCCCAGGGCGGTGCCACCATAGAAAGTGGCTTGGACTGCCGCATTCAGCGCCGCATTGGTCTTCAACCGTTCCACAAAGTCCGGATTGGCCAGGACCATCTGGCCGTAGGACTCCTGATCGGCCCGCCCCGAAGCTACGTCGGCGCCGATCTGGTCACGCGGACGACTTGGCCGATTGAGGATCAGCGATTGGTGCCAGAGCTTGCGGATATCGGCCAGCAGCGCCTCGTCGCCCTGGTGCATGATGTGCACGTAAGCGAGCCCGAGCTTGTCGAGTTCGGCGACCAGATAGCGGTAGAGGTCCGGCCCTTCGGCGCCTTCGTCGATCCCCCATATCGTCGTCCCGGGTGACAGGCGGATCGCGGTGCGGTCCGCGCCAATCTCCTCGGCGATCGCCGTGGCGACTTCGATGGCGAAGCGCGCTCGGTTCTCGATCGACCCGCCATATTCGTCCGTGCGCGTGTTGGCGCTGGGCGCGAAGAACTGCTGGACCAGGTAGGCGTTCGCGCCGTGAATCTCGATGCCGTCGGCGCCGGCCTCGACCGCCGAGCGCGCGGCATGGCGGAAATCGGCGACCGTCTGGCGCACCTCTTCGGTCGTCAGCGCGCGCGGCGTGGGAATGTCCTGCATCCCCGTCATGGTAAACATACCCGCCCCCGGCGCGATCGCGGAGGGCGCGACCCCCTGGCGGTGATGCAGCGTATTGTCGGGATGCGACATGCGCCCGGCGTGCATCAGCTGGATGAAGATGCGGCCGCCCTTGTCGTGCACGGCGGAAGTGATCTTCCGCCAGCCGGCGACATGGGCAGGCGTGTAGATGCCCGGGGTGGTGAGATAGCCCTGGCCGTCATCCGAGGGCTGGGTGCCTTCGGTGACGATCAGGCCGACGCCGGCGCGCTGGGAATAATATTCGGTGGCCAGCTCGCCCGGCGTACCGTCGAAGCCGGCGCGGCTACGGGTCATCGGGGCCATGACGAGGCGGTTCGGCAGAGTGTAGCGACCGACGCGGACAGAGGTGAATAAGGGACTCATTGGGATCTCCATTCTTTTGCTGGAGCCCTTGTCCACTATTCTAATGTCGGGATGAATCCGGCAAAAGTGAAATCAATATTCCAAATATGGAGCAATAGCGTGAGCCACTTGAACGACATGGCGCTGTTCGTGGAGGTGGCGAGAGCGAGGAGCTTCCGGAAGGCGGCTGAGGCTCTGGGCATGCCCAACTCGACTCTGTCGCGACGTATCAGCGCGCTGGAGAAGGCGATCGGCCTGAGGCTTCTGCATCGAACGACGCGCAAGATCGAGCTCACCGAGGCCGGCCAGCTCTATTACGAACGAAGCAAGCGCATCGTCGACGAGGCACGGCTCGCACACGAGCAGCTCGGCGCGATGCTGGAGCAGCCAAGCGGTGTCCTGCGGGTCTCGCTCCCGGTCGACTTCGCCACGCTTTACCTGACGCCGATCATCGTCGATTTCGCGCGGCACTATCCCGGCATCACCTTCGAGTTCGACCTGACCCCGCGCCGCGTCGATTTGGTGGCCGAGCCGTTCGATGTAGCGATCCGCATCGGCGAGCTGGAAGACTCCAGCCTGATCGCTCGCCTGATCGGGCGCCACGCGCGCCACCTCTATGCGTCTCCTGGCTACATCGAAGCGTCCGACGAGCCGGCGACACCGGCGGATCTGGCGGAGCATGAATGCATCTGCATGCCGAAGATCTGGACCTTGCATCAGGGGATGAACAAGGTCGAAGTCGAGGTTGGAGGCCGCTTCACAGTCAACAGCGTCGGGATGATCCGCGCCCTGGCGGTCAACCACCAGGGCATCGCCCTGCTTGCCGAGAAGATCGTCGCCGAAGATTTGGCCTCGGGCAGGCTCCGGCGTGTCCTGCCCGAATGGCAGGGATCGTCGGTCAGCATTCACGCCGTCACCGAAACTCGCCTCATTCCAGCCAAGACCCAGCGCTTCATCGAATTCCTGTCCGCCAGGCTGGTGGAAACATGACCCAGATCGTTACGCCGAGAAAAATCGCAAGCCGGCGTGCAAAATCGCGACTTGGCGTAGAAAAGACGGTGGCTCCCCAGGTCGGACAAATTTGATAAATCGAACCGGGGATGAAAGTGCCAGAAAATCTTTTATTTTCAGTAGCTTGATACGACCGCTTCCACAAAGCATCCGGACGGCATGAGCGGCGGTTCCGCCTTCGTGATCCAGATGGCAGGGACGGACCTTCGAGCGTACTTCGCCGGGATTATCTTGCAGGGTAACAGGAAGCTTTTTCACGTGCTGAAGTCAGACTACGTCGTAGCATTTCTCCGCAGCGTCTACCCATGAGCCTCCTCACGCAAGCAACGGCGTATGTCTGAATGACCGTAGTTGGCGAGATAACGGGTGGAACAGCGCTGCAATGGTGGTCCACCTCCGATCTATCGCACCTCATCCAAAGCGCTGCCCGTGCCTGTATGGGTCGAGTTCGAGATCTTGAAATGCGCCAAGACTTCCGGTTGCATTGATTGTACATTAGCGGCTCCTTAGAAGAGGAGAGGGGCCATGCAGTCGCAGTCGCTATCGTGCGCCATACTTGCCTTGATGCTTTGGGTTAGTCCCGCTCTAGCTGACGACAGCACCACCGCCGGAAACAAAGACACGGTTGTTGCCGGCAAGATTATCGGGAACGGGCGAGCCCCCGACAGTCCAGAGTGCAAAGAGAACAAGACCGCTGACGGGTGCGAACAACCCAAATCGACTGCTGCCGTTCCCGCGACACCCACAGTTAATTCGGCGCTTGTGTCAGACACAGCTTCGTTGCCCAACTAGCTCGGCCACGGTCCGTTGAGGGTGGACGAAAGGGGGCACGGGGGGTCTTCGCGCGAGCCAATTATCCGATCACCCGGACGAATTTTTCCACCAAACATTCCTGGCTGTTGCGGCCCAGCACCGCACCAATTTTGTACGGTTGTTACATGGCGTTGATGTCGGTCAGGAAGTGAGTAGAGTCTCCTTCGGCGTGTCCCTGGGGAGGGCTGGATGAGCGTCGCGCAAAGGGTAGGTCCGCTTCTAGAGCAAGCAATCACTGTACTCCTCAACAGGGCGGACCGTCGCGACACGGTCTCGATGAAAGCGGCACTACGCGAAGCTCGGGAGGCTGCGCCTTATTTGGTGGCCTCCGACGAAGAACTAACCGAGGCGATCGTCGAGGCAGCAACTGCCATAGGCCTCTGCGTGGCTTTCGACTGTCGCGAGTAGCTGTCAGCCAACTTCAGTCACTGTGGCACATCGCAACGAAAGCGCGCCGTCCTGCGCCATTTTCAATAGTTAGAGGAGGTAATCCGCAATTACCTTCGCAACCTGCTCACTCTGCCTGTAGAACGGGAACTGGGCTGAGCAAAAGTATTTGCTGGAGGAACTTGATCGGGCCGACAAAGAGTGACGTATGGCTCCCCACTGGTTCAACCCTCCGGTCCCGGTCAAGACCGAGCGTCCCGGGATCATCCACAACGTCAACAACGCCGAGACAGCCGGCGAGGAGCTGATGAAGTGGACCAAGCGTGGCCCTTGCTGGGACCTCGCGGTGCGCGTTTGCATGGCCGTGATTTTCGACGAGATGGAACCTGAGGAGGCCCGCAAGGCATTCCTGGCTGCTGCAAAAGAGGAGGGGACATTACTCCCCCAATGAGAACTAGCTAAATTGGATGCGGTATAAGGTTCTAAGGAGTCTATTACCAACACCGCCTTCGCGAAAGGAGCCCGCCGCCGGTGAGGGAGAGGCGACGGACCCCCCCACAGCGGCTGCACATCCACGAAGAATCCCGCTGCCACCTCTAAACCCGCGAGGGCCTACATCGTTCCCTTAGCTGCGGCTAAAGCGGGGTTGGTCGGCGGGCTCTTGCCGCTCTAAGTTCCCCCTTATGGGTCCTCTCTGGTTCTCTCCACCGGTCTACGTGAAGACGAAACGTCCGGGCATT
>NZ_JAMYLR010000034.1:0-59887 GCF_040318155.1 Mesorhizobium sp. M1307 | reverse complement strand
TCGGCCGGTACCGCAAACGACGTTTCTTCCTGCGGCAAACCTCTGTAAACGCTCACCAAAATGGGCGTTTGTGGACGGAAACTAGACTAGCGGGGGCTCACAGCCGCAAACAGGACCTCAGGCTCGCCATGTGAGATCGCGCCGGAGGCGCCTGACAATATAACATAGCGCGTCCCGCCGCTATTCGCGTGGCAGGGACTGGATTTTGCGCACTCTCTGGGAAGCCACCACCTGGTCGGCGCTTGCCGGAACACATTGGGGGCCGGTGAAGTAACCAGCCTTCGAGCATATTTGTGGCGTTGCGCCGTCCATCGCACCGTCCTCGCAGGCCTGGCACATGCGCTCTATGGCGGCGCGCACCTGCAAGGAATAGTCCAAAGCGGCAACGGCAGGTGGATTGGCGGGCTGAAAAACCTCACCCGGCTTGATGTTCCTGAACCAGAGATCGACGTGGGCCGCAACCGCCGCAGCGTCGCTGAGATCGACGGGATTCTTGCCGGGCCTCGCGATGCCGACCGCTGCAAGCGGCAGCCGTGCTGCCGCATGGCAGGAAAGGCACGACGAGTTGAGATTGTCGGCCGGGCCGTTGGCGCGCCCCTGAAAGCCGAGGAACGGCCGTTCCTTCCAACCGGACAGCTTCGCCTTGATGGCCGGATTGACCCAACTCTCCTTGATGTCGTCGCCAACCACGCCCTCATCTTCGGCCCAAAGCAACACCGCCGGAACAAGGTTGTCGAACAGTCCATCGCCCTTCGTTGGGCCCATCCAAACGAAGGTGCCAAACACCCAGCCCGTACTGGTGGCGTTGTTGTCGCGGACCCCAACGTCGAGTTGCAGCAAGTTGACGTCGCGGGTCTTGCGACCGCTGGTCTCGGCGGGGAAGCCAATGCCTTCGGGATCGATATGGGCCTTGTAGACAGGTCCACCGTTCAGATAGTCGACCTGGCCGGCGAATTTGCCGAGGTTGGCGTCGGTGAACAGGAACTTTATGGCGACAGTGCGATCAGCGAACAGAAGTTTTTCAGGCACGGCGGGCGAGCAAGGATCAGCAAAGACCTGGTGCAGCGCGACGGCACCGGGGTCATTGTAGAAGTTTACGGCCCACACCTGCGAACCGGCTTGCGAAGTCTGCGAAAGCTGGTGCGTTCGAGGTGCCAGTTCCTTGGTCAGGCCCATGAGCGGCTCGCGGCCTAGTTTGCCGTAGTCCATCCATTCAGACATCCACCATGGCTCATTGCCGGTTCCAACCAGGCTGTTGTCCTTGTAGTGGAAGTAAGGTCGGACCGTTTCGAGCACGGCCTGCATGTAGTGCTCGGGTTCGGTCGCAAATGGGATGGTGCTCCAGGCCGGTAGACCAGCGGATGACGAAGACGGGTAGTCGGTGCGCCACGCGGCGGTCGGCGAGATGCCAACATCGTACATGGAACTTGCCGAAAACGTCTTGCAGCGAGCATCGGCTTGGCCGGACCAAAGAAGACCGGCAATGAAGGAGATGATGATGGCTACGCGCATTTTAGTGATGCTCCAAAAGCGCGGCCATGCCTCTGCGCAAACGTCCCTCGACGTTGTCTATCAGCGCAATGCGCCGCATCGTGTTCACCGGATAGCTGCCGTCCAAAAGCAACTTCATTTCGAAAGACGGCTCAATTCGCCTTAGTTCCCGCAAGGCGCCGCGAAAACCGAGACCGTCATTGGCGGAGGCCATCAACGCAACCATGTAGCGACGCGGCGGCGCAAAACTCGGCGACAGCTGGGCAGCAGCGCGCGCATGACGCATCGCCAACTGGTAGTTGCCAAGGCCAGCCGCGGCGATGCAACCATAGAACTCGAAGAAGTAAGTGGCACGCGTTCCGGCGCTCAGATCAACTGCACGGCGGGCTGAATCGTAGCCGCTGCGATAGTCCGACGTGGCAGTCTGGAGATTCGCAAGCGCCGCCCAAGCCAACGCATTCAGCGGATTGGCTTGAATGGAGCGCTTTGCAAGGCGCATCGCCTGACAGGTGTTGCCGCCGAAAAGATACTCGGTGTGGGCGCCAACGCACTGCGCCAATGGGTCCCCCGGGAACGCCTCGAGCGCTCGGGCGGCGATCGCCCCGGCCGGTTCATGGCTAGGCAGAAAATCGCAGGTCATGTATTGGAAATGACTGATCTGACGGATGAGAGCGCGCCACGCAAGCGGACCGCCACGTGGCGACATTTCGAAGGCGGCCGCGCATTGACGATCGGCAAGTGCAAGGTTCTCCTTGTCGAGGGTCATGGTGAGGAGGCGCGCGCTGCTGAAAAGCCTGAGCGCCAGATCGTGCCCGTCGGCCGGGCCATTGCCGCGCAGCAGCATATCAACCGCCGCATCCGTAGCATGCAAGACCATTGAGTAGAACTCAGAGGATGTGGCGGATTCATCAGCGTCCAAAACCAGTTGCGTGCTCTCGGCCCAAAAGACGCAGCCAGTGCTTCCATCGCTAATTGTCACGGACAGCGAGCCTCGCGGAGCGCCATCCCGAACGACGCTGCGCATCGCGATCACTTGCGCAGCCCCATCGAAGGTTTCGCATTCGGTTGCATTGCCAGCCTCGCAGAAAGACACTGAACGCACCTGCGTCCCGATGGCCTTCGACGCCAGTGCAAAGAACCTGCTGGCGAGTTGTCGGGCCGGGCCGCTTCCCTCGCAATCGGCGATGAACGCGACCGTCTTTCTGCGTTCAAGCAACGGGATCGCTTTCGAGGGAGAACGGTCGATACCGTCTCGGCATGGGTTTGCGCTCGCAAGACGCCGTCCGCGAATCCAGTCTTCGAAGCGCGGATCAGAAACATCCAGGTCCTCGAACAACTCGGCGTCCAGCCCCGCTGAAGCGGGCTGCTCGAACGAGGTTTGGAACAAGGAAGCGTCTAGCGATACAGATTGTCTATCGCTGTGCACTATCGCGCAATACGGCCCTAGCTGCCGCCTGATATCGCTGAGAGCCTGCCGAAGGCTGGCAGCCGCCTGATCGCGGCCCCGATCGCTCCACAGCCTGGCCTGCAGCCAAGTCCTGCTCCGCGAATATCCGGGCGAAAAAGCCAATAACGCAATGAGTCCGCGCGCCTTTTGCGATCGCGGGCTATAGTCGACCCCGGCTGTATCCAAGAGTCTAAATCGCCCCAACGCACGCAGCGTCAGCATGCCCGACCCCCACGCAACATTGAACTCTACTTTGCCAAGCTCAACTCGCCAGCGGCGTCACGGACAGCCGCTAGAGAAAAGGTAGCAACAGCGTGGCTAATTGGAAAGCGATTGCTGCGGGCGGTGCGTCAAATATTTTCTGACCGACAATGGGCCCGTGCACATAAAGGTTGCCGATTTGCCGGCATGAGCATTTCGACTTCCCAGATTTGACCTTGCGACGAAAGTGCCGCCATCTATTTCACGATTTATTCACGCGCAACCATCGCGTCGCGGAGCTATCGTTATTGATCAGTCCAAGCCTAGTGAACTGTACGACAGACAGGGGAAAATCATGCAGTCGCGCGTCTATTCCGTCGACGAGGTCCATGTCGAAAGCTTGTTCGTACCGAACCCTCCAGCAATCGCAGTGTCGGCGAAGGGAACTGTGCCGACGACCGGTTGGACCCAGCCGGATCTCGCGCCTTGGTCCTACATAGCTCCGCCCAAGGACGGCATCCTCGATCTCGACTTCGTTGCGACCCAGCCAACCGGAGTGGTTCTCGAGGTGATTTGTCCCATCAGCGTGACGAAGGCCTTTCAGATTCCAGCGTGGGTGCTCGGCGTTCGCGTCCATAGCTCGACGAATAAAGTCGAGGCTATGATCGCCGGCGCCAAAAAGCCGAGCGAAGCAGAGTTGGCTGGGGAGGGTATGCCCCTGCCATGGCCATTTCCGTGGTGGGCGCCCCGCAGCAAGCGTTCTTGATCGAACACGTGACGCACAAACTGCCTCTTAGACTTAGCCAAAACGCAGGAGGGGACATATGGAACGTCCAAGTTCGATATCGATAAAAGATTTGAACAAACTGGTCCCAAAGGCCGTTACGTCAGCTCTCAATCGACAGCGCTTGAAGAGTATCAAGGCGGCGCCAACGTTCTTTCCAGGACATGGCATCGTTGGCTTCGTTGTAAGGGACCTTGCCGGTCAGCCGTTTGACGCCGCGGCAGCGCATTCGTTGTCGAGCGACATCGCCGGCACAATCGGGCAAGGCTCAGTTCCAGCAACCCTGATGCTGGGACCCGACATCGTCGTTGGGTTCTTTCCAGCCGAACGTATTTGACGGTTCGGTCATGTCCAGGCAGCCACTTGCTCCGGCGACCAGGTGCCCAAGCGCACAGCCAGGGATGAGAGACGCCCTTGTGTTGGGCGTCGTTCTTCCAACTGAGGCGGGGAATAGAGTTTCCTACCTGAACGAAGAGCTCGTTGCGACCGACGAGGTCCTCGCGACCGCCCATCCCGTTCCGTCGACGCAGATATTCCGCCTCTCGGCTGTTTGTGAAGAGCGCAAATGCCTCCATTTCGATGGAGCCAAATGCAACTTGGCGTCTCGCATAGCTACGCAGCTTCCAACCGTAACCGACAAGCTTCCGGCTTGCATGATACGTCGTACCTGCAGGTGGTTCGCACAGGAAGGGCCTCCCGCGTGCTTCAGGTGCCCACAGATTGTCACCTCTGCCGAAGATCCTGTGCTCACCTCTCTCGCCATGCCTAATCCCGGTGAGGGCCCGGATCAGGCGGCAAGCTTATGAGCCTTGTGTGGAGATGAAATGGGTATTCTGATCGAAGGCAAGAGGCGCCGGCTGCGCGGTGCGCCACGAGCGGCCTCTATCGAAGTGCTTGGCTTGGAAGTGACCCAGGCGATTCAAAACCTAGCGCACCAAGTGCCGCTAATCCGCAGTAAGTCGACGGTAGTCCGCGTATATGTGAAGTGTACGGGCCTGACGGCAAAGCGTGACCTTCGCGGCGAGATAGCAGTGGCTTCGGCGCCCGGGGCTCCGGCGAGGTACGTTCCTTCAACAAAATCCATAATTATTTCAGACAAAGATCAACCCGATTTAGGCATGCAGCGAAGAAACGCTGAAATGAGCCTCAATTTCGTCCTGCCTATTGACGTTTGTTCGTGGCCGACTGTCAGTATTTCTGTGAATCATATCCGCTCTGCGGATACCGACCTCCCCTTGAGTGGCGATCTAACGACAACGCTTCCGCTGATCGATTCGCCACCGCTCAGGATCAAGGTGGTTGGCTTGCGCTACCTCTGGACCAAGCCCGGCGGCACGCAAATCGATGTCTCACCGGAAGCCTTTCACTTTGATTTCCTGCGATCCTTTCTCGGTCGCGCCTATCCGGTTCCCTCAATCGAGTGGTCGCAGTTGGTCGTGCAAGCGAATCCGCAGTTCGCACCACCGTTCAGCGGCCCGCAAACGCCAGACGGAGATGATCCGCTATGGCGTGCAAAGCTGGCGATCGCCCACAACCAACTCGCGGTTTTACGTGCCAAGGACATTGAAGCGGGTACTGATCCGCGCACCCACTACTACGGACTGGTCTCTGATGCGTCGGCAGGTCTGTTCTTCCGTGGTGCCGCAAAGGACATTCCTCAAGTTCCCGATCCGTCCGTTGTAGCTGTCGGCCCAACGGGCAATCCTCGTCAGTATCCGTCGCTAAATTGGGACAAGGACGCTTCGTACGGGGACTGGTACGCTGCTCATGAGTTGAGCCACACGTTCGGCCGCTTTCATCCCGGCTTCTGCGGTCAGGATGCCAGTGATGGGACGTTCCCATATCCCGATGGTCGCATTGGCGATCTCCAGCACGGCGATATGATCGGACTCGACGTCGGAGACCCGACTCTCAACATACCCATGGCCGCGCTTCCGCACGAGAAATGGCACGACATCATGTCATATTGCGACGATCAGTGGCTATCCTCCTACAGCTACGGCGCCATTCTCGACCGCCTTAAGTTGGAAGATGCGGCATTTCGGGTTGCATAAGAGAAACGCGATGGAAAACGAACTCATCTTCGGACAGTACGCGCACGTTGCCGGTACATTCGATCTGTCCGCGAAAAGCGGCACCATCGACTATGTTACACCGATCAAAACGGCGCAGCGTGCAGCAGAAGCGCCAACAGGGACGATTCATCTCATTGGTGAATCACACGATCAGAAACGCCTGTTTGACCAGGTAGTGCACCCTCAACGAAACTCCTGCGCTCCCAATGCAGCGCAAGGTACCTTCGAGGCGGTCATACCCGTCAACCCAAGTCTCGGTTCAATACGACTGGAGATTGATGGAAAAATCGCCGCGGTGTTCCAGCGTGGCCAAAAGGTGCCAGCAGCTTCTTTGTCTCTAGGGCCCCCAGATCCGGCGCGGCCGCACAGAGTCATGGTCAACGCACCGCCAAGTCAGGTTGCAAGTGAAGGCGTTACCTACACCGTTCAAGCCAAACCTGGGGGTAGCGAAAACTGGCAAACCTTGGCGGTGGGGCTACCGGTCCCGCAAACGTCGTTGGACGTAAATCAATTTCCTGGCGCCAAGAGCGTGGAAGTCCGTGTGCTGCAGTCGGACGGCTTTTCCGAGGAACAGATTTTTCAGGAGACAAAGCACTTTTAGGCGAATCTGGCCGGTTATCTGGAATAGCCAGGTGTGGGGTGGATCGGGATGCTTCGCCATGGACGAACATATCTGACAGGCCCGGTCGAGTGAGCGAGTCCGCTGCTTATGGCCGCGAAAGTCAACAGAGCGGAGTCAGACGGAAGGCCGAAATTCTGAAGCGTTTTTCCTTTCGAAGGAGACCTATGATGCTATCTCGTTTCACATCTGGGGCGACGACCGCAACTGCCGCCGCCGGAGCGACGGTGCCGCCTCATTCCCAAATCGAACCTATCGAGGACATCCGTGCCTCCTTCATCGACAAATTTCAGAAGAAACGCATTGAGGATGGTGAGCGACCGGCGGAACGGGCTGTTTTCCGCAAGCAGCACGGCGTCGCGAAAGGAAAGTTGGTTGTGGCCGATACCTGCCCAAAGCTATTTCGCATCGGGCTATGGGCAGCCGGACCGTATGATGTGTGGATGCGTTGGTCGAGCGATGCGCCTCCGGATGTTCCGGATCAGCGGAACAACACCCTGGGCTTCGCGCTGAAACTGTTCGGTGTGAACGGCCCAACACTGGCAACCGACAATCCGCTCGCAGCCACGGCCGACTTAATTTTTCAAAACAGTGACATCTTCTTTGTCGACAACGCACAGGAGATGGCTGCGATCTCCTCCGATGTGGAATCGCAGCCATTCACCGCGATACACAAGCGCTCGTTGCTGATCTTGAAGGAGATGGCCAAGGAGGAAAAAAGCTTGGTGGCGGCACGTTACTTCAGCACGCTGCCATATGCGCTGGGAGAAACGATCGTCAAGTATCGTCTCCGTGCCGATAAGCCGATAGAGGCCGATACCCCCGGTCCCTCTCCGAACTATCTCGCGGAAGATTTGAAGAAGCGGCTGAAGGCCGGTGCAATTAGCTTCCTGATCGAAGCGCAGCAGTTCGTTGATGACAGCGTGACGCCCATCGATCGTGCGACCGAACGCTGGGAGGAAGCGACTTCTCCTTTCGTTGCGGTCGCACGGTTGGATATTCCCGCACAGGATATCGACCAGGCCGGTCAAGCCGCTTACGGCGAAGGCCTCGCTTTCTCACCATGGCGGTCACTGTATGAAAACAGGCCGCTTGGGTCGATCGCAGACGCAAGGCGCATCTCCTATCCAGCCTCGGCAGCGGTCAGGCGCAGCTTGAACGGACAGTCGATGCAGGAACCCGACCAACCGCGCTGAACGGTTCGACGCAATCCCGATGGCAAGCCGCCGCCGGCACGCGCCATCGCTTCTTGCGATCTCCCGCCACTTTCGGGAATCCCTCAAGCTCAAGGCCGCATGATGATAGATGCCAGTGCTATTGCAGAATTGAAAGTCTATCCCCCGATCGGCATCGCGCGCGTTGGCAATGCGACAGGCGCCGATGACTACGTCATCGGTCCTGAGGTGATCGGAGGTACACCGACCTTGCCTGGCACGGCACCGGAGAAGCCGGCGCGATATGTTGACGACTTCCGGTCCGCAAACGGAGAAATCAAGCGGCAGGCTGCGCGCTTTCGTATTTACGCGCATATGAAGGACGGCAGCGTGCAGGAAGTGACTGCCGCGTCCGCAAAGATCGAATGGCGTGTCACGGTCGCGAACCTCAAGGCCGGCTGGTACGAATTCAATCAGGCTATGGACCTTGGGCCCCTTAGCCAGAACGCCCTCCAGCGAAATCGCGATCTTGTCCTGCCGGATAGCCGGTGGCGGCTCGATATAGCGCCGACGCCGCGGAGCATCGCCAGCCCGAATGCTGGCCCGATCAAACTGGACGACGGCGCGTTCTGGGGCTCGCCAATCTATCTCGGCGAACTTCGTACCGATGCGGATGGGCGCCTGATCTTCCTTGGCGGCAGGGGCACCTCGCAACCCTTCCATCGAGGATCAAGGCCTCTCACCTTCGCCAACAATTCGGGCTGGCACGACGATGTCTGCGACGGCCCAGTGCGGGCTGAGGTTACATTCCCAGGACGTGCGCCGATCGACGCCGAGCCAGGTTATGTTTGCGTGACGCCGCCAAACTACGCGCCTGGCCTGTTCGGTCTCGTGACGATGGACGACGTTGTGCGAGAAGTCTTCTACGGCAAGACGTGGATTGCGAGGCCGACCAAGACGTCGTTCACGAGCGACGTGCTGCCCGTGTTTCAGCGCCTGACCGGATTGCAGTGGGTCAATCACGGGCTCTTCATTCTGCACGGCTTTGGTTCGGCACTCGACGCTCAGAATCCGCAGGTCGTGGCGAAGTTGAACGACGCTTCTCCAGCGAATGCAGCGTGGCGGAAGACCGTACTGTCAGTGTTTCGAGACCCCGATGCAACAACCCCATTGGTCCCCGATCAGGTTCCGCAGATCTTCGGCGATGCCGCGGATGAATTCTTCGGCAACCCGCCTATGCCTCCGAATGCGCTTCTTGCCGTGACGAAGACGCAGTATGCGCACCTCCGACGCTGGGGGGATGGCGACTTCAATGCCGATTGGCCGAGGGCCGCGCCGCCGATCCCTCCGAGTTTCTCCACCCTGCCAGCTGAAGAACAGGTGAGGCATCTGGAGCGCGCTTCATTGCATGATTGCCTTGGCGGACCGTTCCATCCCGCGATAGAAATGACCTGGATAGTTCGAATTCCACTACTCTGGAAATGCGCATATCGCCTGAATGTGCTGCCGGGCGAGCAACCCGCAAAGCAGGACTTTGGCCAAACCCTGACACCTGCGGTCTGCACTGGTGCCAAAGGTCCCTACGATGGCGCGGCGGCCGGGTGCCTTACCCGTTTTCTCGGCGTGCCCTGGCAAACCGATCACACCTCATGCAATTCTGCGGCAGACTATTTCCCCTCGACCTTTCTGTCGATGCCAACGTTCTGGGGACCGCGCTCCCCGGACCAGGTGCTCGCGGAAGGCAACTATCTGCGTGCGGCCGTGATCGTTCCTCTTGGGCAGCTCACGCAACAGCAGACCTTCAAGCATCTCATGCACAGGGTCGACTGGCTTCGCGACATTCGGGGTTCCGACTACTATGACAGGCTGTCGGCGATGATCGCGGAATGGGCCGAGCTCGGCATGGTGCTTCCCGTAAGGAACCCACCCGCCTCACTGCCCGTGAGGGACCCGCGAGTCGAGCAAGGACGCAACGAGAAGGGAGTGCCGATCGACGTCAAGAACGATCCGAAATTTCATGCGGTTGAAGACATTGAAAGCCTCTTTGCCTCGCAGACTACAGCGGGCGTTCTGCCATCACAGGCGGTGCGTACGGTGACTGCGCCACCCAAGCGAAGGTATCGGCAAGGTGAGATATGATCTCGGCAGCGGGCCGGACCGACTGTCTCGTGGTGGGAGCAGGCCCGGCCGGCGCAACCATCGCGCGTCTCTTGGCTCTCAAGGGGCGTGACGTCATCGTCGCGGATCCCGGCTTCCCTTCAGCCAATCGCCTTGAACTTCTCTCCCCAGCGTCGCTTGCCGTCGTCGCATTGGTGGGGCTTGAACAACTGCTAGACGATCCAGCAGTCGCCCGGCGCTGCCTTGGCGTTCGCAGGAGGCAGTCCACGGGCAATTGGGACTATGAAGATTTCCTCCGTCATCCGTCTCGCACCGGCTACGTGGTGGACCGCGTTCGTTTCGAGCGGCAGCTTCGCTCAGCTGCTGTCGCTGCCGGAGTCAAATTCGTGCAATGGCGCGCGACTGGCGTCACGGCGGACGGCGGCGTCGTCTTTCGGGAAAGCGGCGGAGCCGGAACGACAGAGCTTATGTTTGCCAACATGGTCGTCGATGCTACAGGCCGCCGCGCCGCGATCGCGCGCCGCAGGGGCGTGCGGCTTGCCGTTCGGGATCGCATGGTCGCGGAATTGATGGATATGTCCGTCAATGCCGTCGCGCACAACGCGTCATGGCTCGACTACTGGAGCAACGGATCGAATTGGTGCTACCATATTTGCGGACCAGGTGGGTACGCCCAGATTTGGCGAGTCCGCGCCTCGGGAAAGCCTGCGAGAGACGCCCTATTAAGCGTGGACGCGTCATCGACCGTTCTCTCCGCGGCTGCGGGCGAGGGGTGGATTGCGGTGGGTGACGCTGCCATCGCATTCGATCCGATCGCCTCCCAGGGTTTGTTCAATGCGCTGTCTTCCGCTTTGGTAGCAACTGGAATGCTCGTCTCGGCCGATCAAATTAGCTTGGCCATGGCGAGGCACTATTCCGAGGCAGTTACAGCTACATTCCTTTCATCGGAAGCGGGCCGCATCAACGTTTACAAAAACAGTTCGGTGCCCCGACGCATTGGTCTCACTGTGAGCGACCGAACGCAGTCGTGGCCTGATGCGGCCGAACCATTCCCCTCAATGATCGCGCCCGTCCAAGATCGGCAAGTTCCGAGCAGTGTGGAGATCACAACGCTTGACGTCTGAACCATATCCCTAAGTCGCATTCCTGGGAAAACGGGGCCCGAAATGGATCTTGCATGCACAATAGTTATTGACGCCGACTCTAAAATGTATTCCTATCAAAAATATCTTTTTTTCTTACTGGCAGACTGCCAACATGAGTTCTACTTTATTTTCGGGAGAGGAAGATAGAAGCTATGTCGGAGTTTCATTTCAAACGATCCAATAATACACCAAAGAACGAACCCTTTTTTAGAATATCAGCCGTTAACTTTCCGTCATTGAAGGGAATGGCGATCCAGGACTTGGACATGGCACCGGGCGAACGTCGCACCGCGCATTTGCATCCCAATGCCGCACAAATGGATTACTGTCTCCTTGGGACCGGGGAGGTCGGCATTATCGGCCCAAACGGCGATCAGCATATTATTACTCTGGAGCCGGGAGATGCAGCCTTTGTTCCCCAAGGCTATGTGCATTGGGTCGAAAATAAATCCAGTGAGAACGCCCGTTTCATACTGATCGCAGCGCACGAGAAACCTGAGACCATTGAAATACAAAGCATATTCTCATTGCTTCCGCGCGATCAAAAGTAATTTTGGACGTTACCACGATTTTTAGGCTAAGCAATCTATGTTCGCTCCAAGGCGCAACACCGCTTTTCAATGGATCCGTGTGCACACCGAGTCTGCCGGTGGTGGCAAGCATGAGCCGTTCTCTGGCGGCGGAAACCTTTCCCTTCCCTTGGATGCCGACATTAACCTCACCCAGTTCGATACGGGTTTGCCGATCGCTCAAACACACTTATCCTTGGCTCAAGCCATTCATATCGTCGGGATCCCGAACGACCCTTCCATGTCTCCCGAAGATGAGCTCATCAGCCTTCTTCAAAACGCCGCTGAGGTCGAGCACGGGCTGATGCTTCAATATCTCTATGCATCCTACAGTGCGACCAACCAACAGATCGCAGGTCAGCTCAGACAAATCGCCATTGAGGAAATGGGGCATTTCATCAGCGTCCAAAATCTCCTGACCGCCTGCGGCAAGCCCCCTTACTTGGGACATAGCGATTGGGATAGCAAACAGAACCTGTTCCAGCCGTATCCGTTCAGACTTGAACCTTTGTCTGTCGAGGTCTTAGCAAAGTTCACGATTGGGGAGATGCCAGATCGAGCCACGGTTCCCAAAAGTATTCTGCCCGATCTGCCGGAGATCGAAGCCCAAGCCGACCTAGCCGCTGGCGGGTCCGTTGAAGCCCATCGTGTGGGTTTGCTTTACATGAAGATCTACTGGTTGCTCCGCGACAATGATCTTCCATTGCCGAATCCTGCAGATGAGCCTTGGAAAGGTTTTCCTGTTGCAGAATTGGCCACTACGCCGGAGCTTGCAGGAAGACATGTTCACATCGGTTTTGTGACTGACGCGTCAGCCTTGAACGCTCAGCCTGAGCATTGGAAGGGCACATTCACTACCGTTATCGTGAAGGTCATCACCGGGCCGTCCGCGGCTCGCGATGGAATTGCCGAGATATCGGCGCAAGGTGAGGGTTTCGAGGGAACGACCGATGACCACTTTGAACGGTTCGTCGATGCTTGGCGGGCAGCAAAAAGCGCCGGTACGATAGCAAATCCTATTGCGCTCAACCCTTACTACGGGGCTCAGAAACCCGAGGGCGGGGGAGATAGGATCGACACTGATATCGGGATCCTGTGCGCCAAACTGGGTGACCAGCTATACGAGCTCGCGCTTCTGTGCATCGCTGCGAGCCTCTTGCTTTCTTCCGATGCAGCGCCGGTGGCAAGGCCAAATGCTGCGCAGGCGGCGATTTTTGCGATGAGGCAGGGGCTGGGAGAGGTCGCGAGGGTACTAAGGACGCTACCCGTTAGCGAGCCGAATCCCACCGGAAAACTCTGCGGCCTGCCGTTCTCCACAGCTCCAATAGATGTCGCGCCAACGATCGGAGCGGTGCTTGATCGCGCCGATGCCGTCGTCGCGGATCTCCATAGCCTGGCCGACCAAATTGGCCAGAGTTCGGAAGAGATAAGCGTGATGATTATGGCTCAGGGTGTCACCTCAGTCCTCGACGACGATATTATGCCTCGGCTGCAATTGCTGAGATCCTGACCAGAAGTCTTTAATCGCAAATGGGAGAGGGAATGATGTCGAAAGTCTATAAGATCCATCCCGGCATGGGCATCATGCGTGTAGGGCCGAGTAAGCTGGGTTTCTTCCTGGCAGCGGAAACGGGTGCCTCTCAGGCGATTGATATCGACACCGGTGGAAGCGACGTGCCTTTTACAGGTTACAAGGACGCTGCAATGATGATGCGGCGACAAGGCGCGCGGTTTCGTGTTTACGAGTATGACCGCAACGACGCCACCGGCGCTCTTTCTTGGGTGCGCGAGGTCACTGCAGACGATGCGACAATCGAATGGTCGGTTAAGCTGACAGCCTCGAAGGCCGCTGGCAAGCTGATGGGTGGGACGACTGGACCAGATGGAAACGATACTATCGTACCCGGCCAGAGCGATCGCAACGATCCTCCTGCAGGCTTTACACGCGCCGATCTCGCGGCGTCTGTCGACCTTTCTGTGACTGGCAGAAACGCGGGACCGGCACCTGGCGCGGAACCGGTGGCCCGGATAGTCGGCCGGGATCTTTTCATCGGTGAAGCCCGGACAGATGCGGCCGGGCGCCTCATCGTGCTTGCCGGGCGGGGAGTTGCCAACAGCTGGGAAACTCCACTTCGACGAACAGAGAATTTCCTCAACAATCCGACTTGGTACGACGACGTCGCTGACGGAAGCGTCGATGCAATCGTCACTCTGCCCGGTGCCTCGCCGGTCAGCACCATCGGAGCTTGGGTGTTCGCCGCACCGCCTGACTTCGCCCCGGACATCTATCCGCTGACCACACTGCTCGACATCGCGGAGCAAGCTGTAAATGTTCCACTGCCAAATCCTTTGACGTATCCGCAGGATATCGAGCCCCTTCTGAAAAGGGCCGGGAATCTCTATTTCGTCAGTAAGCGGAATGGTTGGGGTATCGTCAAGAAGCTGCTAGAGACCAGTACGGATCTCGGCAAAAACGATGCTGGCGCAAAACCGCAACGGTCTCAGTTGCGCGATGCCGTGATAGCTTCAGTTAGCCAGATGAGCCGATGCAGCCTAACGACAAGGCAACAAGCGATCCTTCGAAGCTGGGTCGATGGGGCTTTTGATGAGCACGCCGACGCGGGTCGCTCTCCGTCTCCCGCGGAAGATCTCGATCGCACGAGCCTTGAGCATTGCGTTGGGGGTGGCTTCTTGCCGGGGATCGAGGCTGGAACTGTGTTGCGTCAGGCTACAATCTATAGCGAGTTTGGTCGGATCACCCGCGGCACGTTCAGCGATTGGAATGGCGAGACCTACCAGATGGACCCAGGCTTGATCTCATCTCGGATGGCCTGCCCCTGGCAGGCTGATTTTACCGAGTGCAACACGAACTGGTGGCCAGCGCAGCGCCCTGACTGGGCAGGACGAAACACGGCGGGACAGGGCGTAGAGTGGGATCGCGGCATCATCGTTAGTGGGAACGACGCAAGTTTTGAAAGCCACAAGAATATGATCGACCATTTCGCTCAGCTCGGTGTCGTTGTCCGCTCCGGCAACAACTTCATCGAGATAGACAGGGACCCGTCCCTCGATACGGGTGTCTAACGGCGGCGATGGAAGTTGACGCGGCGATTGTTGGAGCCGGGCCTGCCGGATGCGCTGCGGCGATCCGATTGGCGCAGGCAGGTGCGAGCGTAGTCCTCTTCCGACGAATGGAGGCTTTCGGTCCCAAGCCGGGCGAGGTCATCTCCTCATTGGCGAGGGAGACGCTTTCTGAACTCGGCCTGCTTCAATCGTTCGACACTCTCGGGTTTCCGGTTCTTGCAGGAAGCATTTCAGCTTGGGACGAGCATCTGCCTACTTCACGGGATGGGATTGTCGATCCCTACGGCTTTGGTGCGATTGTTGACCGGCACCGCTTTGAGGACTGGCTGATTGCGAGCGCCAGGCAAATGGGAGTTTCAATCCAATGCAGCGGGCGCAATCTTGATGTCAAACCGGATCGCAAGGGGTGGAGGATAGAGACCTCGGATCGCGAAACCGCCGTTATAAGCCCAGTCGTCGTCGAAGCGACCGGACGGTCCAGTGGATTGCTGGGAAAGGGACGGCGTGTCGGAACCGATAGTCTGGTGGCGATTCTGCAATATGGCCGACAGGATGATGTGGCTGATCAGCGTATGCTGGTTGAGGCAAGTGCCCACGGCTGGTGGTATGCGGTACCGCTGCCGGACAACAAGGCGGTAATTGCCTTTCTTACAGATGCGGATCTTCTGAAAAAAAGCGCGGGCTCCCAACGGGTGTTCGTCGAGGACGAACTGGCAAGGACATCGCTTCTTCGGGAATTTTCCGCACAACTCATCAGCCGTGACTATGTTTGCGGGTATCCTGCCAATAGCAGCATACGTGAGTGTATCAACGGCTCAACCTGGGTCGCGATCGGCGATGCCGCCGCGACGTACGATCCTCTGTCAGGACAGGGGATTTCAACGGCTCTCGCGAAAGGCGCATCCATTGGCAGACTGCTTGCCAGCGGTGACAAGCTGTCGGCCTGTCTGGATGCTTATGCGGACGCGGAGCGCCAAAGCTTCTCGGCCCATCTTCAAACCCAACGGGCGACTTATTCACGCGCAGCGCCTCGCTTCAATTCGCCCTTCTGGACAAGACGAACTGTGTTGGATTCGTCTCACTGACATTTTTGACGCCGCTCTTTCCCTAGCATTCATACGTGAAATCGAGTTCACATTGTCGCTGCTCACTCTTCTTCGACGCCAATGGGTCAGCGAAGGATCGCAACGAACTGGTGTGCGACGCGGTCAACGCCCCGAGGATTTGAGATGGCGGAACGATCTTGGACGGGAGGTCACCCCGATCATGGGAAAGTCGCAAGAGGCGCTCGACGCATCGGCAACCGAAAGGCCTCGCGCGAGCTTGATCGCTGATTGGAATGGTTGATTTTGAGCATGGTCGATGTGCTGTGCACCAGTCGGAGCGTCCGCCTAAGGAGAAGTCAAAGCTTGCCTCTAAAGCTGAGATGAGGCGCATTGCCGGCCGGCAGTATTGGGCCGGAAGCTGTCAGTCTGGCCTAGCCCGATCTCGTGAGCTGAACCTGTCTCGTGGGCGCTTTTTTCCGCCGTGCGCCAGGCGTCGGACGACCTTCAGGTGGACACGTGCCGGTCGCCCACCTCTGAGAGCCACCCAACCGGCCTGCTCCTCGGCACCATGCAGACCCATTACGAGACTTGGAGACAACACATAGCAGGGCCCCTGTCGCGACAGCGCGCCTCGGTCTCACTTCGGAAGCTCGATCTCTCGATCCTCGGTGGCGAGCAGGTCACCGATGGCGATTTCGCGATCGTGCTGGACTTCGCCTTGAGCGACACTGAACGCAGGCGTCTCGTTCCGCCGGTGTTCCAAGCGAAGCGATACACGCGTCGGGACGTAGACGTCTCCCAATGCAATGCTGTCTGAGGCTTTCAGCGGCATATGCTCGCCCGGAACACTTGCGCCGCCGCGTACATATTCCACCAGAACGGCACAGAAAATGATCTAATTCCCCCTTTCCTCCTTTTGTCAAACCGGTGGGAGCGGTTTGCCATGGCCACCGAACCAGTGCGATCGAGGGCTCGGTGGAGCTGGCCACCTATCCCATCACGCAGCTGAATGGTGGACTTGAGAGCGCACCTGACGCGGGTGATCCCGACGAGACCCTGAGAATGATCTATAAGGCAACACCCCGTCCTTCCTTGCGATAATCTCCGATAATGAGAGCATCTCAGCACGCTACGCTTCCCAACTGTACTGGCTCGCCCAACAGCTCAAACAGTATAGGCAAGACAGTGAAATGATCGTTCTCGCATAAGGTGGCCATTTCCGAACGAAAGACGACAGAGCGGCTCAGATCACCTTCGAAATCTTCAGCGACCTCCTACGCTTCATCTGCTCCTTCAAGAGGCGGTCAGAACTCCGGACTTGGATCTTCCGATGCAACAAGCCAGGTTCGGTAAAGGCTGGCGGCTTCACCGAGGCGCGCATGATCTACTAGGGTCGGAGAGCCGGTCCGGTGAAAGATCGTTCCGCCGTGGAATATGCAGACAGCGACCCACTCCCACCGCCTTTTCGTGATATGGTCTGATCCACGTTGGAGATGGTCGCGCGATGTACGTCAGAATCCTGAAGGTGTCGAACATGCGATCGGTCGCCAAAGGACGGCTCGATCTTGTTTATCCCGGTCGACAGTGCGACGGGGCATTCCGAAAGGGCTTCCCGAACTGGCCGCCCAAGCTGTCAAATGTGAACGTACTGCTGGGGATCAACGGCGCCGGCAAGAGTACCATGCTCGACGCCATCCCTGACGCGTCACCGTATCTGGCTCAACGTCATGATAGATGGCTCGTTCGACACTCGAAGTTGGCTCACCCCGGCATAATGTTGATTGTGAATTATCTGTTATCATCCAGGCGCTTCGGCGCCTGGATGATTTCTAAGCAGTGATCGAAGGTAGCTACTTGAACCGTGCCGTGACGATGACCTTCGAAGAATTCACCGCTCAACTGAACGGCTCCATCTTTTGGAAGGAGTTCACGTTCTCCCAAAACCAGTTTTCGCCGCGGCCAGGTCAGGAGTTGGAGCTCGCCGACAGCTTCGTATGGCTCGGTGAGACTGCGTTCGTCATCCAGATGAAGGAGCGCGCGAAGCCGACGGACGATCCCGAAGTCGAAAGACGCTGGTTTAAGGATGCGGTCCGCCGAAAGGCAGTTAGTCAGGTCAAGGACTCCATCCGTTTCCTCAAAGAGCACGAAACAATTTCGATCGCCAACGGACGCGGTCAGCGCTACGACGTTCGCGGCAGCGATCTCCGACACATTGAAAAGGTTGTTCTCTACGCCGCTGGCCCGTCGTTGCCAGATGAATGCCGGCGCATCCAGTACCACGACAGCGAGACTGCTGGCTTCATCCACATCTTCGAGCGAAGCGACTATAGCCTGGTGGTCAAGACGCTTGCCGTCCCCGACGAAGTTCGGCGGTATCTTCAGTATCGCGAGAAGGCGCTGGTGAAGCTCCGCGCCATCAAGACGGCAGTCGTCGAGAGCGACATCCTTGCTGCCTATATGTCCGATGAAAACATTCCTACCCCGTCGTCCCACAAGCACTTGGATCGTCTTGTCGATGACGCGGATCACGTAGACCTGTCGGTGATCATGAACCGTCTCGCCGACCACATTCAGAACCCGGACCACTCTGGCGATTACGCCCGCATACTCTTAGAGTTTGCCAAGTTGCCGAGGTCTGCCTGGAGGGCGGCGAGGGAGAGGCTGGATTTGTCGATCGGGGCGGCCAAAAACGAGCATTTCGAAAAGCCCTACAGATTCTATTTTCCTGAAACTGATTGCAGCTTCATGTTCGCACCGTTCCCTCCTGGCAAACCCACGACCGGACAGGAGGGTGAGCAAGCCCGAACAATTGGCCTCCAAAACCTCACGACGGCCGCGAAGTATCTGAGCAAGGCCAGGCGGGGCATCGGGGTGGTCGTCTCGAAGGATGGCGAGTTCCTGCACCTGGACTGGTGCCTGATCGATGAACCATGGATGCACGACCCCGAGTTCGATGCTCATTTGGCTTCGAACAGCCCGTTCCGCGACATCAGGGAAAAGCGGATGAACGGGTACTACTTCGTCAACGGATAGACCAAAGCTGTCAGACATATAGCAGTGTTATCACACCGGAGCCTCCTGACTGGAAGCTGATCTCCCTGCTCGCGGAGGACACCCTTTCGTACAGAAGCTGGCCACGGGCGGAGCTCCAGAAGGCGGTCCGATCATCCCGGCATCGTTCGTCCATGCGGCACAGGCATACCGGGCTGCTTCAACTCCCCGGGCCGCCGGCTGAGCTAGTCGGTCTGCTCGTTCAAGCAGCACATCGCATGATGTCGGTTGCCGGGCGATTATCGGGTTCAGAGCAGACTGTCAGCTTCTAGCGTTGGGGTCTCGCTAGCGGACGGCCATTGAGCATTGGTCATTGCTAATTTTCCGCGTACTCGATCTCAGCCGAGCATGGCATTATCGAGAAGCAGGATGGTAATCACGCCCTCGCCCGGCACCCTAAACGACTGCTCGGTGATCTCGTGCCGCGGAGCGGCCCAATTGTCGAACCACGCGTCAGCTCCAATCTTCCTAGGGAAGTTCTGATCCTGAGTGTTCGCGTTGTGCAACAGTTCGAATGCGAAGCTTTCGCGGTCGAGATCGGCCTTCGGGAACCAGTATCCTGGGATGCCGTCGGCGGAGCGATGCCACTTTCGTCCTCCGGTTCCATGCGTGATCATCATGGCATTGCCATAAAGCCCGCTATGTACCATTCGGATCAGCGTCGCCGTCATGCTCGTGTTGAATGTGGCGGCGACGGACTTGAGGGCTTTGAGGTCAAGCCGCTTGTGCCCGCTGCACTCGGCCTTGAACATCCTCCACGGCATGAGGAGATCCGCGGCGTACTGGTCCGCTGCGCGCTCCACCGTGTTTGTCTTCGAAAACTTTCCGATATCGGCGGCGCGGCACGCGACGGTCTCGCCCCTATGGTGCGCCCAATGTCCCATCTCGTGCGCGATTGAGAAGCGCTCGCGCTGGATCATGCTGCCTGGAGTGACAGAAATGATGCCGTTGTCCCCACGGCCCGTGATCATCGCCTCGCAGCACTTCAAACACCTTCGCTTGATCCGGAGGCCGACATAGTACGCGATCGCCTCAAGATCGATGTCGCGGGGAGCCGTGATGCCGAGAGACCTAAGGAGGGAGTCGGCAGACAGGTTCCTTGGGATCGGATCAATTCTCTTCATCATCATCATCAGCTTCGAGTTCGGCAATGTCCTCCAGGATGACGTCGAGATCGCCGTCCATCGAGCCGTCTCCGAAACGAGCCGCCAGCGTTAGTTCGGCCGTTGGATCACCTGCCTTCGCCCTCTCATACAGCCTCCGAGCCTTCTCGAGCCCCAAGGGCGTGACATTGTGCTTCATCGAAGCAGTGAACGCACCTTCCCTCGCGCGCTGCAATCGGGCTTTCGCCAGACGTGCTTCTCCATCTTCGGTCGCCTTCTGAAAGAGACGCAGGCTTTCCGCGTCTTCAGGACCTACAGGCGTGTCATCGGCCAGGATGAACTCCAGCAGGTTGTCTATCGCGTCCTTCTTACCGTCACCCATCAGGAGCGTCCTTCCTTCGCCTGATACTCGACGCATAGCTTATCGATAAGCCGACTCAAACGCGTCCGGAGCGTGGCGAGTTGCTTCACATCGACGCCCAGCGCCTCTTGAAGCTCTTTTCCCTTCATGTCGCACTGTATGCCCGTCCATAGCAGCTCCAGCCCTTCATCGTCGGCAATGCGAGCCTCCAGCACCTTCGCGACTTCCTCCAGCAGAATCTTATCCCGGAGGTCTTCGGAGTCGTCGTTGGCCGCCACCAGCGAAAGATCGTCGGGCCGAACCACCGCTAGCTTGTTCTTGAGGCGAACGACCTTCCCTTCGTCGGTCAGAAACATGCGGTCGCTCACGAGACTCTTCATCGCGCCCGCGAAGAACACCGTGAACGGCTTCGACGTCGGCCAGAGCCGTCTGCCCTCAGCCATGCGGACATAGGCTTCGCTGATCAGCTCGTCAGGGGAGACGTACTTCCCCTGCCCTGCAAGCGCTTTCGCCGCGTTGACGATGTTGCGTCGTTCGATCTCGGACAAGCCATGATAGGCCGCCAAGGCGTCATCTACCGGATGACAGCGGTCGTCCCCACCTTGATCCACGAAGCTCTCCGAACGTCGACTTCTGGAAGTAATCCTAACACAGCATCCCGGCGATCCCCCATCCCGTTGCACATCATGGATGCGCGCGAGGCGGTGGATTCCGACAAGGATTTCTCTTTGTCGGAATCCTGCGGGTCGTTCGCATCACCTTTGGACGACCCAACTTCTCACGAACAACGAGCACAAAGGACCAAACGCATGACCACCGAGACCACCCACCAACACGGCTCCGGCCGAAAGCCGACCGTCGAGATCGCGGGGCTTGACCTTGCCTTCCGCAGTTTCGAATTGGACACCGAAACTCCCACCGGAGGCAAGATCGCCCGGGTCGCAGGATTCGACAGCGCACAGCGCCCGTACGTCCTCCAGTGGATGCACGACGGCGACTTCGAGGGGCTGCGCGTCCTTGAAGAGGCCGACCTCGACAAGGGAGCCAGATTCATTGTCGCGGAGAGTGACGGCACGAACCGTATCGCCATCAACGGCAACGAACTGGACTGGCCGGCCGATGCCGTCTCAGGCGAGGTCGTCCGCAAGCTGGGCAGGATCCCATCAGAAAGGCCGATTTTCCTCGAACGCGTCGGCGAGGCGGACCGCATGGTCGAGGACGCCGACATCATCAAGATCGCGAAGGGAGGCATCGAGGAGTTCAAGAGCCGCGAGCCGCAGGTCTGGAAACTCAACGTCCAAGGTAAGCGCCTCGAATCGAGGACTCCCACGATCGCGGTCGTCGATGCGCTCACCCGCGCTGGCTTCGATCCGAACGCGTGGATCATCATCCTGAAAGTCGAGGGGCAGCCGAAACGGCAGCTCGCTGTCGGCGACGTGATCGATCTGCGCACGCCAGGGATTGAGAAGGTCCGCCTGACCGCGAAGGACGTGAACAACGGCGAGTCGCGCCCGCTGCCCCGCCGCGACTTCCCCCTTCTCGAGGTGGACGAATCCTTTCTGGATGGTCTCGGGCTGCCTTGGGAGACCAAGGCGGTCGACGGCCCGCGGTGGCTGATAATCCACGACTATCCGGTTCCCGTGGGATATACGATTTCGACCACAACCCTCGCCCTGCTGGTTCCGCCGAACTATCCCCAGGCGCAGATCGACATGTTCTACGCCTATCCAGCCCTAGCAAAGGCGGTTGGCGGCGTTATCCCGGCGACGAAGACTACGAAGCCCATCGACGGGCTGCCGTTCCAGCGCTGGTCACGGCATCGCGGTCCGGGTTCGCCTTGGAACCCCCAGCAGGACAATGTTGTGACGCATCTCGCGCTCGTTGAATCGGCAATCGCGAAAGAGGTCGATCAGTGACCCCTGGTATCACGCTCGCCTTTGCCGGCGTCACTCATGCGATCTTCAAGAACCATCTGCTGCCGGGAGATGGCAATGAGTCCGCGGCAATCTTAATCTGTTCGCATTCGCCGTCACCGCGTCGCCGACTGATGGTTCGGCAGACGATCCTCGTTCCTCACGATGCCTGCGCGTTGCGTTCCCCCGATGCCATCGTCTGGCCAGGCTCCTACATCGAGGACGCCATCGACGTGGCAGAGCCTGAAGGACTCGTCGTCATCCTTCTGCACTCCCATCCCAGCGGATGGCTGGACTTCTCCCGGGTCGACGACACTAGCGATGCAAAGGTGCTTCCTGGACTTTTCGAAGCGTTCGGCGACCATCATGGTTCGGCGGTCATGACGCCAGACGGTGCTATCCGCGCGCGGCTCTACTCGTCCAACATGAGCTGCGAGAGGATCGACCTGGTCACTATTGCAGGCGACGACATCAACTATTGGTGGAACGACCGCATTTCGAGTGGGATTCCCGCGGCCCCTCCGCTGGCGTTCACCGGAGGGATGACTTCCGAGCTCAATCGGCTCTCGGCCGCCGTGATCGGTGTCTCCGGAACCGGATCGATCGTTGCCGAGCAAGCCGCCCGCCTTGGGTTCGGCGCCCTTACCCTCGTCGATCCCGACAAGGTCGAGAATAAGAACCTCAACCGGATTCTGAACTCGACCTTGGACGATGCTGCGAACGAGCGACCAAAGGCTGAGATGTTCGCAGAGGTGATCGAGTCCTATCGGGGAACGGGAGTGGCCCTCGCCCTGCCGCTCACCCTCGACTGCCGTGAAGCCATCGAGGCCGTCGCGCAGTGCGATGTCATCTTCTGCTGCGTCGACAGCTTGGAGGGCCGCCAGTTTGCAGACCTGATCGCCTCCGCCTTCCTCATCCCACTATTCGATGTCGGTGTCGCCATCCCCACGTTCGTCGACGACGGCAGGAGCGCGATCGCTGACGCCAGCGGCCGCATCGACTATGTTCAGCCTGGCGGGTCGACGCTGTCCGACCGCAAAGTCTACACTCCAGAGGGGTTGCGCGCCGAATACCTCCGTCGCGTGGACCCGGATGCGTTCCGGGAGGAACTGGAGGCGGGCTACATCAAGGGGATTCTCGAGGAGGCACCCTCGGTAATCACCCTCAACATGCGGGCTTCCTCGGCCCTCGTGAACGAGTACATCGCCCGCGCGTTCCTGTTCCGCCAAGAGCCGAACCGACGCTATGCACGGACCATGTTCAGTCTCGCGGCCTGCGACGAAGACCATTATGACGAGGACGATTTCGAATGGCATGATAACGGCCTGTTCGGGCGGGGTGCCGCAGAACCGCTCCTCGGACTGCCTTCTTTCCGGCAAAAGAGGAAGGACACGGCATGAAAATCGTCAGATGGCTCCGCCGATTCTGGGACAAACATGGTCCCACCCGCAGGCTTAAGATAGTCGAAGGCGATGCCCTTCCTGCGATCCTGCCACGGCGGGACCTTATCCTGACCCGGGACGACGGCGACGACTGGAGCGTCGGCATGCGCTGCCCTTGCGGCTGCGGCGAGCCCATCGAGCTAATGGTGTTGAAGGAAGCGAAACCCCGCTGGGACGTCAGAATCGACGAGAGTCGCCGTCCCACGCTGCACCCTTCCGTATGGCGTCAGAAGGGTTGCCGCTCTCACTTCTGGATACGGCAGGGACGCATTCACTGGTGTGACTAAAGGCTTACTATCGGACGAACTCTCCATGGGCAGCATATCCGCCCTCGATATTCCTAGTTGCTTATGTGCAAAATAAGATGATTTTGCTCCCCTTATGCGGACAATATCGTCAAAAGAACGAACTCACGAGATCTTATGTGGTCGGCAGTCGATCATCGAGTGGTATTGGCGGACGGCCACGGGTTGGAGGTCAGATCAGTTCTATCGCCCCTTCTTCGCTGGCTCGTCGACCAGCTTGAGCCGGGGCTGCTGTTCGACCAGAACCCTGACCTCCTCCGCCGACAAACTCCCCTTCGCCACCAGGGTTCCCGCAACACACTCCACCTCCTGCCGTTGCCCCTCGACGATCTTCTTCGCCCGGGCGAACTGCTCCGCCAGCACCTTGTCGATCCGGGCGTGCAGATAGCGGTCGAGCCGCAGGACGGCGAACAGTTCGTCTTCGTCCTCGGAAGCGAGGTAGGCGAAACCTCGCCGAGGCCGTAGGAGGCCTCGAACGTGAGCGCCGACAGAGTCGCGCTATGGAGGTCGGACCCAGACGCACCGCCCCCGCCCGCCGAGCGGTCCCCCAGCATGACTTCCTCAGCCACGAGACCGCCGAGCCTGACGACGATATCGTCGATTAGCTGTGTCCGCGTGCATTCCCGCACGGGATGCCCCTTGAAGAACACCCCGCCGCCGTCTTGGAGTTCGGCCACGTTCGGTGCGATGGTGCTGGCGACGGAAACCGACACGATCTCCCCTGCAAACCAGATCATGGTGCATCCCGAAGCAGACTCTGGCGTCGCTGCCGACTTCCGGCGTATCCAGCTCCGTCACGCATCTCTACGGTACAGAACCTGCACGTCGACGCTGCCGGCGGCGGTCCAGGATACATTTGTCAGGCGCTGGAAAGGCGTAGCGGGGTGGCTCCTGGTCGATCTCGATCCCTGCGGAACAGGTCGAAGTTTTGTCAAGAAACACAACATACTAGCGATCGGTCGCCACCTCTTCGTCGCATGTTCTCACATGGTCTGGTGAACCGGAGGGACATGACGAACACAACCTTTCGAAAATTTCTAAACTGGATCATGGCAGCAAATATTCCAATCAGGCGGGGCAGCGACAGCGATGGGGAGCGGACCGACAAGCATTGCCAAAGTTCCGATCGCAAAGATGATAACGCGCATTGTTAAATTCCTATATCATGCAGGGATCGGGTCGCTGGGATAAGGCTTCGCCAAGTTTCTTCACAAAGTCTGCATTGGATGATAGTCCAAAAATCTGCTTCTCCCAAGCGTACTCCTCGGCCTTATTGCCGTCTGGGTCATTCAAGACCTCAGCGCCAAGGATTACCCCTTTTAGTTTGGGGTCGCGGCAAATCGACAAACGCAGTTCTTCGATCGCGGAACTTTCCCACTGGTTCTGCCTACTCAGAACATAATATATTCCACGCTCCAAGGCGGCACGTGAGCGAAGGTCCGGCCTCGTGCTGGCTGAAAGCAACGCATCATCGAACAGTGAGCTTTTCGCTTTCTTGAGATCACCAATCGCTAGCGCATTCTTAGAGAAATTGAACAAGTCAATTTTGTCTCGTGGTTTACATTTGAGAGTAGACTCAAGCGTTGATACCGCGTTCACGTAATCTCTGTTGGCACCTTGAGCCGCGCCAAGGTTGCCGAGGATTCCTCGTTTGGAAGCATCGCATGCATCCATGTCATTTGGGACTCGATTCAATGCGTTAGTAAAATCGACGACCGCTTGATCAAACTGGTTGGCATAAAAATGGCCGATACCGGCGAAGCTGTATCCAAGTGGATCTGATGGGTATTTCTCAATAAGCAAGCTCGCATTGTACAAAATCACGTCTGGATTTGAACCGTTAATTGCGGCGCGCGCATCAGCAGCAATCTTCTGCTTCGTGACATAGTCCCTTAAAGTGAATTCGACCACATAGCTGCCAAGCCCTCCGACAAGAGCGATTGCCGATAGAATGAAAAAATACCGCAAAACCGCATGCACAATATCGACGGCCTGCCCAGGAAGCGCCTTCCGTAGCGGCTCCTGAAGGGAGGAGACGGCTTGTCGGGCGATCAGGAAAAAGAAACTCGCGATCAGAGCAGAAAGCGAGAGGGGCTTCGCAATGCTCGCCGCGCCGGCATAAATGCTGGTCAGTAATTCCGTTGTCATATCTACCCCCCACAAATGCGCCAAGAATAGCATCTTCAGGCGAAGCGCGCCATAGAGACGACCTTGCCACCGACCGCTGACGCCCGGACGCTCTCCTTCGATAGATGGGGTGTTCGGCTTAAGCCTCATCTTCGAGTGAGCGTGCATGGTGGATATGTTGAAGGTGCTGCGCTTCGAGCTGATGATAAACGTGGTCTGCATGGAGCAGCCACAAGCATCAGAGGGAGAAGCGCAGCATGAAATATTATGCCGGATTGGACGTCTCAGTGAAAGAGACCGCAGTGTGCATCATCGACGAAACAGGCCAGATTTGCCGCGAGATAAAGGTGGCGAGCCATCCAGAGGATCTGGCACGGGTGCTCAAGGATCCCAACTGGCGGCTTGAGCGCGTTGGGCTTGAAGCCGGGACCTTATCGCAGTGGTTGTTCGAAGGCCTGGCCAGGGCCGGCCTGCCGATGATCTGCATCGAGACCCGCCACACCAAGGCATTCCTTAAGGCGCAGGTGAACAAGACCGACCGCAATGACGCCCGCGGCATTGCGCAGATGATGCGGGTCAACCTTTTTCGCCCGGTGCATGTGAAGACCCTGACGAGCCAGAAGCGCCGGGCGCTGCTGACCGCCCGCAAGCTCTTGCAGGAAAAGGCCATTGCCGTTGAGAACGACCTCCGCGGCTTGTTGCGCAACTTCGGGCTCAAGGTCGGCCCTGTTGGTGCCGTCAAATTCGAGGTGCGCATCCGCGAACTCACCGAAGGCATGCCTGACCTGGGCCGAGATCGTTGAACCGCTGCTCGAGGCACGCAGCAAGCTGCGGCAGAATTTTGCCGCCCTCCACCGCAAGCTTCTGACCCTTGTCCGCGACGATGCGGTTTGTCGAGGGCTGATCACGATACCTAGCGTCGGCCCGGTGGTGGCGCTGGCCTATACCGCGACGATCGATATCCCGCAGCGGTTCAAGAGCGCGAAGGCGGTCGGGCCGGCTCTTGGCCTGACGCCGGTGCTCGACGAGTCGGGCGAAAGCCGGCGCATCGGCCGGATATCCTGCTGTGGCGACGGCATGCTGCGAACGCTGCTCTACGAGGCCGCGCAGGTGCTGCTGACGCACGTGACGAAATGGTCGTGGCTGAAGGCCTGGGCGATGAACGTCGTCAAACGGCGTGGCCGGCAAAAGGCCATTGTCGCGCTGGCGCGCCGGCTGGCGGTGATCATGCATCGCATCTGGAGCGACGGCACCCGGTTCCGCTGTTCCTTCGCGGGACGATGGATGAAGGTGAGTTCGCAATGTCTGCAGTACCGATCGTATCACCGATCAGGACGCCCGATAGATTGTTCCGCCTCATTCTTCTGATCCCCCATCAAGGCGAGGGCCGAGAGCCGATCCCGTAGAGAAGCATGACCCCGCGAAAGACACCCACACGCCAGCGAAACGGAAAGCTCGACAAGCGCTTGACCTCAACGCGCCGAATAGAGAAGCTGACATTCAAGCTACAGCTAAATTCGGTCACTTAAGCCGTCGTTGAGAGCAGCGTCGAAGATGGTTGCGGTGATGGTCTCGGCGAATGCCACCCAGCTCCTAGGTCGGGAGCAGAGCAAAATGAGGCGGAATCCCAGTCCCTTCTCAACGTCGATGTGGACTTGCGACTGCGTGGCTGTTGCTAGGCCCGAGCTCAATATTTCACGTTGAAGTTGAGTGTCACCTTTTCTTCTTGACGAAGCTTCTTGCGGTCGGTGCCGTACACGTACTCCGTCGAGACGGACGTATTTCCGGCAGGGTCAACGTTGTAGAAGAGACCGGCGCCGTACTGATCCACGAAACGCTCGCCAAGCGCATCCCAGTAAAGACTGGCATTGGCTTTGGCGTAGAAGCGGTGACCGAACTTCTCTGGATAGAGGAATGCGGTAAGTTCGAAGTCTCCGCCCAGCCAAAGGTATCGTGTGTCGTCAGCCAGTCCCGTGAAGCCGCCTTCGTTGACCTGCACACTGTCAATGCGAAAGATCGGTGTGACGTACCAGCTAAGGTAGGGGTTATCCTTGCGCGCGATGCCCAGATGGTAACGCTCGTCGTAGGGCTGAACCGTTGCCTGGAAACCGTAACCACTGGCTTCACCATGAAAGTCGGTGAGATAGTACGCGCCGGCGGTGACGTAGGTGTACCGGAAAGGGCCACCCTGAATCTGGAGCTGGCCATCCATGCCTATCTCGGCGTTGCTTTCGAGATCCTGATTGCCGGTCCCGAATTCGCCCGTCAGGTCCGAGTACGCGGCGAGTGAATAGCCTGCCAAGAAGCCTTCCGTTATGTCCTGCGCTCCCGGATCCGGGCATGCATTGCGGAAAAGGACGACAGCGGTGGCGGCGTCGATGGTCGCCGTCGTCTGACCGAGCACATAGTCATGATCGACCCGGATCGACGCGCCCTTTGATTGCTCGGCGCCGAGCGTGTTGTCGTAGAGCGACATGTCGACCTTGTCGCGGCGAAGGAACACCTGCTGTTTGACCGAACATTCTGGCTCGAGGTCATCCTCGCCCGTCGCTATCGCCGCGTCGATGCCAGTGAAGTCGATGTTGGCATCCTTGATTGGCACGTGACCGTTGCCTTGCGAAAGCTTGTCGAGGAGCGGGCCGAGAGTGGCTTGCACGGACTCGTTATCGGTGAGGCGACCTTCCGCTGTGTCGTAGATGGCTTGGATTTCGCTTTCACTGAGTTTGCCGTCCGTCGGAGCGACATCGTAGGCGCGCAATACAGGACTCGCATAGTGGAGAGCGAGAACGTGCATTTCCTCGCCACCATCGAGATAGCCGTTGTGGTTGAGGTCGTACCGTTCAGCGACAGCCCTTTCCGCGGCCGCCGCAGAGGACAGTGCCAGCAGCGATACAACCAGCATCGCAAACAATCGCAAGTTCGTCATCCCATGAGCACCTTCCAGCCCATCTTCTTGTATTTTCGCAAGACGATCGTTGTGACATCATGGACGGTCTTCGCCTTGCTTAGATCCGCTACGGTGATCTTCAGCTTATCATCGTGAAATGGCTTGTAGCTGCTGATCATATCCGGCAGCACGAGTGCTGGGTTGGCACCGTCGAAGAAGTCAGTCAGAGGATCGAGCGTGTCGACCCCGATGATCCCCTCTGGGTCCAGTACCACTCTCAGGCGAGCCGAGACGATGCTGACGCGGATGTTCTTCCCACTCAAACTGTAGGCATAGATCGACTTTTTTTGCAAGATTGCCCCCTTGCTTGAATTAAGCAATAACTTGACGCTAACCTTTAAGAACAATGAAGTCGAGGCAGGGGATTGTCTGCCCAACGATATATTTTGCCGCTGGGGTACCTTTGAAGTCTGAACCTTGGGATAGAATGATAAGTCGCGTCTATGGCGTAGAAGCATTGAGATTGACACGGCGATGATCCGCCGGACGGCAGGTGTTTCGCTGTTCTTAGCACCGACGATCCGCCGCTTAAGGAACCCAACCGATCGATGGCTTCGGTGGCAACGATTTCGGAAAGCGGCAGCCGCCAGCAAGCAACGATACGGGTTGGAGGTCAGTCATGTTCTATCGCGCCTTCTTCCCTGGTTCGTCGACCAGCTTGAGCCGGGGCTGTTGTTCGATCAGAACCCCGACCTCCTCCGCCGACAGCGTTCCCCTGATGAGAACGGCGTCTGACAACTCTGGCCTTCAACCAGGTGGCGAAAGACCTGCTGGAGCTCGGCCAAGCCACTGGCGCCTCGCCACGGTCTATTCTGTTCAAGATCGAAATCCCTTCAGCCACCTCGACACTCCTGGTTGGTCTCAACCAATGCATCCTGCTGTCACTGGCGATGGTCGTCCTGGCGGGACTCGTCGGAGCCGGCGGTCTGGGAGCCGAGGTGACGCGGGGATTGACGCGGATGGAAATGGGCCTGGGCCTGCGGGCTGGCTGTCGATCGTCGCCGTCGCCATCCTTCTCGATAGGGTGTCCAGGGGCGTGCTGCAGCGAAGCCAGGCACCTGGCCCGCCAAAGGCCGCCTGAATCGCAAAAGGTAGATACCATGCGCCGCAGCTTCTTCTGCATCGATGCCCATCCCTGCGGCAATCCGGTCCGCCTGGTCGCGGGAGGTGGCGCCTTGCTTCCCCATATCCCGATCGCCGAGCGACGCGACCTGTTCGTACGCGACCATGACTGGATCCGGCAGGCGCTGATGTTCGAACCGCGCGGCCACGACATCATGTCGGGCGCGATCATCTATCCTGCGTATCGTGAGGACTGCGATTTCGCCGTGATCTTCATCGAAGTCAGCGGATGCCTGCCGATGTGCGGCGCCGGCACGATCGGCCTAGTGACGGCGGCAATCGAAGAAGGCCTCGTAACGCCGCGGGTTCCGGGCAAGCTCTCAATCGAGACTCCGGCCGGGCGGGTTGATATCCAGTACGACAAACCGTGCGAGTTCGTGGACTCCGTCCGGATGTTCAACGTAGCCAGCTATCTACATGCGGCCGACGTCGCCGTCGATGTCCCCGGTCTCGGTCGCCTCGTCGTCGACATCGCCTATGGTGGCAACTACTACGCTGTCGTCGAGCCGCAGGAGTCATTTCAGGGCCTCGATGGCATGTCGGCGAGCGACATCGTCGACCTCAGCCGCAGTCTCCGCGACGCGCTCGAACCCATCTGCGATCCGGTTCATCCCGAAGACGAGAAAATACGCGGCGTGCATCATGTCATTTGGTGCGATGCGCCCTCAAGCGGCAATGCAGACGGCCGCGGCGCGGTGTTTTATGGTGACAAGGCGATCGACCGTTCGCCGGGCGGCACCGGAACTTCGGCGCGCATGGCGCAACTCCATGGCAAGGGACGGCTGAAGGTCGGCGAAACTTTTCGCCAGGAAAGCCTGATCGGCACGGTGTTCGAGGGCCGCGTCGAGGCTGAGACCGACATCCGTTCAAGGGCATCAGGCCCAGTGTCGGTGGCTGGGCGCGGGTCATCGGCCACAATACGATATTCGTGGACGATCGCGATCCGTTGGCGCACGGATTCCAGATGCGGTGACGACATGGACGACTCTTCACTAGACTAGATCCGCTTTGAATCAGATCACGTCGATGCTCTGACGGGGTCTGAAGGACCGCTTCTGAAAAGCTGTGCCTCAAGCCGCCGGACCGCTTCCGGCACCAGGGCTGCCGGACCGCAATGCGTCCAATTCCGGTCGTTTTAAGCAAGCTTTGCCTTTGCCCAAAGCCGACGCTCGGCCCGAATAATCTTGCGGCGCCGGTGCGGCTCAAGCCGGACGTTAGCGTCGGCCCTCTTCTTCTTCTTCTGAAAGCGAAGATTTTGCTCGGGTGTGTGGAGCTTGTCAGGCCAGAAGTTCTTCTTCGAATTAAACTTTATGATTGCATGTTTCTCGTACTCTTTACATGATCATTTTAGTTTACAGGATACGATTGCGCCGACCTCGGACTAATCGCCTTGTCGACTCAACGGAAGCTTGACGTGCCGATATCAAACGACTTGGGGGAGATCATGCGTTACGTCATGCGGGCACCAAGTCCGCCAGCAGCCCTCGGAGACTCCCTTGCGAGCGAAAGGCGGCAATCTTTTCTTCGGTATCTGCAGCTCGATCCCTTGAAGCGCGAACAGACCCGCGTTCCGATCATGCAGTTCGAGTCACGGGAGATCATGCGTGATCTCTCGCACATGTTCCTGGGGAAATGCGCTTTCTGCGAGCAGGCTTCGAAAAGCATGTTCCTACACCGTTTCAGGCCAATGAACGATGCCGAGCCAACGATCGGCAGCGAGGAGGACGGCCGGGCGCGCGATGCCCATCTTTATTACGGCTGGCTGTCGGATGCCTGGATCAACCTCTATGCGATCTGCGGGGACTGCAGGCCGAAGCGAACCACGTACTTCCCGGTCAAAGGACAGAGGGCGCACATCCCGACGCCGGAAGAATACGCCGGGTTCGTCGAGAATGGCGATGGGGCGTGGCCGGACCTAGAGCTTGACGAGACACCGCTTCTGGTCGATCCCTGTGTCAACGACATTGCCCGCCATCTCGTCCCGCGCGACGACGGATCGCTGGAAGCCGCAAGCCCGCAGGGCGAGGAGACGATCAAGCATTTCCGGCTCAATCGGACGCGATTGAGAACCAGGCGAAAGCAGGCCTTCGACGACTACGCAAGACTCGAAGGCGATGGACCGAACGACACCAATGAATTCGTCGGCCTCTGGCGGATGCTGAGGCGTCAGACCGATGCCAGCGACGCAGAGATCGCAGCGATCACCGCGTCTGCGAATATCGTCGAGGAAGCCGACATCGCTGGAGCACGACCTCGCCTGCAGGAAATCCGGCTGACGAACTTCAAGGCGATCGAAACGCTGTCGATTAAGATGCCTGCTGCACCAGACCCGACCGAACGCATAGCGCAGGCACTGTTGATCCTTGGCGAAAACGCTGCTGGCAAGAGCTCCATCCTGGAGGCGATCGCACTTAACCTCATCGGCGCCGACGCGCGCCCCGACCTTGTGGAGGATCCGGGTAGCCTGAGGCTCAACCCCAGCTTCATGGGCGCCGAAGACCTGCCGCAGAAGCCAACGGCCAAAGTCCGGCTTCAATTCGACAATGGACAGGTCTCGACACTCACGGTCGGCGCCAAGGGCTATTCTCAGATCGGCGAGAACCGGTTGCCCCTGGTCTTCGGCTACGGCGCCTACCGTCATTATGTGCGCGACCTGCATGACTGGAAACCGTCGCGACCGGTGCTCAGCCTGTTTCATACCGACAGCCTGCTCAGCAATCCGGAGCAATGGCTTCTCGGCCTGACGCCGACCGAGTACCGGGCCGTCGTCCAGGCGCTAGGGGTGATCTTCGGGGCTGCCGAAGAGATCGACGTCATCTATCGCGACGAGGCCAAGGGCCGATGCTTCGTCGAAATGCAGATCGATGCGTCCGGCAAGAAGAGCAGGACCCCGCTCTCGAACGTCTCGTCGGGCTTCCGCACCATTCTCGCATTGTCCTGCGACATCATGCGATGGCTCATGGATCGCGACATCAATCCGAGCTTCACGACGCTGACCTCGGCGGAGGGGATCGTGCTGATCGACGAGGTGGAGGCCCATCTCCACCCGCGCTGGAAGATCCACATCATGAAGGGCCTGCGCACCGCCTTGCCGTCAATGACCTTCATCGTCACGACCCATGATCCATTGTGCCTCAGGGGAATGCGCGACGGGGAGGTGGTGGTGTTGAGCAAGGTCGCAAGGCAGCGTGGCAGTGGCCAGATCCCGGTCATGGTCGACAGCCTGACGCAGTTGCCGAAGGTGTCGGCGCTGACCATCGAGCAGCTCCTGACCTCGGACCTGTTCAGCCTTTTTTCCACCGACGATCCCGAGACGGATGCAAGCCTCGCCCGTCTTGGCGACTATCTCGCGAAGGCCGGAAGTGTGCCGGACCAGGCCGTCAGGGCTGCGATGGACGCGATCCGTAGGCAGGTGGTGGACGCCCTTCCGGTCGGCATGAGCGAGGCTGCCCGGCTCGTGCAGGAGGCCGTTGCGGACTACCTTGTCAAGCGGCGCAACCTTGCCGGCAAGCCACGCGAGGACCTGCGCGACGAAACGAAAAGGCGGATCCTGGCCGTCCTGGAGGGCATCTGATGCGGCGCGTCGATCGGGCCCTGGTTTCGGCGCCGGCTGTCCTTCTCGGCGACAAGAGCCGCGGCGGCAAGGAACTGGCGAAGGCGAAGATCTTCTTCGAGGCGAAGGCAAAGGCTGAAGCTGCGGGAGCAGCCGCCGGCGCGCTGGCTCCAGCCACGAAAGCAAAGAAGACGAAGAAGGAAAAGACGTTCGATTTTAGCGCCTATTCCGACGAAGCGGTCAAATACGCGCTCGACAAGCTGTTCTTCGGCAAATGCGCCTATTGCGAAAGCCGATATGCCAACCAGGCACCGGTCGATGTCGAACATTACCGGCCGAAGGGACGCATCGCCGGCGTTGCCAATCATCCCGGCTACTGGTGGCTCGCCATGGTATGGGACAACCTGCTGCCGAGCTGCATCGATTGCAATCGCCGGCGTTGGCAGGATTTGCCGAAATTCCCGGTAAGCCTCGCGCAACTGATGTCGGCGCCCGAGATGCAAGGGGCCAAGGCATCGCTTGGCAAGCAGGATCTGTTTCCGATAGCCGGCGCGGACAGGGCGACGGCGGACTTTCCCGGCATCGACGAGCAGCCCGACCTGGTCAACCCCTGCGTGGACGATCCGGAAGAGCACCTGGTGTTCCACATCGACCGCGGTGACCCCCTCGGGCTCATTCTTCCGGCCTTCAAGGATAACGTCCCCTCCCGGCGTGGCCTGACATCGATCCATGTCTACGGCCTGAACCGCCTCGGATTGGTCCAGGAGCGAACGCGGATCCTGCGCAAGCTCGAATTCCTAAGCCGGTTGATCGACGAGATCGGCAAGATTTCGGAGACACTGCTTGCCAGCCTCGATCAGCAGACCAAGACGATGGGCGCGCGGCTTGACCTGCTGGTCAACCAAATCCTCAACGAAATCCGCACGATGGCGGAGCCGGACCAACCCTATTCAAGCCTCGTGAAGGCTTGGTCGAACACTCTTAAAACCAACTGAGGTAGATGGGACATGAGCGCGCCTGAACTGAGCTGCGACCTCGTCATGAAGGGCGGGATCACAAGTGGGATTGTCTACCCGAAGGCCGTCGTGAAACTTTCGCGCAAGTACCGCTTCCGCAACATCGGCGGTACGTCGGCCGGCGCGATTGCCGCGGTGGTCACTGCCGCCGCCGAATACGGACGCGCGGACGGCGGATTTGAAAAGATCGAGGCGCTTCCAAAGCAGTTGTCGGCGACGCTCTTGGAGAAATTCCAGCCCCGCCCGGAGCTTCGTCCGGTCTTCAATCTGATACTGGCGGCGATGTCGAAAAGTATCGCGGGCACAGTCTTCGCACTTTTGAAAGGCTACCCAGTGCCAGCGCTTCTGGGTGCCATCCCCGCCATCATTGTTGCCTTCATGATCCCGTTCACCTGGCATTCGACTGCGGCGGCGATCCTCGCTGTCCTGCTGTTCCTGTTCCTGCTCGTTCTCCTGCCGGCCGCCACGGCGAGTTTTGTCGCGGCCCGCGATGTCGCCCGCAGGCTTCCGGAGGCCGATTACGGCCTCTGCAACGGAATGACCCAACCTTACATGCCCGCCGGCCATCCCGCCCTGACCGAGTGGCTGGCCGATACAATCGATCTCGTCGCCGGGCGTCCGACCACCGCCGAGCCGCTCGGGGTCAAGGACCTTCAATCCCGCGAGATCAGGGTGCAGACGGTGACCACCGACATCACCTCGCATCGCCCCTACGTGCTGCCGATGGAGAACAATCTTCATTACTTTTCCGAGCGGGAGTTCCGGTCTCTTTTTCCGGCCCGTGTCGTCGACGCGATGCTGACGACGCCAAAAGAGGGATCAAGCGACCTCTATCCGTTCAAGATCGACAATCTTCCGCTCGTGGTCCTCGCACGCATGAGCCTCAGCTTCCCGGCGTTGATATCGGCGGTGCCGCTCTACAGGATCGACTATACGCTGGTCGGCGTTCCCGAACAGGACAGGTTGGTGCGTTGCATGTTCTCCGATGGTGGACTGTCGTCGAATTTTCCGGTGCATTTCTTCGACCGCTTCCTGCCGTCGCGCCCGACCTTCGGCATCTCGCTCGGGGAATATGACCATCGGCGGGAGAAGCCGGAAAACACCGAGGAAACCCGGGTATTCCTCCCGACAAAGGCAGGACAGGGACAACTCCTTCCGACCCGAGGATTTTCCGGATTGATCGCCTTCGTGTTCGCCCTCTTTGACAGCGCCAAGGATTGGCAGGATTCCCTTCAGTCCATCCTCGCCGGCTATCGCGAACGGATCGCGACGGTCAACCTCAAGCCCGAGGAAGGCGGCCTCAATCTGGACATGCCGCCGGAACGCATCAACCAGCTTACCGGCTTCGGCGAACGTGCCGGCGACCTGATCAACAGCGATTTCGAACTCAACGAACACAAGTGGCGTCGCTATCTGGTCGAAGTCCGCGCGCTTGACGAGATGCTGCGGCAATTTGCGGACGCCTACGCTGAAGCACCCGAGCCGGGCTCGCTTGGATACGCAGAGATCGCAACCGACTACGAACCGTCATCCTACAAAGACCTCAAACCAGGCGAGCGACAGACCTTGCGAGAGCGAGCAGAGGCCATCGCCGCGCTCGGGAAAGCGTTCCAGGCGCTACAACCGCTCGATAGTTTCGATGAACGCATGCCGAAGAGCCGCAGCCGGATCCGCTCGGTTGCCAGGATGGATTATTGACCGCGACGATTGCAACGCGCGGCAACCATGTCATCGTCGATTGCGGCGACTTCCATGTCGAGATCGCTCATTCAGGCAGCGTGCGCGTTGCAGCACGGGCTCTGATGTCCTCGGGAGATCAAGTAGGCAAGGTCGGCAACTCGGGGTCGGAACAAGAACTGTTCCCGCAGACACGCTAATGTCGAACGAAGCGCGAACACGCGCATAGATCTGTAGATGAAGCCACCGGGCTGGTTGAAAGCCTCCGGCCAATGGCGAACCACTACCCCTTGGAATTTAGTGTGCCGAGGGAGAAGGCGAGTGGGTAGAAGACGGCTTGTCAGTTCAAAGGAAGCGGCGATACTTCTGGGCATAGCGACGGACGAGGATAGTCTGATCCGTCACTTTACACTGGACCCGGCAGATAGATTGGAATGCGAACTCCGCCGGCGACCGCAGAACAAGCTGGGCTTCGCCGTTCAACTCTGCACGATGCGACAAACGGGGCGGCTCTTGTGGGACAACGAGCAGCCACCCGCGGCTGTGATCAACTATCTTGCGGATCAGCTCGGTATCGACGCGCGCCTCTACGCCTTCTATGCACATCGAGTACAGACGCGTTTCGATCACAGCCGATCGTTGATGGCTTACCTCGGTCTCCGGGCTGCATCTAGAGACGATCGCCGTGCCGCCCTTGTGGCTGCAATCGATGCGGCGGCCAATGGCGATCACGGGTTGCCGATCGCGACAGCAGTCATTGCCGAGCTCCGGAAACGAAACGCACTCCTGCCCTCGCTGCATTCCATCGAGAAGATCGGCCTCGGCGGTCGCGCGATAGCTCGCCGACCGGCTGAGAAAGAACTCGTCGAAGGTATCCCGCCCGATCGGCTTACATTATTGGACAGGCTGTTGGAGGTTGACCCGGCCCTCGGCCAGACGCGCTTTCATTGGCTGCGATCAGCGCCGGATGCGCCAGGTGCGTCAAACTTGGTCGGGCTGACCGGACGGATCGCCTTTTTGCGCACGCTGGAGATCGATCCGAAATTGCAGATGCGCATATCGTCTGGACAGTGGGATCAGATGATCCGTGAGGGCAACGCCACACCGGCATGGCTGGCCAACGACTTCAATGCCAGCCGTCGACACGCGCTGATCGTGGCGCAGGTTATCAATCTAGGCCAGAAGCTCACCGACGATGCAGTGTCGATGTTCATCAAGCTGATGGGCAGGTTGTTCTCGCAAGCCAACAACCGCAAGAAGCAACGGCAAATGGACTGCAGGCCGGATACCGCCAAGGCGCTGCGCATGTTCCTCCAAACCATCACTGCTCTGCAATCCGCGAACGACCATGGCCGGAACGCATTGGAGGTTCTCGATCAGGAAGTTGGGTGGCACCGGCTGCTCCGGATCAAGCCCGAGCTCGAGTCGATAGTCGAAGACAATGAGGCGTCGCCCTTGACCTTGGCGACAGAGCAATATGCGACCGTCAACAAATATGCCGGTGCGTTCCTGCAGGCGTTCACGTTCCGCTCAGCGCGCCGCCACGATCCGCTTCTTGCGGCGATTTCGCTGCTAAAACGGCTCTATGCCGAGAAGCGGCGGGCCCTTCCGGATCGCGTCCCGGTCACCCACCTCAGCCAAGCTGATCGGAGACTCATCTTCGGCGAGGGGAGATCTGATCGCCGACTTTACGAGATCGCCACGCTCGCGGCTTTGCGGGACCGGCTTAGATCTACGGACATTTGGGTCGATGGCAGTCGATCCTTCCGGCCGATCAACGAGCATCTTATGCCGCGGTCGACATTCACCACCATGAAGGAGGAGGATCGCCTTGGACTGGGCGTCCAAGGTGACGGCGCGCAGTGGCTTGCCGAAGCGCGTCAGATGCTCGACTTCAACCTGAAGCGCCTCGCGCACAGAGCACGGTCCGGAAAGCTCGAAGGTGTTCGTCTTGCAGCCGGGACGTTGATCGTGACGCCAACGGCTGGCGAGGTTCCGGCGGCGGCCGAGGAACTGAACGCCGAGATCAGCGACATGTATCCGTTGGTCGAGGTGCCGGACCTCTTGAGGGAAGTGCACGAATGGACCGGCTTTGCGGATTTCTTCACGCATGTTCGCACCGGAGACGTCCCAAGAAATGTCTCGGCAATGCTGGCCGGCGTGCTGGCCGATGCGACCAACCTCGGTCCGAAGCGAATGGCGAGCGCGTCCAAGGGCATCAGCGCTCACCAGATCGGCTGGATGCGCACCTTCCACGCTCGGTCGGAGACATATCGCGCGGCGCAAGCATGTATCACCGATGCACACACCCGACATCCGCATTCTCGACTGTGGGGCAACGGAACAACCTCATCGTCCGATGGACAATTTTTCCGCGCAAGCGACCGAGCTGCAAAGCGCGGTGACATCAATTTGCATTACGGCAGCGAACCCGGATCGAAATTCTACAGCCATCTTTCCGATCAGTATGGCTACTTCAGCATTCTGCCCATCAGTCCGACCGAAAGCGAGGCGGCCTATGTACTCGATGGGCTATTCGATCAGGACACGGTCCTCGACATCCAGGAACACTTTACCGACACGGGCGGCGCGAGTGATCACGTCTTCGGGCTGTTCGCCCTGATCGGCAAACGCTTTGCGCCTCGGCTGCGCAACCTCAAGGACCGGAAATTCCACACATTCGAGAAAGGCGATGCATATCCGGCGCTGTCGAACCACATTGGCGCGCCGATCAACACCAATCTGATTCTCTACCATTGGGACGATCTGCTCCATCTGGCGGCGTCGATCACGTCACGATCCGTGGTGCCGTCTACGATCCTGAAGAAGCTGTCCGCATCTCCGAAGGAAAGCCAGCTCGCAAGGGCGCTACGGGAACTCGGTCGGGTCGAGCGATCACTGTTCATGATCGAATGGTACTCAAGTCCGATATTGCGTCGGCGCTGCCAAGCAGGCCTCAACAAGGGCGAAGCTGCGCATAAACTGAAGCGCGCCGTCTTCTTCCACGAGCGCGGCGAAATCCGCGACCGATCATTCGAAAGCCAGGCGTTCCGCGCCTCCGGCCTCAACCTCGTCGTTAGCGCGATCGTGCATTGGAATACGGTCTATATCGAACGGGCCGTCACCCACTTGCGCAAAATGCATCGCAAGATTCCGGATCACCTGCTCAAGCACGTCTCGCCGCTGAGCTGGGAACACATCAATCTGACCGGCATCTACACCTGGGATGCAGAACATCAGATGCCTGAAGGCTTCCGGTCGCTCAGACTTCCGGCTCGGCTACGCCACGCCGCATGACGTTCATGCTCCGTTCGACCTTAGCGTGTCGCTGGGAACAGTTCTTGTTCCGACCCCATCAAGGGAGATTGAGCATGGTCGACCGGCACAACCCAAAAATCGAGGCATCGGCAAATGTCGAAAAGGACCCGGAAGATTGGGTCAGCGGAGATGACCCAATGACTCCCGCACAGGCCTCCTATTTGAAAACTCTTGCCGAACAGGCTGACGACCCTCACGCCTATGCTGATGGCCTCAGCAAGGCGGAAGCTTCTAAACGCATTGATGCACTCCGGGAGAAGTTGGGCCTGTAGCGTCCGCTCGTGGCTTTTCGTCTCCAGCGAAGGACAGCCGAAAGGGTCGGATTGGGACAGTGTTGCTGTAGGTGGTGACCCGCGCAATTAATTTTTTATGAATTCAGCGGGTTGCTGCTGGACTCGAGAAGACAAACGGCGGATGGGAGTGGCTTATAGGGTGCAGCAGCCCGGCATCCGCCCCTAAGCTCACAAGACCTCGCGCCCGCCGGTCCAATCCTGCTGTCTAAAAAGATCAGGACGTCCCGACGAGGGCGATGGTCAGCAGAGACACAAAAAGGACAAGAGCGATCGCAGCGCCCCAGAAGAGAACTTTTTCGGTGCCGCGTTGCTCTTCCTCGCGAGATATGTCTTTCGCCATTGGATATATCCTTTGCGATGGTCAACGACTTAGCAACGTGCCGCGCCAAGGCTGAGTTCCTGCAACTATCTTGTCCCTTCGGCACTGAGAGAAAGAGCTCGGAATCAAAGCCTCGTGTTGTCCAACCGTCGGTTGGTGGACGTATTGCAGCTGATGCATCTAAAATCCCTGTGATCCGCGCGCACCGGGCATGCCCGACCCCGAGCCCCCGCCGGGTGCAACAGCGCTTGATCGGCCCGCCGTATCAAACTGTGCGGCGGGCTTTTCACTCACGCGATGGAACACCGGCGCGTAGGGAAAGTTCTGCCCACGCAGCAAACTCTTTCCCTCATATTTTGCTGCCAGATCGGATAGCTCCGATCGGCCCACGTCGTTCTTTTCCTCCGGCGACGTGGGCTCGCCGTCCTCGCTATCGGTTGAGTAGCCACAGAACAAACGAAAGCACGATGCTGATCAGAATCCCAGTGCCGATCGGAGCGTAAAACGTGAAGTTCTCACGTTGGATCACGATGTCACCGGGCAATCTGCCCGGACCGACCCGCGACAACCAGGGCCACAATAGGCCCTATGGCAACTATAATCAGACCATTGCCGTGACAAGCTTCCTTTCCCCCGGCTTGGAAGTGCTTAGCTGTCGTCCTTATAAGACTTGGCGGCTTCATCGATCTTACGCCAATCGTTTCCGTGCCGCCGGACAAGCTCTCGCGCCTGGGCTGGCGATACACTTTGCGTTTCGACGATGTGGTTCACTTCCGTCTCCTCGCCTTTCAGGGGACGCGAACGAGGGCTCGTTGGCCGTCTGGCCGCTGGGTTTTTTGCATCTCGTCTGGGCATGAATGGACCTCTCCTGGAGCAGAATAAACGGTCTGGCGCGGCGAAGGTTTCGTCACGCTAGCTCGTTGAGCAGTTTCACCGATCGCCTCCTTGGTTTCCCCTTGCGGCTCTGACCATACGTTCTGGTGTTTTCGGACCCAAATGACCTGCACCGCGTTCTTTGCGAGCAGTGCTGTGCTTCGCAATCTGATGGAAAAATCCGACGTCCCTGCTGCACCGCAGACAGTTGCTGGCGCCGAAGCGCGCCCCTACGATCGAGCGGCGGTTGAGCGGTTTCGACAGGCATTCCCGCGCGCCAGGTGGAGTGACGAGCGCACAAGCTGGTTCGTGCCGGGAAGACTGCCGCGCGGCGCATCCAGCGCTGGCTTGCGCAAGAGGCGGATCTACGAGTAGCACATGATGACAGCAAGGGACGAGACGCCTTCGCCTTCGATCCCCTGTCGAGCCGGTATCTGGAAGTCGCGGACGACCTGCGCATCCGCACGCCATATTCGCGGACGGTTCTCGAAGAAGTGCGAGCCGTTCCATGGGCGAGCTGGGACGACGAACTGCGGCCTGGAGGGTTCCTTTCCGCTCCTACGAGGAGTTGAGGCGCCATTGGCCAAGCATCGAAAGGGCCGCACGCCGCGCAGAACCGGAGGAGAGGAAACGGCGACGGGAAGCGTCCAAAGACTCCGAGGAATATAAAGCCGCCAGATTGCGGTATGCCGAACGCAGGCGACGTCGCTATCCACTGCCCCCTCACGATTTACCCCAACTTGGCCGTGCCATGGCAACGGAGCAATACGGCATCGTGGTCTTCATCGAGATTTCGGGCGAACTCGTCGAGGCCTCGGAGCTAGCAGCGTTCTATCCGCATTTGATCGAGGCGAACGTCGACTTTGTCTGGGGCAGATGGCGTCCGGCGACGTTGACTGAATTGATTAGAACATGGCCCGCTCGGCGTGCTGCCGGGTTAACGGAACGGCAGCGAGGCTGGTGGCAACCAACGCTGCCCGAGCTCAGGATCGCTGGCCAAAAAGCTCGAAGCCTGGCGCGAAGAAGGGCAAAGCTTGTGTCATCGTCCTAGCGTCCTAGCGTTTCTGGCTTGCCCGCTTTCAGCGTCCGTGTGACCCGATCGGAGCTTTCCATGTGCAACGATTACGAACAACATATCGCCTGGGCCGAATATTGCTGGATGATGGCGTCACTAGCCTTAACATCCCGACGCAAACGGAACTTGACCTGCCGTAGGCACACGACATCCGCATAGCAAGGCACCAGTCCGCTTACCGGGTGCTTGGATGCCTCAAGCCTCCAGATCCCGGCAAGCACACTAAAAGACCACAGCTCGGCCCGCAACGGCCCCGCGATGCCCGCCGTTCCGTTAACGCAGGGTTGCCTAGTCGATATTCCAGCTTGGAATGTGCGGAACCGTACGAAGCGGATTGCAAGCAACCAACCCGGTTGGCCAGGCATTAATTTAGCAAAGCATCAAATAGGAAAGCATCGGGAGGAAAACCATGCTGCACCTTAACATGCCTGGCGAATTTGAGGTCGGCGACGAGGTTGCGCTAACAAGTACCGTCATCACGATTCTCCCTAGCGGCCGCGCCAGAGTGAGCATTCCAACCTACGACCATCCTTATACGATCGATCCGGCACCCAAAGCCCGGGCCGGAGACCGAGTGGTTCTTGTTGGGGACGTCACCCGCATCGATCGCGGAGCAAGCAAACTCACTGTGCGGATTGACTGCGGCGGGGTTATCACGGTCGACAAGTCGGCGATCACTCGGCTGAGAAAGCACCGCCGGGCTTCAGCGGGTTGAGGCTACGGCGATACAAAGGCTGCGCTTGTCGGCGTAGGGAGATGCAAGGGCACTTGAACAGCACAATGGTGCAGCCTGGTGTCTCGCTACATCCCGGGTTTCCCATTACACCTGCGATGAATGTGGCCGAGAGATTCGGATTTCGCTCTTCAAAAGGCACGCGCACTCGGCCTACCACGCCGCCCTGAGTGGCAGAGGCGCCAGGTGGGCAGATGGGCAGCCCAACGGCTTGGGGCCGCATCGCCGGGCGGCCGAGCCCGGTCCGAGATCCGGGAAATCGTAGCTTGGGATCGAGACGCTTACGCGGTCTTCTGTAACCTACGCCGGACTGCGGCTGTAATTTGCTACCTCGTCTGCGATGTCGATCTGCCAAGTTGTTGGCACTATCCAGCACAGGCAGCGCTCCATGCGTTCTCGCTGGAAACGCTACCTCCGACCAACGGTTAGTGTCCCAATGACAAAAACAAAAGTGAGCTGACGATGAACCCGCGGCAAAACAACGTTTTGGAGATGTGGTGCCTTCTAGCCGTTCCGCTGTCACTACTCCCTACGATCCTAGTAGCGGCGGTCGTCCTTAACTGAGACGGCTTGGCGGCTTTGGCCTCACCAATGCCATGTAACCGAATGGCCTGCTCAGCGTTTCCTTCAACGCGTTCTGTTCGACTGTGCGCCCGCGCGATGAAGCCGTGTGATTTCAGGATTTCTGAATGGTCAACCGGGACACGAGCCGGCATGAAGGAAGCTTCGAGTGCCTGATCGTAGGTGGCCGGCCTAGCGGCTGCGACTTACCTTGGAAGATTTCCAAGGCGAGTAATTGTTGTCGACGCAGATGAAAGCCGTGCAAGGCGGATTCCTTGACGCGCAACTGCCCATGCTTCCCAGACGGCATCACCGGCGCTGACCTACTTGACCGCCTCGAACTGCAGGCTGCTCGATACGGCGCAAGCTTGGTCCGCGACAGGATCCTATCCATTCGCAAAACGAAGGCTGGGTTTTTGGCGGGCGCTTCATCCCCCATTCGTGCCCGCTCGGTGCTCATTGCAACCGGCGTTGTTGACATCCTGCCGGATCTCCTGGCGCTGCCGACAATGATCCAAGCTGGCGTCTTGCGGTTGTGCCCTATCTGCGAGGCTATGAAGCCATCGAGAAACGGGTGGCCGTCATCGGACCGGTCGAACACGCAATGAAAAAGGCGTTGTTCATGCGCACCTTCACACAGGATCTCACTTTGCTGATTACCGATCCATCCGAGCTCTCTCGGGACAAGCTTACAAAGCTCAAGGGGGCCGGAATCAAGATCGGCGTATGCAGATCCAATGCCGTTTGCGATACGGGCCGGGAGGCGGTCGTGGAGCTCATCTACGGCGGAATGCTCTGGTTCGACACCATCTACGCTGCGATGGGCTCGACCACACGCTCGAGGCTCGCGGTCGAGCTTGGTGCATGCTGTGACAAAGCGGGCAATCTCGTCGTGGACTCGCGCCAGCGCACCGCAGTCACCGGCCTTTATGCAGCCGGACATGTCGGGATCAATGCTCGCCATCGCCATTTGCAACATAGTTGTGCATGTCGGTTGCAGCGACCGCTGCGTGGCCGAATGCTACGGTAAGCTGATTGATCTCAAGCACCGAGGTTGACCCCGTTCGGAGCGGCGGCAGTGCCTGACTTTGCTTGCAAAACTCGCAACGCGGGTGGGTCATGATCGGCGCCGATCGACCCCACCCGATCTCGTTTCACTTCGCCAAATCAAGGCTTTACGGGACCGATGATAGGGGTCGACCTTCGATGCTGATTCACAGCTAGACCTGCTGTTGCGGTCGTCTCGCCCGCATTGCCAAACCTTCTCATCCTGCTGGTCGGCTCCAGCACGTCGATCGACGCCGCCAGAGCCCGGGCATTGTCCTGTTTTTGCTAAGATTGGCGTTCCCCCGCTGCGCTGGCGTTCGGGGAGACCTATATAATCATGTCGAAACGGCGTGACCGCAGATTGGACATCAGATGGAAGGAACTGTCGAACGGGTTCCATGGTGAACGCCCACATGGCAGTGGGGAATTTGCCTTGTTGTCGTCCTTTAAAGAGCAAGCCTTTTTGCTTCTCCGGTTCATCGGCCGCCTTCTGTGCCTATTTGCGTTTCTTATCATACTGATCCAGTTGATGAGCTACCTTTTCAACGCCGAATGGTTGCCGCTTTCACTCATGGCTTTTCTGCTGCTCATTCCCCACGCCTCATGTTGGAGCCGACGAAACTCTCACGCACATTCCGGCATCAATAGTCCTGCTCATAATCGGCCTCGCCGCCTGGATCGTCGGCAGCGCCTGGTCGAACAGGTCGCACTAAGCTGGTAAACTCGGCCGCCCCTAACTGTGCCAGCGCATCGGACAGGCCTTTCTTTGCGAAACCACGTGCCGATTGTAGGTACCATCGGTCGGTTCTCTCTCGAGGAGAGTAGCACAGCAGCTTGGGACACTGATGACGAGGAGTTGTATCTCCGCTACGGCACACGGTTGGCGCTAGTCGCCATAATTGGGCCAGGATCATGACCGGGATGAGAACATCCAATCGGGGCTTCATGCATTCCGCCATCGACATTTCCGGCATGCCTGCCGGGGACGGGATTGACAGCTTCATCATCCTGCCGCCATCAGTCGCCCGGTCCGAAGCGGACCTGCGCGGAGTCGAGGCATTACTGAAGAGCTGTTTTCCAGAATACGATTTTTTGCCAACGGCGACATTTTGCCGTTCGAGGGCGACTACCAGGTGTTGCCGATCTGCGGCGTTGGTGGCGATGTGCCGGGCACGCTGCGGGTGCTCGACTACCCCGAGCATTCGGTGATGATGGGAATCGCTGCGGCGCTGAAGGGTTTCAGGCCAGGCCTGCCGGGCGCTGAATAGCGTCGGGCGGTTGGTAGACGCTTTGCCGCTGCCGCTTCTAGAGTTACCCTACGGTCAGCCCCGCACCGGGCAAGCGCAATCTCCCCACACCCTGCCTGGTGTAAAGGCCCTAGATCGTCTCGCCGCGCTGTAGTGCAGCGGGACTTTTTATGAGTCCAGTTGGAACACCGGCCAGCAAGGAAGGTTCGGTGCACGCAGAAAGTCCTTCCCCTCATGGATATTGCTGCAGATCGGTATCCCGATCGGCCCGCGCTCCCCGCAGGGCGCGGGCTTCGGCCCGATGGCTTTGCCCATTGGCTCCGGCTGGCGGGCTTTTTGGCTTGGCGGTGGAACCCCCGGTCTCGACCACGGTTGGAGCGGCGTACACCAAATTCGGGGCGAAGCATGGTTACTCGTGAAACTCGAGAAAAGCAGGAGCGTACGTCCGACACGGCGCGGAAGCTGACCCATGCGGAGCGCACGGCCAGGGAACAGAAAACTGCTAGGCTGCGCGAACAGCAATTGAAGGCTGGCGCCGTGCGGGCGGAGCGGAGTGATGAGAGATCAAAAGGACTGTCAATAAAGCCCCGTCACCGTCGATGATGTCTATCTTACCTGGCGATCAGCGGGCCTCCTTCCAGAACGGTCCTCAATTGCTTCGCAGCGGCCGTCAAAGCGGCGCGGTCATTGCCGGTAGCTTTGATTAAGTCGCGGACCTGCTCTGGCGTAATGCCATTCTCTCTCGCGAAATGTTCGACCTCATAGTCGTCGTCAGCCGAGACTCGGTTGCGGTCGCGGAAATCTCGTTTGTCCTTGTCGTCAGCCATCCGAATCCTCCTTCTTTGGCTTGGATTAATGGCAACACCGGCAAGTCAATTTTGTTTCGCCTTCGCAGAATCATTCTGTTCGCTCTGGCCAATATAAGGTTTGTACCTAGCCGGCCGCCTCGAGTTCATTCCGCCGATGGAGCCCAAGCTGGCCGCAAAGCCGCCAGAGGGTGAACACTGGATGCACGAGATCAAGCTCGACGGCTACGGCGCTCACGTCGTCATCAACAGCCCCGAGGATATCCGCATCTTCACCAAATCCGGCGTCGATTGGACCAGCAAGTTCACTGGCATCGTCGAAGCGGCGCGTGAACTCAACGTCAAAACGCGATCTTCGAGGGCGAGGCGGTCACGGGTGCGAATGGCCTGCCCGACTTCAACGCACTACAGAAAGCCGTCATCAACTCCTATTGCTATTCCGCTTTCGTATGGGGAAAGTTGGATCGCGCAAGAACCAAGTCCAAAGAACGGGATACTCGGGATCATCAGCCGGCCACTGCGGTTTAAGGCAGAGTCTTGAAAACTTCCGCACCTGGAACGGTACACGCCTACATTGCTAGACGGCACGCCTTCGTTCCGGCAAAGGTGGGAATCGCGGGGCCACTGGCAATCCGCAGGTCGGCGGGTTCAGGCAATGCTCATTGAAAGATGGGCCGCCGACTTTCCTTTTGGCCGTAAAGCTCGGCGGGTTGTCGCTCTTAATTGCCGTCTCAAATTGATTGGGGGGACGTGGCGACGCGGATGGCTGTCACACGCTGCCATTCGGACGTGCCAGCGTCGTCGGCGGCTTGCTTTGTGTCGGAACAGAAGACTTGCCTTTGAGTGATCACCTGTCATCATCGGTCATGACTAGGGATGAAGCAGAACAGGGTGTTCGCTACTTTTGCACAAAATGGGCTGAAGAGCGCGGGCTTCCTCATCAGCCAGAGAATCCAAGATTTTCCGATTTCTTTTCTTGGCTTGAGCAGAAGTCGCCGGGCCACTTGAAATTCCGAAGCAGTACTTCGGTGCGGGACGACGTCGAGCGATGGTTCATCGACGAATTCAAGCAAGGTTGGCGCTACTAGCAGTCGATTTCCGCACAGCCGGTGCTGCGATGCTTGATTGCTGCCGCGACGGGTTGCTGACCTTGAACGGTGCGGAGCAATTCTTGTTTGACCGTAGTAGCTCTCGATGATTTCATAGCCGGTTGATCGGGCAAACGCCTCAACGGCCTCGCTCTGGCGCCGCTCGCTGTCTTTGTCGGCGCGCAGGCATTTAACAAATATTGGCGCGAAAATGGCCGGAAATTAAGCTCGGAAAGTGCCGACACTAAGATGGCGCCCCATCGTCCGCCATCTCTGTGTTACAGTGCAATTTCAACACGCACAGGAAGTATGTGCCGAACACGGGCTGGACCGGGAAGTACCGCGGCTCTTTGGAGGCTGCATGTCTGACCGCCCCGACGTAGGCCCTCTGCAACTGGGCGAAACGGCGCCCAGTTTCGTGCTCGACGCGATTACCCGCGAGGGCACAAACGCTATCGACGATTTCCGTGGCGAGAAACCAGTGTTGGTTGGGCTGTATCGAGGTCTCCATTGTCCTTTTTGCAGGCGTCACATCGCGATGATCTCGCAGCTCACCTCAGCCTCAACGAGAAGGGCATCGAAAGTCTGACAGTGGTCAACACGCCCATCGAGCGGGCGCGCCTCTATCTGCGGTACCATCCGATGCTCGGCCTGCTCGCGGCATCCGATCCGGAGCGGACTTCACACCGCGCCTTTGGATTGCCGAATATGGAGATCACCGAAGACGAGAGCGCATGGCCGCAAAAGGTTTGGATGAGCGATGCGAAGTCGATGCGGGTCGACTTGCCGGGCGAGATGCCGGAGCCGATGGACCCGTTTGCGGCGCTCGAATATCTGAACAAGAAGGACAGCTACGATATCACGGAAGCGGATCAACAGATGATGGCCACTGGCATGGGGCAGCTCGTCGGCCAGTTCCTGCTCGACCGCGACGGTGTCGTTCGCTGGACCTTCCACAGAGGTTCTCGATGGCGGCCTGTTCGGCGCTCCGAATATGCAGGAGCTAATGTCGGCAGCGTCGCACATTGGTCAGTAGCGGCGCAGTTGCGGACATCGGCTGCACGGATAGCAGGTGTTATGCAAACCGTTAGTTCGAGCCGGGGTCGACGCGCTTCGGCGCGAAGATCGAATTGATCCTTAATACTACGGTAATATCATCGAGACCCTTACAACCGGGGGGTTGGATGGGCGTTGCAAGGATCAATCCAGTTTTGGAGCAGGCACTTGATGCAGTCCTCAACAGGGCTGACTGGGAGGACAGAATATCGATTTCTGTCGCGTTACGCCGGGTTCGGGAGGCGGCACCTCATTTGGTCGCGACAGACCAAGAGATAAGGGACGCCATAGTCGAAGTTGCCGATGCCCTTCGGCTGTCAATAGCGGACAGTGACAGATAGTATCCACTGGCATTTCCCGACGGCTCAGAAATCCATCTGACCAAGAAGGGACCCAAGTGGAAGAAGGCTGTGCAGCTCTGCACCGAGGCATTGGCGGGGCCGAGCGTCACCAGAAGAGGCACTTATGACTTTCGAGGCTGCTAAGGAGGCCCTCTGTTTAGGGCTCGGCGTGCCCGATGTCCGGTTCCGCCTCCACATCGTGGCGCGTGCCCGTCATGGGAACATCGCCCAGGACGGATGAGCACCGCGTGCTGCAGCGTGCCGATGGATCCTTAGCGGCAATGCGGCAATCGCCGTCACGACTAAACCGAATGCAAGCGAAATGGCGAGGGCGACACCCATTGGGAGATGATGCATGCCTGCCCGCCTACTGAGCGCTTCGAAGACGGTCGATGAACGTTTGGAGACAGTCCCATCACGGCCTCAAACATGCCTAACGAACCGTTATGCGGCGTCGGCGTTGCACTGCTTCTGTGGGTAGCCCTCCGGCTCTGCAATAGCCTTCCTGATCCCGTAGGGAACCAGAACGACCGCCAGCGCTACCCAAAAGCCGGGGTCCGCCAACATCGCCATTTCACTGCGAAGCTCTTCCATCGCGTGTTTCCAAGGAGGGCGTGTTTTCAGCCTTCCGCCGCTGCTCCCGTAGCCGAGCCGTCTTTGCGTCTCGGGCCGCGCGCTCAATATCGATTAATGACCGTGCAGCATCTGACGTGCGCTGCTCTCTCTCATCTCTTTGTGTCCAAGTGGCCAAGCGGCGCTCTCCTATGCGAGGCCCGATCTGGGCGAATAGTGCTAGTGATCGAACCATCGTCGCAGGCGGGTGTTCCACCCAAGACAACAAAAAGCCCGGCGACCGAAGCCGACGGGCCAAGTGTGACCGACAGCTCATGACAATTTGCCGTCTGGCCGGAGTACGAAGCTCCACACGTGAAAGCGGCCGAAAGTTCCGCAGATGTTAATATACAACAGGTGCGAGGCTAGCCCGGAATTCCGGTGCGAGACCCGACCCATGGAACCTTTCAAAGCCGCATGCCTTGTCCCTTTTCGATAGAAGGAGATGAGAAATGAGCCTTGACATAGGAAAGGTCGCCATAGCGTTGCTTGGTCTGCTTGCCTACAAGAACAGGGACAAGATCGGCGAGTTGATCGCTGGCAGGAAATCGACCGATCCCAACGCTAGCGCTGGCTCCCCCGGCGGCCTCGGGGACATCCTGGACCGCCTCAGGAATGCAGGTGCGGGCGACGAAGTTGATTCGTGGGTAAGCAAAGGATCAAACCGGCCCGTTCAGCGCGAGCAGGTTGAAAAAGCAATCGACCCCCAAACGTTGAACGATCTGGCCGAGCAAACCGGACTGTCCCACGACGAGCTTCTCGACCGGCTCACAAGAGAACTCCCCGACGCAGTGGACAAGCTCACTCCCGACGGCCAGTTGCCAGCGAGCAAAGGTCCAAATCTCCTGGGCGAGATCCCAGGCCGCACTTAGCGCCACCTTGCCACGACAGGTCAGGTCATCCCGGATCGCTATCGCTCGCAATCAGGCGGTAGCGGAAATGATTGCGAATGCGCTCGTTGAAATAGCGACCCTTGGCGAACGCGGCTTTGAACTCGGCAAAGGTCTCCGGCGGAACACCCTCAAACTCGTAGCGCTTGCCGCTGGCCACAAACCACACCGAAAGGACCTTCCGCTCAGGATCGTATTCGGTTTTGCGAATCGAGGTAGAGGGCATAAGAGATCAACGAGCGGAAAAGCCATCGCGTTCCTCGTCTCTGATGGTGGGCGCGCAAAGAAAGCCCGGCGGCGCGACCGTCCCTCTAGTTCAGCGCTGGCTGCTGCCCGAGGCGGAAACCCTTCAGCCGTGGCGATGTCCATTATCACCGATTGGTCGGGGCGATCGAGAACGCGCAGAGTGCCTGGCTCGTCGCCCACCCGAGCATGGGAACCGATGAAGGGGCGTGCCCGCAGAGCGGCAGGACCTAGTAATCGCCGTCGAACGGGTTGCGTCCCCATTGGCGATCCGGCCGCGGCTGGAGGGATGGTATCCCTACGGTGACGGCCGCCAGCTCAGGCGCTCCGCAGCGGTCGATCTTCTTGGATGTGCAGCCGCTGGGGGGTCCCGTCGCCTTTCTCACGGGCGGCGGGCCTCTTGGTTAGAGACTGACAGTGCAGTCCGAATTTAGCCAGTTGCCATTGGGGGAGTAACGTCTTTTGCAGCAGCCAAGAATGCCTTAGCAGCCATTTGAGGTGACACCTTATCGGCCAGTGCGGCCATGCAGATACGTACCGCAAGGTCCCACCGATGTCCCCGGTTAGTCCACTTCATGAGTTCCTCGGCCGCACCCTCGACGTGGCTGACCCCGACGCGGACACCTGGGTAGTCGGTCCTGACGTAGACCGGAGGGGAGAACCAATGGCGAGACATAGCACTCCTAATCAGCAAAAGAGCATACCCTCCTCCTTGGCCCCTCCTTGGCTGCCTCTTCGAACGCCTCACGGGCCTGCTGTGGAGACACCTTGCCGCTCATGGCATCCATACAGGCGCGCTCCGCCTTTTGCCACTTAGGGCCACGCTTGGTCCACAACACGAGTTCCTCGGCCGCAGCCTGGACGTGGTGGACCCCGGAGCGGAAGCCGTCATGCTCCGTCCTGACGTACACTGGAGGTGCGAACCAAAGGATTGCCATTTGCGGAATTTAGAGAAGGACTTCCTCTGCAGCCAGCTTCCGGTCGGGAGTATTGGGTCGAAATTACCGGGCGTCAACCACCAGCCCTAATTAGAGGACCGTAACATCCCCTCCTCCTTGGCGGCGGCAGCCAGGAATGCCTTGCGGGCCTCCTCAGCTTCCATCTCGTCGAATATCACGGCGATGCAAACGCGCACCACGAGGTCCCATCAAGGGCCACGCTTGTCCACTTCATCAGCTCCTCGCCGGCTGTCTCGGCGTTGTTGACGTGGCGGATGATCCCGGGACGCTCGGTCTTGTCGGAGACCGGAGGGTTGAACCAATGGAGTGCCATACAGTCACTCTTTGTCGGCCCTATCAAGTTCCTCCAGCAAAGACCTTTGCTCAGCCGGCAGTTCCCGTTCTACAGGCAGATTTAGCAGGTTGCGAAGGTAATTGCGGATTACCTCTGAGGTGATCGACCGGCGCACAAGTTCGGCAATAACCTTCCGTTTGGCTTCATCGATTTCAGCCATGTTCGGGCCTGCATGTTTAAAGGACCGAACTGCACCGCGAGAGGATTTGTTCCCTTGAATGATGGGCGGAATGTTTGGTGGAAAATTCGCCCGGGTGATCGGATAACTGGCTCGCGCGAAGACCCCCTACGCCCTATCGATCCTACGGGTAGAACCAGTGGAGAGCCATGCGGCTATTCGCGGAGGTCGAACGCGACAAACAGGCCAAAGGCTGGGGCAATCTCGACAATAAGCTCGACCAGCGCGCAGTCACTTTCCACCAGATGCGGCCCGGCTCGGCGCACCCCTGCGATGGTCTCTTTGACGGAGATGATTTCGCCGCGACGGGCTCGTAAGATCAGCTCTTCAACAAGCTCATGTGCAGTCACTTTGCGGGGTCGGCAGTTCGTCAGAACGTTCATCCGAAGGCCTCCCACCTCAGCGAGAACCCAAGCGGCCACCTTATGGGTCACTTCTCCAAGAAATCAATGTTCGAATCGTACGGAATAAGCACGGAATTTTTGGTAGAAATTTCTGAGCGGGGGATCAGATAACTGGCTCGCGCGAAGACCCCCGGTACCGTCGATCAGCAGAGCGGCGGCCTATCGCATCAAAAAGCATCCGGACCTGCCATCGCAAAAGCAAAAGGCTCGCGGCCGGCGACGGCCTGGCCCTCTCGAGCACATCTTCGATGCCGAGGTCCTTCCCCTTTTGAAGGCGGCGCCAGGCATCCGTGCTGTCGCCATCTACGAAGAAATGCTACGGCGGCAGTGCGGAGGAGGCAGGGATGTTACTCCGCGCGCGCCGGACCTGAGAGCCGTCTCATCGGACCTCTCTAATCCGACCAGACGAAGTGGGAACAATGTCACCGTTCGGCAGTTCTTCTCCGTCCACTAAGGAGATTTGAAATGTCAGAGGCGCGAGAATGGCTTGCCCAATGGCTTAGAGATGCTCATGCCATGGAAGAGCAGGCCGAAACGATGTTGAACGGGCAGTTGAGCCGTATCGAGAATTATCCCGAGCTCAGCGACCGAATCCGACTGCACCTTGATGAAACGAGGCAGCAGGCTGCTCGGTTGAAAATCTGCCTCGACCGAATGGATGAGGGTTCATCTACGATGAAGGATGCTGGCGGCAAGCTCACTGCAATGGCGCAATCGTTGAGCGGCATCTTCGCCGGCGACGAGGTGATGAAGGGATCACTCGCGAGTTACACTTTCGAGCACATGGAAATCGCCTCCTACACGATCCTCATTGCCGCCGCTGAATCGCTGGGCGAAAGCGAGGTCGCGCGGGCTTGCGACGAGAACTTGCGAGAGGAGGTCGCGATGGCGGAATGGTTGAAGGACCATCTTCCCTCGACAACCGAGCAGTTCCTCGCGAGGGCCGAAACGGAAAGCGACAGCGCGAAGCGCTGATGAGCTTGCAGGGTACGCGCCGCTTCTGAATCCTTCCGAGGAACCCTGATGCGCCCGTCGGCCGAGATATTCATCTGGCACTCGGTAGCCGAGAAAACATCGCCGCCGCAGCAGCGTCGTCTTGGCGCCGGCTTGGGACCCCGGCGATGATGGCCCGGAACACACAGCTTCAGATCCTCGAAGCGCATGCCCCTGACTCAACTATGGCGCGGGGAATAGCTTGGCGACGTGGTGGCGGTTGCCACGACCGCAGAAGCCCCTGATCGCGGGAAGGAAGCTCGCTGTCAGCCGGCGTCCGCGATTTGGAGTTGGCGAAACGAGATGCCCCATGGCGAACTGCAGTGAGCAAGTAAAGGCTTGCCTAATGACGTCGTGATTGCATCGTCTGAGGCTGCCAAGTCTGACCCGGCGTGCGAGCTTACTATCCAGACACCGCGCCACGCCATGCAGGTCAAAGCATACCGTCCATTCGTCTCCAAAACTTCCCTGTAACCCCGGGACAGCGACGAAAGATGTGGGAACATCGGGATAGATCCGACTTACGGGTCCGCACCCTAATAGCCTAACTCCATGCAGAGCCTGTGCACCCCGGGGGCGTGAGGAGCGACCCGAGGAATTTTCGTTGATCTCCGCAGGGAAACCCATTCGCCGCTCACGTTCAACGACTCTGTCTTGTAACGACAAGGCGATTTCATACCGAGCGGCGACACCGGTGAGCCGTCCTGGTAGGAGGCCCGGCCCCGTCGTGCCAGAGCCCGTAGCGTGTGAAGCGACCGTTGCCTTGAGATCATGGCGATGCCGGCTCGCCGATCAGGCGGGCATATTCCGCCTCCGGCTGCCCGTACGAGTCGTTTGCCAAGATGATGAGGCCAGCGCGGTCGCGGATGATGACCTCGCCACGATTTGACCTGATCAGGCCGCGGCCTTCCAGCATTTGAAGTGCCAAGGTGACGCCCGGCCGTCGTACACCCAACATGCCCGACAGGAATTCATGGGTAATCGGCAGCCGGTCGCCTTCTATGCGGTCGTTGCACATGACCAGCCATCTCGCCAGCCGTTCTTCCAGTTTCAAGCGAGCATTTGCGAGCGCGGTATAGCTTGCCTGGATCCACGCGTAGTGCACGTAGCGCAGCAGAAAAAGCCGCAGCGTCGGGCTGTCGGAAAGCGCCTTTGTGAACGGCTCGGCTTCCATGCTGGCAACCTCGGCATCCAATTGAATGTAGCAGTCGTGCGGGGATCGATCGCCACCCATGATCAGCGCCGAGCCGGTCATGCCCTCGAAACCAATGACTACTACTTCGGCGTCGACCTCCGGCCGGAGTTTCGCCACTACCGAGCCAATTCCCGTCTCGAAGAAGTAGACGGCCTCGATCGCGGCGTTTGCGGTTTCGAGCTGCGTCCTCAATGGCAGAAAGCTGCTGTGAAGGTGAGGGCTGAGCAATTGCAGGTCGGCCGGGGCCATCTGCCGCAGCAGTTCGTTTTTATACGCAATTTCGGGGCTATAAATCGGCTGCGGGCGGTCGCGGTCTGAGTAGGCGAGGCCAATTTTCGAGGTGTTGGGGCTGTTCATGGCTCCCTCCCGAATTGGGCGGAAGCATGATGCTCGCTCACAGCCGGCGATGCCCTGAATACTGTCGCCGATGGAACAGACTACAGCTATCGCTGCGAAGAGTCTCGGCATGAATTTTTTGGACGGAGCCCGAGCCCACTTCACGGGGCCGGCTTTGACGAAAGTGCCGTCAGAACCCTTTAGTTCGCCAGTTGGAAGGAAATTCGGCACCGACAGAGCAGACAACTAGCACGCAGGTCGTGAGCTGATGCCGCGATTCACCATTCCTTCACGTTATTAGCGCACGTTCATATACGGACATGTTGGTGTAGCTTGTACATGCCCAAAGCCCCGGCGCATCGACCCAGCACCGGGGCTTTTTTGGTTAACGGATGGTCCGCACCGCTGAGAGGATCAATTCCTCCAGATTGAACACTGAACTACTTGACCCGTTGCCCGGTCACGAACTCTTTTCGAAAACACGCGATGAAGGCCCATTGCGCGTGATCTAGCTTCCTTCGTCGCAACGTAATCGGGATAGCCGACATGCCATTGCCAGAGGAAATTTGGTGGGGCAGGTTTCCAAGTAACCTTTGATCCAAAGGCCGCGTTGTCCGGGTCTGTGCGATCGAACCGGCAGTCGACCGCTACGGGCATCATGCCTTTCTTAGCCATTGCGTCGGAAACCCCGGAAGCAGTTCGCTTCGTAAGCCATCCATCCGGACCGCTACTTGAGACTGTAGTGCACCCTGCCAGAGATATGCTCGATATCAAAAGCCCGATGGCCAACTGTTTCATATCCGTCCCCACAACTGAAAGTAGTCGGCTAGATAGGACGTCGGCGCGAAACAGGGCAAGGCCCCCTTGATGCGGAGAAGATCAAACCATTCGTCCAGTCTATCAGGCAGAAGTGGCCTCTTCCTGAGCAACTGGTTAGCTCCCGCTTCTCTCCTGGATGACATCGCCAGGACGTTGAGCTAAGTCGAAGTCATCTGAAATCCGTCTTTTTGCAACTCGCCGCGGTCATTGTCGGGTCGGCATATTCGCCTTTGCCATCCTGGGCTGGCTCACGAGACGGTCAGCCGGTTGAAGAGGCAGAGTGCCATCCTATGGCTGCCGCCAACGAGGCGCTCTTAAGTTTTCAGGCTACGTGGGATGGCGTCATCAATGGCAACCCGCGCGTGGTAATGCATTCTGAAATCGTGTACGAAAATCGCGTCAAATATGAGCGGACAGCTCCATATGCACCGTGGCGCGCGGAACCTTACGCTTTAAACATCAATCCCAATACTGACGGTACGCCCTATCATTCGAACTGCCATAGGCTGCGCGAAGAATTGGTTGATGGCGTCAACACCGTGGTAATCGCCTATACGAAAACTTTTTCCATGCCCAATCGCAAACAGCAGTATCGCTGCATTGGTTGGATACAGGTTCCGCAATACCTGAGCCGAAAGATGATCTGCACCAGCATTGGGCTTGCCGATATTGTGGAGATGAAGCAGGAGTGGACCTACCGGACCGACATTAAGGCGCCATTGCCGGCGCCGGATTGAGCACACCGTCGTTGGGTCACCGCTCCGCAGCACACGCCAGATGTCAGCAGGGCCGTATGCTGAAAGCGAGCGCGTTTTGCGACCAGCCGGTAACCGTGCGGAACAGCTTCAAGTCGTAGGGCTGTAACGAGGCCTGTCGCTCGTCTGTTTTCAGACGACGGGGCACGGGCGTTGCTGGGTGATTGGCGAACCACTCCATTCATACCCCGCGGCCGCTGTTCGCCGCGCCTCGGCGACCAACGCGGCAAGACGGCCTCGCAAGTGAACTGACCGTGCCTATAACGGCCATGGGCCTTGAGGGGCATCGGCACCACTCAAACGAATGGCAACTATCTGTCTAAATGCGATTAGGGTTCATTCGCAGAGACCCCACGCATCCGTCGCGTGGGGGGACACAGTAACTTCCCCTTTAAAGGCGTCGAGATGCCACGAGAACCGAAAAGTCAGTTCCTTAGACCTAAAGATCGAGCGATCTGCCAGCGGGTTGTCGACCAGATAGCCGCCGACGCCAAATCGTACAGCACGTCGGTAGACAGCCAGATTCTAGCCTCGACCACGCTGTCTCTCTTTCAATCCGGGGTCGTCAATGAAGTGAATTTGCTGGCACATGTTCGCGCGCGCCTCCATGACTTCACGAAGCAGACCGGCACTGCTTCGCAGCACTCACCACCTTAATTCCCCGGTAGCCCTCCCCCGCTGTTTCCTCGCTGTATTATCAGCGGGGAGGCATCGCCGACGAGCGGCCGAAAATTTGGACAAGCCCCCTAGGCCGAACCCTCAAAAGGTTCAAAAGCCTAAGATTGGGCCCGTCCCCTTTCCCATCACAGACGGAAGTGTCTGCCCTTGAGCATCAGGACATCCGGATCATTTTCCTCGTCTTCATCGGGTTCGTAAGCGGCCGGCGCCTCCAGCAGGTCGACTCGCCGGAGGTCTGTCCCGCCCATCTGCCAGGGCAAATGCGGCGTTTTGCCAACATGCAACACAGTCAGCCGAAAACAACGACTTGCAACCGCTTCGGTACACAGTGAATTGCACGACTTATTGATTTCGGCCTATTGCGAACGCTCGACTGCACACTTGGCGCGTCACTCGCCCCTGGCCTGAAAAAATTCGGCCGACGGCAGAAGGAAGATGCTCGGCCAAGATGGCGATTATATATTTGACAGTGGGGGGTTAGAAAATGAGTGCTGCTGAGTTCATCGACAAGGTTCTAACCCCGCTTGGAGGCGGGCTTGGCGTCCTGCTGGCTTGTCGGTTTTCACCGCGACTTCGTGCACACGTTAAGCCGGGGCGCGAGTATGTGGTGGCAGCAATCGTTGTGCTGATCCTGGGAGCCATCAAATGGCTCTTTTAGGAGTGGCCGTTTCCTAAGCCGTCGCTGATTGAAACCTGCAAGCCAACGGCGTTGAGCCGCTGGGCTATCTCGCCGATGTCCTCGCACTGCGCTATTTCCACGAGATCGACCTGCACGAGGGCAACCCTTACGGCTTCACCGCAAGCTTCAATCCGACAATAGCACCAGCCGACGGCCGGCCATGCGGTTGGGTGTCGCCGGACCATGTCGGCATCAATCAGGCAATCAGGGGCCGATCACTCTGATGATAGAGAACTACCGCTCGGACTTCCTGTGGTGCCTTTGCGCCGCGTGCCGGCGATCATCGCGGGACTGCACCGAGCCGGTTTTTCGGGCGGTTGGCTATAACAAGTCGAGATAACAAAGCTCCCCGACGGACACCGGGACTCTTGACTGCTAGCGCATGCCGCATTTGCTGCAAACGTCGACTTAGCGGCGCATTGCTTCTCGGCGGCATAGGGGCCTGGAGCCGTCGGTCTGCTTCGGATCAGCGGCTGGCCAAAAGCCGACGTAGCTTGTCGGAAGCTCCCGAGCAAATGCCGGCTTCCTGATTTCCAGGCCCGGAAGCGAACCGTCACAAATCCGCCATCTCAGGCATCACCTTGCAGACGGCCGGTTCGCCTTTTCGACGGCATAGGGTGTATGGAGCACCCGACGCCCCCATCCCTACCTCTGAAAATGCCCCAACCCGTTCTCATTGAGATAGTCCACCGTCATCACCCGCGCACGAATGCCGCCGGGGGAACCAACGAACTTCACCGATGACAGCGAGCCGGTCGGCGCGTTCTCTCCGCGGGGCGTGAGGGCGTAGGTGTCGCCGTCCCAGTGCTCGAGCGTGAACTGCATGGGCTTGGGGCCGAGTTCGAGCATCAGCTTGTCGCCATCGGCCCGCACGGTGGCGGTGTCGAAATAATTGCTCGTATATTGGCCCTCGTAGAAGGATGGACTGCGCGCCTTGGCGGGGTTCGTCGGCTTGTCCTTGCCGGCGAGGTCGCCCACCGGCTTGTAGTAGGCCATGAACCGCGGCTTGATGTAGGGATACCAGTCGCGAGTGACCTGGCCATATTGCACGATGTCCATGAAGCTGGCGGCGACCGCCTCGGCGGCGCCGACGGGGGAGCCGTTGGTGAGCACGACGATGCCGACATCGGCCGAGGGCAAGATCTGGAAGGTGGTGCCGGCGCCGAGCAGGAAGGCGCCGGAATGGCCCATGGTGGTGCGCCCATTGGCGTTCACCCCCACATTGAAGCCATAGCCATAGGAGCTGGCCCGCGTATCGGGCGTCTCGCCGCGGTAGGTCACGCTCTGCGGTGTGATGGCGGGCTGCAGGATCTTCGGGTCGATCATGGGCTGGCCGTTATAGGTGCCGTCGCCAAGCAGCAGGATCATCCACTTGGCAAGGTCCTGGGCGCTGGAGGAGACGCCGCCCGCCGGCGCCTGCTGGTCGGGGTCGCGGTCATAGAGCGGCTCGAACACATTCTCCGCCACGCGCGCATGCAGCAGGGCGCGGTTCTTGCCGGCGGCAATGAAGTCCTCGTGCCGATAGCTGCTCGAGCGCATGCCGAGCGGATCGAACAACAGGCTCTTGGCCAGCGGCTCCCAGGGCTGTTTCTCGGCGTGGGCCACTGCCTCGGCGCCGATCGTCGTGCCGAAATTGGCGTAGTGATAGGAGATGCGGAAGGGATCGAGCGGCACCATCCACAGGCTCCCGACGATCTGCTTGCGC
>NZ_JAMYLR010000033.1:0-60328 GCF_040318155.1 Mesorhizobium sp. M1307 | reverse complement strand
AAAGCTCATCATCCTCGCAAACGCACTACTCAGGGACAATCGGACCTGGACACCATCTCTCCCTTGACCAACACGGATACTCTAGGCCCGATGCTGCATAGTTGCTCGACGCGCTGACGATGCCTCTCAGCTTCCGGGTGAACCGAGCTGCTCCGCATCCCAGAACTGGTCAAGCCAGATGTTGAGCTTCAGGAAGCCGGCATTGCTGACCGTATAGACGCGCCTGGTGCCTTCCGGCTTGGCGTTGACCAACCCCGCATCAAGCAGCACCTTCAGGTGCTGCGAAACGGCCGGGCGGGACACCGGCAAGCCGGATGCCAATTCGTTGACGGTCTTCGGTCCGCGCCGGAGCTCTTCCAAGAGATGGCGCCGGTTGGGATCGGCAATCGCCATGAAGGCGTCGGAAAGCATCATGCCTTATTTGTGGGGCAAAGCGCCTCGAATCTCAACTGTCGGCTTCAGCTTTTCTACGCGGGTCGAGCCGCAACGCTTCCGGCGTCACCGAGCGATCGGCGGGCTGGGTCTTGAAGGCATCGCGGCCTTCGATCGGCACCGGCGCGCGACGGCTGATGCGCAGCAGCGTATAGCCAGCCAGGCTGAGATGCGCGAGCGCAGTGGCCAGGAACAGCCCCTCAGGGCGCATCCAGCCCATCAGGCCGGCGGCCACCAGCGGACCGATCATCGTGCCGAAGCCATAAAGCAGCAGCAGGCCGCCCGACACTTTGACGAAGTCCTCCGATCGCGCATGGTCATTGGCATGCGCCACCGCGATCGAATAGAGCGTGTAGGCGAAGGCGCCGTAGGCGGCGGTGCAGACGATGACGAAGACGCCGGAGCGCGGTTCGAACAGGAAGATGGCGATGGCAAACAGCGCAGCGCCGAAGGCCGCGCCCGCCAGCACGAAACGACGGTCCGTCGTGTCGGAGAGCCGCCCGGCCGGAAGCTGCATGGCAGCGCCGGCGATGACCACGAGGCTCATCATCAGCGCGATCTCGGCTGTCGAGATGCCGATGCGCGCTCCATAGACGGCACCAAGTGTACCCCAGGCGCCGTTGGCGATGCCGATCAGCACGCAAGCGATCGCCGACACCGGCGAATTGACGTAGAGCCCCTTGACGTCAAGCGACACGTCCTGCAGCGGCTTGGGGTGAGACGCCGTCGAGACCGCCGTCGGGATCAGCGACAGGCAGAACAGAATGCCGGTGATCATGAACAGCGACGCCGATCTCACATCGCCGCCGGCAACGATCATCTGACCGCCCATGATCGAGGCATAGGTGACCATCATGTAGAGGCCGAAGACGGTGCCGCGGTTTTCGTTGGTGGCCTTCTCGTTGAGCCAGCTTTCGATGACCATGAAGGCGCCGGCCATGGTGAAGCCGGTGAAGGCGCGCAGCAGGATCCAGGTATATTCGTCGATGATCAGGCCGGTGAGCAGTGCGACGATCGCTCCCGATGCGGCAAAGGCGCCGAAAGCCCTGACATGACCGGCGCGGCGCACGATGCGTGGCGCAAAGAAGCAGCCGGTGACGAAGCCGCCGGCCCAAGCCGTGCCCATCAGGCCGAGCGATGCCGTCGAGAAGCCCTCCACCTGGCCGCGCAGCGGCAACAGCAGACCGTGCAGTCCGGATGCCGCCAACAGGAACGCGGTGCCGCGCAGCAGCGAGAGGATCGGTCTGTAGCTTGCGAACATTTTTCAATCCGGCTGGGGGTTAGGGCACAAGTCTGGAGACAGCGGCATTCGGGCTTTTCGGCGGCGTGCCCGAGCTTTTGGAATTACCCGCAGTAACTACCCGCGGCGAAACAGCGCCTCTGCCGCCGACTTGGTCGAGCCCTTGGTCTTGAGCTCGGCTTCCAGCCGGGCGATCTCGTCGCGCAGGATGCCGATCCGTTCGGACAATTCATCGACGGAAAGCAGCGACAGATCCTGCCCGATCTCGTGCGGGCGCGCTTTCTTCTTGGGTTCGTCGTCGAAGATCGCCATCGTCGCTCCTCCGTGATTGCCCATTTGCCTGATTTGCCAATGAGCATACATAGGGCAAGGGTATGGATGCAAATGGCGGGCAAGAGCTGGCACGAGAAACCGGCGGAGCACGACGGGAAAATTCATGGCGAACGCACAGAAAATTCCGGCGAAGATGATGGCGATCGCCATATCGGAACCGGGCGGGCCGCGGGTGCTGAAAGCGGAAACCCGCGACGTACCGGTTCCCGGTCCCGGCGAGATCCTGATCCGGGTGCGGGCCGCCGGCGTCAACCGGCCGGACGTGCAACAGCGCAAGGGCGCCTATCCGCCACCGCCGGGAGCGTCGGATCTGCCGGGCCTGGAAGCAGCAGGCGAAGTCGCTGCCCTTGGTGACGAGATATCGCGCTGGCGCGTCGGCGACCGGGTCTGTGCGCTGACGGCGGGCGGCGGCTATGCCGAATATGTCAGAGTGCACGCCGGCAGCGTGTTGCCGCTGCCCGCCGGCTTTACCTACACCGAAGCGGCGGCGCTGCCGGAAAACTACTTCACTGTTTGGCACAATGTCTTCGAGCGCGGCGGCCTGAAGAGCGGCGAGACCCTGCTCGTGCATGGCGGCTCGTCGGGTATCGGCACCACGGCGATCCAGCTTGCTGCCGCTTTCGGCGCCTATGTCGTCACCACCGCCGGCAGCAAGGAGAAATGCGACGCCTGCCTCAAGCTCGGCGCCGACCGGGCGATCAACTACCGCGAGGAGGACTTCGTCGCCGCAGTCAAGGAGGCAACCGGCGGCAAGGGTGCCAATGTCATCCTCGACATGGTCGGCGGCGACTATGTGGCGCGAAACTATGAGGCTGCAGCCATGGAAGGCCGCATCGTCCAGATCGCGACGCAGGGCGGGGCGGTGGCGAGCGCCGATTTCTTCAAGATCATGGCCAAGCGGCTCGTGCACACAGGATCGCTGCTCAGGCCACGCACCGTGGAGTTCAAGGCGGCAGTTGCGGCTGCGCTGGAGGCGCAGGTTTGGCCGCTGCTCGGCACGCGCAAGGTTGCGCCGGTGATGGATACGATCTTCCCGCTCAAGGAAGCGTGGCGGGCGCATGAGCGGATGGAGGAGGGTGAGCACATCGGCAAGATTGTGCTCGATGTCGCCTGACGGCCCGCAAACAGGCTGAACGAAAGCCTAATGGTGCAATGCAACAAACGCATTGCGGCCATGCAAAAGCGTCTGTTCAATTTTTCATCGCCGATGCCTATTTACGCGGCATCAAAACGATGGAGGACTATCATGAACCCGATCCGCGCTTTCCGTAACTGGCGCATGTACAACGAAACCGTGCGCGAACTGAACCGGCTGAATGCTCGTCAGCTCAACGACCTCGGCATCAACCGCGGCGACATCGAGAGAATCGCCCGCAAAGGGCTTTAATCTCGAGCACGATCCCGCTCGAAGACCGGGCGCTGCTTTTCGGCAACGCCGAGCCGCGGTTCGGGATCAAGCTTTAGAAGCCAGAGCCGCAGCAGACGGATTTCCGTCGCCGGTTCCGAGCCCGCCCGACCTTGGTCTGGCGGGCTTTGTCTTTTTGAAGCTTTCGACTGCATGGCGTCATCTGCCGACCCTTCGCGGTCTGCTGGTCGCGCTGCCGTGCCGTCCTTGACGCGCGCCTGCCAAAAACATTGCGAAACGGCGAGCGAGCGGTTATATAGACCGCGATTTTCCCATTTTGGTGGCTCTAAACCACCGCCCGCGCGGGAACGCGGGCGAACGAGAAGGATTTTTGTAATGGCCAATACGCTGCTGATGCCAAAGGCGACCGCCGTCTGGCTGGTTGACAACACAGCGCTTTCCTTCGAGCAGATCGCGCAGTTCTGCGGACTGCATCCGCTTGAGGTCAAGGCGATCGCCGACGGCGAGTCGGCGCAAGGCATCAAGGGCATGGACCCGATCATGACCGGCCAGCTCACTCGCGACGAGATCGCGCGCGCCGAGAAGGACGCGAACCACCGGCTGAAGCTCTCGGATCCCAAGGTGCGGGTGCCGGAATCCAAACGCAAGGGTCCGCGCTACACGCCGCTGTCGAAGCGCCAGGACCGGCCCAACGCCATCCTCTGGCTGGTGCGCAACCATCCCGAGCTCAAGGATGCGCAGATTGCCCGCCTTGTCGGCACAACGAAGTCGACGATCGACCAGATCCGCGACAGAAAGCACTGGAACTCCGCCAATCTCCAGCCGATGGATCCGGTGACGCTCGGCCTGACGTCGCAGATCGACCTCGATATGGAAATCAACCGCGCCTCGCGCGGCCGCGAGCAGGCGCAGCCGGTCGGCGATACGCTGCTGCCGGCCGCCTTGACCGAACGGCTGGTGCCGGCGCCCGAAAAGCCGAAGGACGAGGACCGCGAACTTGACGCCAACGCCGTCTTCGCCAAGCTTTCAGCGCTGAAGTCGAAGGACAAGGACGCCGACGAAGAGGAATAGGTCTGGCATCCAAAACAAAAAGCCCGCTTTCAAGCGGGCTTTTTTGTGATCTTCCGTGTCAGCTTCGCGCCGCCCGGTCCGGCGCCATGCCGTAATCCTCGCTGCGCTCCACCGCGCGATAGAAATCGGCGAGCTGCTTGCCGCGCTCCGGCTTGAAGGTGCGGCCGGCGATGACCACCGAGGCGATGCGGTCGATGCGGAAGGCGCGGAAATCGCCGCGCATCTCACACCAGGCGACCAAGGTCCACACCTTGCCCCAGAACCACAGGCCGAGCGGGCGGATGTCGCGCGCGGTGCTGCGGCCGGCCTCATCCGAATAGTCGATGGTCAGCACCTGACGTTTCTCGATGGACCGCTCGATCAGGTCGATGGCTTCGCGGGCGGCATCGCTTACCACCCACATCGGCGTGTGGATCTCGGTACGGGCGATGCGGTCCTTTTCGGCGTCGGGCAACACGGCGCCTATCTTGACCAGCGCCTCGTCGGCGGCTCGCGCCATGGCCGCGCCACCAAAGGCGCGCACCATGCGGGCGCCGGCGACCAGCGCGACGATCTCGTCACGCGTGAACATCAGCGGCGGAAGGTCGAAACCCTCCCTCATCATGTAGCCGACACCGGCCTCGCCGTCGATCGGCACGCCGGTCGACTGCAGGTCTGCGATGTCGCGATAGATCGTCCGCTCGGAAACCTCGAGCCACGTGCCCAGCTTCTGGGCGGTGACCAGACGACCACCACGCAGATGCTGCACGATTTGGAAGAGCCTGTCGGCGCGGCGCATCGTATGGTCCCTCGGCGTCTATCGTTCCAGCCCTTCGCGCTTGCGCTGCGCGGCGACGAAGGCCGCGCCGAAGGACAGTTTCTTCGTTGTCGGCGTGCTTGCGTCGACCACCCGCCAGAACGGCGCAACATCGCCCAGCGCCATACCACGCTCAAGATCCTCGTTGGCGGCCTCGGCGACGGTGCGCAGATGATAGCCGATGGTGACCGGACATGTCATCTCGGCACCGTGCTCGATGGCGAGAGCGGTGCGCAAAGCGCGGATATTCATGTCCATGCCTTCGGGGATAGAGCGGATGAATGCGTGGACCTGGCGAGCTGTAGGAACCAGCATCGGCTGGCCTTCGACGACGTCGCCGATGGTGCGTGGCGACGGTGTTATGCCGTTGATGCCAGGCGTGTTCAGCCTGTCGTTCCAGCTTTTCATCGATCGTCCTCTCGGCCATCCGGCTCCGGCGGCCATTGCACTATGGCACGAGCCTCCTGACACCATACTGTCAGGAGGCTTCAGCATGCCCATTTCAGCTCGTCGCCAGGTCGCATCCAAACGCCACGCGGAAAGCTTGCCTCAATTGCCGCCATTGCGGCGGTCGCCATACATGTCCGGCCAACCAATATCCTTGCGGATGTCCGCCGGCAGGGTGTTCATGAATCGCTGGGTGCGGATCTCATTGCGGATCGTCCGGATCTTGCCGACATAGTGCTGCACGCTACGCAGAATGGTAATACCGTTCATGGCTGGTCTCCTCTCTTTCGATGCAGGCACTATCGCACACCCCTGCTGACAGCAGTCTGTCAGGAGGGTGCGGCTCTCATGACCGGCGTTCCGATTTATCCATCGAAGTGACAAGGCAGTGCTGAAAAGAGGCTTGCCGCAGTGGAAGCCGGCGATCCCGGAGCCGCTTTGACAGCCAGCCGCGATGCTGATCAAAGGCTGCATGTCGAAACTTCTCGCGCTCGTCATCATCTTCATGATGGTCATCCAGCTCATCAAGCCGCTCGGCTGGCCCGGGCTGAAGCGGCGCAGCGATTTCTGGAAGCTGGCGCTGCTGGCGATGGCGGCGATTTCGATTACGGCGGTGCTCGGGCACTGGACGTAATGCATGTCGCGCAAAATTGTGCAGCGGTTTTGCGACAACGACATGCATAAAAACAAGAACCTGAAGCGCGTCGGATGAGACCAATCGAACGCGACGCGCTTTAGTGCGGGCGGCCCGCTACGCGACGCCCGGTTCGTTGGCGAGCACCAGGCTGACCAGATGTTCCGCCCAGGCTCGGTAGCCGGCTTCCGAAGCGTGAAATCCATCCGATGCGAAGCCGGCATCGGCATCCGTGATCGGCAGCCGGGGCGCCGGTATGGCGCCGCGTTCGAGGCAAAGGCGCTCGCCCATCCGGTTCACCTCGACGGCGCGGATTTCGAGGATCTTGCCGAGCAATGGCGGCATTGCCGGAGCCCGGGTGAACTCCAGCACCGGCGACCACACCACGCGCGCTTCCGGCCATTTGGCGCGCAGCGCGTAGAGCAGGCCGCCAAACTCGCGCTTGAAGCGCGGTACGGAATGAAAATTCTTGGTGTCGTTGGTACCGATGGCCAGCACGATATGCGTCCACGGATCGGCCGATAGATTGGGCAGCACATGATCGCGGATCTGGCCAGAGGTTGCCGAGTTGAAGCCGGCCGCCCGCCAGCGCACGGTGCGGCCGGTGCGTTGCGCAATCAGAACTGCCAGTTGCGCGGCCAATCCGTTTTCGGAATTGCCGATGCCGACCGAGGCGGCGGAGGAATCGCCAAGCACCAGAACCGAGATTGCTGGCGCCAGGCCAGATATCTCGTGCATGACCGGACCTTGTGCCGGCAGCATGCGGGCGGTGCGGCGACGCACGCCAAGTCCTTGCCAGACATAAACCGGAAAGGCGAGCCAGGTGAGAAGGGTCGGAAAGCGCCGCATGGCAAGTCCCTTTTAGGGCATAGCGAACAGCACTTAGCGCATGTTGCACTGAAGGTGAACGACCTTGCAGCGACACCCTTGTCGCCTCAATGGCAGCAGTCATGTGTTCCGGATCGGTCTTCATACTCGTCGTGCAGCCGCACCCAGTCGCCGAGGCTATGATGCGGGCCAGTTTCGTTGCGGCCTTTCGGCGTCAGGTCGAGATAGTGATAGGCGCCGATCAGCGGATCGCCGCCTCTGGAGCGCGAGATGAAAGTCAGGAAGATGTCGCCTTTCTCGTCGCGATAGAACACGCTGGTGCCGGGAAGGTCTTTCGATCTCCGCGCGCGCCGCTCGAAATTGTAGGTCGTGTCGCCGGCCGCGATCTGCTTGTCGGTGAATGACACCTGCATGTCGAAGTTGAAGTCCGAAGCGTACGACGACACCCAGTCGAATTTCCAGCCCATGCGCTGCTTGTAGGGCAGAAGCTCGGCCAGCGGCGCCCGCGCCACCACCACGAGCGAGACGTCGTGGTGCCTGAGATGCTGGTTGGCACCGTCAATGTGGTCGGCAAGGAACGAGCAGCCCTCGCAACGATAATCGGCGCCCGGCCCGAACATGAAATGGTAGACGATCAGCTGGCTGTTGCCGCCGAACAGGTCGGGCAGTTTCTTTGGCCCTTGCTCGGTCTCGAAGACATAGTCCTTGCGGATCTTCAGCCACGGCAATTCGCGGCGTTCGGCGGCGACGCGGTCGCGAAAGCGCGTCAATTCCTTTTCGCGCGCCAGATGCGCCTTGTGCGCCTGAAACCAGTCTTCCTGCGATACGGTCTTGTTGTTTGGCATAGGTCTGCTCCTCTTTTCACGGAGGACGTTCGGCAGCGAGGAATGCCGACACCGAGCTGCATTTTTAGTTGCAGGAAATTGCGGCCCTTGCTGCTTTCAAACAAACCCGGGCACATGGCCCGGGTCGGAGGGAACGCAACCTGAATTCCGTCAGGCGGCTTGCTCCAGCGTCGGCTGCCATTGTCCAAGGGCTGCCAGATGGTTCATGTGGGCTCGATGGGCGAAGGCGGCCTGCGCGGCGGCGACGTTCGCCGGCTTGCCGCTCCAGGCCTTCTGCGGAGCGGCCTGCAAGGCGCGACCGTAGGAAAAGGTCAGCTTCCACGGATGCGGGCCAATGGCATTGATGGCGTTGAGGTTGGCGGTCGCCTCCTCGTCAGATTGTCCGCCCGAAAGGAAGGCAATGCCTCCAATAGCGGCCGGCACCGTCTCGCGGAACAGTTTTATCGTCTTTTCGGCAACTTCGTCGGGGCTGCTGACCTTGCCTGATTTCTTGCCGGCCAGCACCATGTTCGGCTTCAGGATGGTGCCTTCGAGGACGACGCGCGCCGCATAGAGTTCCGTGTAAAGCTTTGTCAGCGTCGCCTTGCTGATCTCGTAGCAAATGTCGATGTCGTGAGCGCCGTCCATCAGCACTTCCGGCTCGACGATCGGCACGATGCCGGCCTCCTGGCAAAGCGCTGCATAGCGGGCGAGCGCATGGGCGTTCGAGCCGATCGAGGTGGCAGAGGGCACGCCCTTGGCAACATCGATGTCGATCACCGCGCGCCATTTGGCAAAGCGGGCGCCGAGCTTGTAATAGTCGGCAAGGCGTTCGCGCAGGCCGTCCAGGCCCTCGGTGATGGTGTCGCCGGGAAAGCCGGCCAGCGGCTTGGCGCCGGCGTCGACCTTGATGCCGGGGATAGCGCCTGATGCCTTGATGATGTCGACCAGCGGTGTGCCGTCGGCGGCCTTCTGGTGAATGGTCTCGTCGTAGAGGATGACGCCGGAAATGTACTTGGTCATTGCATCGCTGGCGCGGAACATCATCTCGCGATAGTCGCGGCGACTGTCGGCGGTCGACTCGACACCGATGACGTCGAAGCGCTTCTTGATGGTGCCGGAGCTCTCGTCGGCGGCCAGCAGGCCCTTGCCATTGGCCACCATCGCGGCGGCAATGTCCTCGAGACGTTCGCTCATCGTGCTTCTCCTGAAAGAATTGATACGCGCCCAGCAGACCACCAGAGCAACGCAGGTTCAAGTCGAACCATTTCGTCAAACAAGCGCGAATCGATTGAAAGTCGCGGGCGCACTCCTTCGCGCTGCTCTTGCGGCCGCGCTCAGCGCTTCAAGACGTCGACGCCGGGCAAGGGCTTGCCTTCCATCCATTCGAGGAAAGCGCCGCCGGCCGTCGAGACATAAGTGAAATCATCGCTGACGCCGGCATGATTGAGCGCCGCCACCGTGTCGCCTCCGCCAGCGACCGAGATCAGTCTGCCGGCCTTGGTGCGCGCTGCCGCGTGCCTGGCCGTCGCCACCGTTGCATGGTCGAACGGCTCGATCTCGAAGGCGCCGAGCGGCCCGTTCCAGACCAGCGTCGCGGCGCGGTCGATCCATTCGGCAATGGTTTTCACGGTCTTTGCGCCTACGTCGAGGATCATGCCGTCGGCCGGCACGTCTGCTATGGCGACGGTCTCGCTGGCGGCGCCGGCCTTGAACTCCCTGGCGACAACGCCGTCGGCGGGCAGGATGATGGCGCAGCCGGCCTCGGCCGCCTCGATCATGATCTGCTTGGCGGTGGTCGCGAGATCATGCTCGCACAAGGATTTCCCGACGTCGGTGCCGCGCGCCGCTAGAAACGTATTGGCCATGCCGCCGCCGATGACCAGCGCGTCGACCTTCTTCACCAGGTTCATCAACAGGTCGATCTTGGTCGAGACTTTGGCGCCGCCGACGATGGCGACAACCGGGCGGACGGGATTGCCAAGCCCCTTTTCCAGCGCATCGAGCTCGGCCTCCATGGTGCGGCCGGCGAACGCCGGCAGCACATGCGCCAGCCCTTCCGTCGACGAATGGGCACGGTGCGCAGCAGAGAAGGCGTCGTTGACGAAGATATCGCCGTTAGCGGCGAGCTTTTCGGTGAAGGCCGGGTCGTTCTTCTCCTCGCCCTTATTGAAGCGGGTGTTCTCGAGCAGCAGCACGTCGCCATTATTCATGGCAGCAACTGCATTTGCCGCCTTGTCACCGATGCAGTCGGCGGCAAAGCCAACCGGACGGCCGAGCACGTCCGCCGTCGCCTTGGCGATCGGCTCGAGCGAGAATTCCGGCGCAGGTCCATCCTTGGGCCGGCCGAAATGGGCAAGCAGGATGACCTTGGCTCCCTTGCCGGAGAGCTCGGCAATGGTCGGCGCAATGCGCTCGATGCGGGTGGCGTCGGTGACCTTGCCCTCGGTGACGGGAACGTTGAGGTCGACACGCACCAGCACACGCTTGCCGCTGATATTGCCGATGTCGTCCAGTGTCTTGAAGCCGGCCATGCTGATCCCTTTCACGAAAAATCGCGGGGACCTTACCCCGCATCGACGACGATGCAAGACCTGCCTAACGGTTCACCGAAAATATGATTCACGTATCGAGGACGAAGTGCCACGGGGAGCGAGATGGGCAGCAATGGCGCAAAACGCTCCGACATATGGCTTTACCGGTTGCGTACCACGATGCAGGCGCCGCCGACGCTTTGCAGCTTGTCGCAGATCGTGTCGGCCTTGGCTCTGTTATCGGCGCCGATCCGCACGGCATAGATGCCGCGCCTGCCGATCGGGGTACGGACCCGGCTGACCACCGGATCGTGGCCGGCAAGCATTGCCGGGAACCGGCTTTTCACTCTCAGCCACTGGTTGAGCGCCGCGGCGCGGCGAAAATTGCCGGCCACCTGCACGCCCCACGGCTTGATGTTGATCGACGACATCGGCACGGTTCTGGACATGATCACCGGCAGCTCGCGGCAAGCAGCAGCGAAACTCGCCTTCTTGTCGAGCGGCCGGATGACGCCGGCGTAGGCGGTATTGGTGAAGTTGTCGGCCGGCTCGCCCATGACGTCCAACACGTAGCTTTCGGTCTCCATCGGCAAGAAGCCGCCGGAATGCAGCCAGCGCGTCACCCGGCTCTCGCCGGCATTGTAGGCTGCGGCGGCGAGGCCGAGATTGCCGAAACCGGATTTCATTTCGGCGAGGTATTTTGCCGAGGCCGGGATCGCCTGTTCGATGTCGAAGGAATTGGCGAGCCCGCGCATCCTGGCGGTGCCCGGCATGAACTGGGCAATGCCTTCGGCGCCGACCGGGCTGACCGCATTGGGATCGAAACGGCTTTCCTTCCAGATCAACCGGGCAAAGAAATCCCTGGGCAGCCCGTTCCGGTCGGCATGGGCCTCGATCAGGTTGCAAACCTGGTCGATCAGCTTCTTTTTGGCGGGCCGTGGTGGATCGGCCTGAACGGCTGTCGCCCAGATCAGCCCGCAAATGAGAACCAGCGCCGCGCCCAGCAAACGCCGCATTCAACTACTCCGCCGCGGCTTTGTCGTGCTGCCCGAACCGCCGTTCGATATAGTCGGCGACCATCTTCTCGAAATCCGCGGCAATCGATGGGCCGCGCAGCGTCGCCGCCTTCTTGCCGTCGACGAACACCGGGGCGGTCGGTGTCTCACCGGTGCCGGGCAGCGAAATGCCGATATCGGCATGTTTGGATTCGCCCGGACCGTTGACGATGCAACCCATCACCGCGACCTTGAGGTTCTCGACGCCGGGATAGCGTTCGCGCCACACCGGCATGTTCTTGCGCAGGTCGGCCTGGATGTTCTGGGCAAGCTCCTGGAACACGGTCGAGGTCGTGCGGCCGCAGCCCGGGCAGGCGGCGACGATCGGCACGAACTGCCTGAAGCCCATGGTCTGCAACAGCTCCTGCGACACCTGCACTTCGCGTGTGCGGTCACCGTTCGGCTCCGGCGTCAGCGAGATACGGATGGTGTCGCCGATCCCTTGCTGGAGCAGGATGCCCATGGCCGCGGACGAGGCGACGATGCCTTTCGAGCCCATGCCGGCCTCTGTCAGGCCGAGGTGCAGCGCATGGTCGGATCGGGTGGCAAGCTCGGTGTAGACGGCGATCAGATCCTGCACGCCGCTGACCTTGGCCGACAGGATGATCTTCTCGCGCGCAAGGCCGATCTCTTCGGCCATTTCGGCCGACAGGATCGCCGATTGCACGATTGCCTCGCGCGTCACTTCCTGCGCGGTCAGCGGAAAGCCTTGGGCCTGGTTGTCATCCATCAGCCGGGTCAGCAGCTCCTGGTCGAGCGAACCCCAGTTGACGCCGATGCGCACCGGCTTGTCGTATCGGATCGCCATCTCGACGATTGCCGCGAACTGCCGGTCCTTCTTGTCCTTGAAACCGACATTGCCGGGGTTGATGCGGTACTTGGCCAAGGCCGCGGCGCAGGCCGGATGATCGGCCAGGAGCTTGTGGCCGATATAATGGAAATCGCCGACCAGCGGCACGTTGATGCCGAGCCGCTCCAGTCGCTCGCGGATGGCCGGCACAGCGGCAGCGCTTTCGTCGCGGTCGACCGTTATGCGCACGATCTCGGAGCCGGCGCGATGCAGCGCCGCCACTTGCGCGACCGTCTGGTCGACATCGGCCGTGTCGGTGTTGGTCATCGACTGGACGACGACTGGGGCGCCGCCGCCGACAATCACGCCGCCGACATCGACACCGACCGACCTGCGGCGTGGGAAGGGTGAGGAAAAATATCCGGTCATGCCGGCTACCTTTAATCTTGAAGGTCCGGGCATGAGGTGGAGGAGCAAAGATGGCTTGTCAATGGCAACTGGCGCGCAGGCCCAGCAAATCGGAAACAACAAGACGGCAGCTTGCCGCAAATCCATGAGCGTTTCCGGCAGCATAGAGACATGCCACCGGAAAGATCGCGCTCCGGGCGGCGCTTCTAGTCCTGGAAGGGTTTCAGTGGGTCGTCGGTTTCGCCTTCAGTTTTTCAATCTCGTCCTTGAGCGCCAGCTTGCGCCGCTTGAGATTCACGATTTCGAGGTCGTCTACCGATGGATGGGTCATCGCATCATCGATTTCGCGTTCGATGTCGCCGTGTTTCCGCTGCAGCTCATCAAGATGGGATGCAAGAGACATGATTGGTTCTCCCTTTCATGGTTTCCTCGGATTGCAGCCGTCATGGCACGTCCACCGCAGGCTCGCTTCTATGACGGCATAATGACAGTGTGCCACCATCGCGCACCGATGTCGAATGCTGCGTGGTAGCATTCCACGCCAATATGAAATGTGATATGGGCTGCGCGCCGGGGCAAGAAGCCCCGGTCCCGCCCAATCAGGCCCATAGTTTGGGCGCCGCAGACGTGCAGACGGTAAAAATGTCCGATCAGGAACAGGCAGATATCCGCCTCGAATATTCCCGGCTGAAGCAGGAACACGCCGATTTCGACGCGGCCATCAATGCGATGATCGCCATGAATTGCGACCCGCTGCAGATCCAGCGCATGAAGAAAAAGAAGCTTTTCCTGAAGGACAGGCTGATGGCGCTGGAAGACAAGATCATTCCAGACATTATTGCTTGAACGAACGCCATTGTTTGAACGAACGCCGGCGGGGCCTGCTGGAAAAGCGGTTATGCCGCGATCGAAAGCCGTGCGGCGCGCTCGCGCAACAACGCTATCAGGTTGTCGGTCTTTTCGGTCGAGGTATCGATCGGAACCACCAGGCACATCGTCGCCTCGACCCTGCCCGGCGCTGAAAAGACCGGCGCGGCCAGGCATTTCGTGTAGGCATCGACAAGGCCGGAGGTGACGCAGTAGCCGGCCGACTTGGCGACGGCGATGTCGTCTATGAAATCGTCGAGTTGCAATCTGCGGCCGTCCGGCAGCACGAGATCGTCCTCGGAGACCATATCCTCAATCGCTGCCCTGTCGAAGCCGGCGAGGAGCAGTCGCCCGGAAGCTGTCCAGGGGAGCGGTATTTGCAGACCGGTCGCCGAGCTGATCCGGAATGGCCTCGTTCCCGGGGTTGAATGGACGATGGTGTAGCGGCCGCTTTGCAGCATGCACAACTCCGAGGTCTCGCCGGTCTCGCGTGACAGATGATCGACTTCCTGGCGTCCTCGCCTGAGCAGGTCGTTGCCCCGCACATAGTCCATTCCGTAGAGATAGAGCTTCTTTCCGAAATAGACCCGATTGCCGTCTCCGGCCATCTCCAGCAGGCCTGCGTCGACCAGCGAGCGCACAAGCGTATAAGTCGTCGAACGCGGCGCGTTTACCCCCTTGGCAAGGTCGCCGATGCCGATCGCACGCTGGGTCGTGTGGAGAAACTCCAGAATCTGGAGGACCCGGTTGAGGCCCTTCTCCCGAGAAACCGAGTTCTTGTCTTCGTCCAGACCGGCGTCCGGTCGAGCGGCCAAGGCATTACCTTCTTGCATTATCGATTCCTGATGTTAATCTGTCTTGTACAGAGTACAGGCGTCCCTTGTAAGGGACAATGGCGTCAGTTGCAACCGATGCCTGTATTGCTGCTCCAAAGGGGAACACAACACGAAAGGAGGTCGCCGTGAACGACACATCCAAAAGGCGTGAATTTCTGAAACTGGGAATGGCCGGGCTTGCAACGGCCGGAGTGATGAGCGCCGCTACCGCGGTCGACGTTCAGAAAGCGGCGGCCCAGGCAGCGCCGGACAGCCTGCTGCGCACCGTCCTCGAGCGCGGCAAGGTGATCGTCGGGACCGGCAGCACCAACGCGCCCTGGCATTTCGAGAACGACGCCGGCGAACTGGTAGGCATGGACATCACCATGGGTCGCATCCTCGCCAAGGGGCTTTTCGACGATCCGACCAAGGTCGAATTTGTCATGCAGGATCCGGCTCAGCGCATTCCGAACGTGACCACCAACAAGGTCGACATCACCATCCAGTTCATGACCATGACCGCCCAGCGCTCGCAGCTGATCCACTTCTCCCGACCCTACTACGTCGAAGGCATCGCCTTGCTGACCCTTCCGAACGCCGAAAACAAGACCTTCGACAAGCTGCTTGCCGGCGGTTCGGCGACGCGGATTTCCATCCTGCAAAATGTCGATGCCGAGGCTAACGTGCATATCGTCCTGCCGGAGTCGCAGGTGATGCAGATAGACACGCAGGCCAACGTGCTGCAGGCCTTGGAATCGAAGCGCGTCGACGCCGCCGCGGTCGATCTGTCAACGGTACGCTGGCTCGCCTCGCGCAATCCGGATAAGTACTTCGATGCCGGCAAGAGCTGGTTCTCGATGCTTTATGGTGCCGCGCTGCGGCAGGGCGACCTCGACTGGCTGACCTTCGTCAACCAGACCTTCACCATCGCCATGTTCGGCCATGAAACGGCCCTCTACGACGCTGCGTTCAAGGATTATTTCGGACAGGAGCCGCCGGCGCGCCATCCCGGTTTCCCGGTCATCTGATGCAAGCAGGCGGAAGGACAACGTCCTTCCGCCTTCTCTCATCACAGCCCTCCATGACGAGGACGCATGGGTTATACTCTCAACTTCAACCTTATCTGGCGGCATTTCGACAAGCTCTGGGGCGGACTGCTGCTAAGCCTCGAACTGGCCGTCATCTCGATCGCGATCGGCATCGTCATCGGACTCGTTCTGGCGGTCTGGTACGTGTCGGCCGGGCGTGCGGTGCGGACCATCATCGCGGGGTATGTCGAGTTCATCCGCAACGTGCCGCTGATCCTGCTCGTCTATCTGGTCTTCTACGGCTTGCCGACGGTGGTCGACATTACCTACAGCGCGCAAACCTCATTCATTGCCACGCTGTCGCTCTACAGCGGCGCCTACCTGGTCGAGGTGTTTCGCTCGGGGCTCGAGGCGGTGCCGCGCGGTCAGCTCGACGCCGGCAAGGCAATCGGCCTGACGCCATGGCAAAGGCTGCTCGATGTGCGCCTGCCGACGATGCTGCGCATAACCCTGCCGGCGCTTTCCAATACATTCATATCGCTCTTCAAGGATACGTCCGTGGCGTCGGTCATCTCGGTACCCGAACTCACCTATGGCGCCCAGTGGATCAACTTCAACACGTTCCGCATTGTCGAAGTCTATCTGGTGGTGACGGCAATGTACCTGTTGACGGGCTACACGCTGCTTTTCGCGCTGCGGCTCGTCGAGCGCCGGTTCAAGGCGGCGCGCTGACATGCTGAGCCAGATCATCTACGCCTTGCCGTTCCTCGCCGAAGGCTTTGCCGTAACCTTGTGGGTGTCGCTGCTGGTCGTGGTGTTATCGCTCATCGCCGGCGTGTTGATGGGCGTCGGCCTTGTCTATGGTCCTTTTCCGCTACGCTGGGCAGTGCGCATCTTCAGCGACACCATACGCGGCATTCCGATCCTGGTGCTGATCTTCTTCGTCTATTACGGCCTGCCCGCGGTAGGGCTGCATCTGGAATCCTTTTGGGCGGCCGTGTTCGCCCTCACCCTCTTCAAGACCGCACAAGTCGTCGAGTATCTCAGGGGCGCCGTCGGCTCGATTCCCAAGGGTCAGTCCGAGGCGGCGATGGCGATCGGACTGACCTTTCGCCAGCGGCTGGTCTACGTCATTTTTCCGCAGGCGTTCAGGCGCTTCCTGCCACCCTGGATCAATGGCGTCACCGACGCGGTGAAGGGCAGCGCGCTGGTCTCGCTGCTCGGCATCACCGACCTCATGCAGGCAATCAACCAGGTCATCGGCCGCACCTATGAGGCGATGCCACTCTACATTCTCGGTGCGCTCGTCTACTTCGCCGTCAACTACGCCCTCTCCTTGGCCAGCCGGCGCCTGGAGCGGCGTTTCTCCTTCATCCGGGAATAGCACGATGTCCAACGCCTCGCACCAGAATCCGGCACTTCTCGATGTCACCGAGGTTTCCAAAGCCTTTGGATCCGTCGAGGTCCTGCGCTCCGTCAGCCTGCAAGTGACGCGCGGCGAGGTCGTGACTATCATCGGCCCCTCCGGCAGCGGCAAGACCACGCTACTGCGCTGCGTCAACTTCCTGGAGAGCTACGACAGCGGCTCGATCCGTATCGACGGCAAAGAAGTCGGCTATCGCGAGACGGGAACGCGCCAGCGACGCAGCGAGCGCGACCTGGCGGCGATGCGAGCCGAGACCGGAATGGTGTTCCAGAGCTTCAATCTGTTTCCGCATTTGACTGCGGCCGGCAACATCATGCTTGGCCTGCGCAAGGTGCGCGGCAAGAGCAATGCCGAGGCCCGCACCATTGCCGAGCACTGGCTCGGCCGCGTAGGCCTCGCCCACAAAGCCGACAGTCTGCCGGCCGAGCTTTCCGGCGGCCAGCAGCAGCGCGTCGGCATCGCCCGCGCCGTGGCGATGGAGCCGAAGATATTGCTTCTCGACGAGATAACCTCGGCGCTCGACCCCGAACTGGTTGGCGAGGTGCTCGAGGTCGTGCGCAGCCTCGCCGAAGACGGCATGACGATGCTGATGGTCACGCATGAAATGGCTTTTGCGCGCGACGCATCGAGCCGCATCGTTTTCATGGCGGATGGCGGCGTCAGTGCCGTCGGACCACCCGCCGAGATTCTGGCGGCGGGGTTCGACAATGAACGCCTTCGCAGTTTCCTGGCGCGGTTTCGCGCCTCGCATTTTTGACATCGGACGGCGAAAGCTGTCGCAAGGAGCTTTTATGACGCCTTACATCCGGCTCGCGGAATTGGGCCTGACACTGCCCGAGCCGCCGAAGCCCATCGCCAACTTCGTCACCTATGCCGAGAGCGGACGGCTGATCTTCCTCTCCGGCCAGGGGCCGTTGCGCGCCGATGGCGCGCTCTGCACCGGCAAGGTCGGAGAGGATGTCAGCGTTGAAGAGGCCTACGGGCATGCGCGTCTGACCGGCCTGAACCTACTCGCCGTCATGCATGCGGCGGCCGGCGACCTCGGCCGCATCGTGCGCGTCGTCAAGCTGCTTGGCTTTGTCAATGCGACGCCGACATTCAGCGAGCACCCCAAGGTGGTGAACGGCTGTTCCGATCTTTTCGCGGCCGTCTTTGATACGCTTGGCGGACATGCCCGTTCCGCGATCGGTGTCGGCTCGCTGCCGGGCAACATCACAGTTGAAATCGAGGCGGTCGTCGAGATCGCCGCCTGAAATCTTAAACAGGATCTACAGAGATGACGACCTATGCCGCTGACCGTTCCAACACGACAATCCGCGAACGGCTTGGCCTTCGCCCGATCATCAATGTTTCCGGTACGATGACGGCGCTCGGCGCTTCGATCATCGTGCCAGAAGCGATTGCCGCAATGTCGGAAATCGCCTCGCAATGGGTCGAGATGGACGATCTGCAGCGCGCCGCAAGTACTGTGATTGCACGCCTCACCGGCGGCGAGGCCGGCTTCATCACCGCATGCTGCGCCAGCGGCATAACAATGGCGATTGCCGGCGCGATGACCGGGACCAGCCTTCTTGCGATCGAGCGGCTGCCGGACGACACCGAGGGCCTCAAATCGGAGGTCATCGTTCAGCTTGGTCACATCGTCAATTACGGCGCGCCGATCGACCAGTCGATCCGGCTTGCCGGAGCCAAGGCAGTGCCTGCCGGCACGGTCAGCGTCACCCAGGATTATCATGTTGCCGAGGCGATCCGGGACCGGACTGCGGCAGCCCTCTACGTCGTTGCGCACCACACCGTGCAATACGGCATGCTCTCGCTTGAGGAGTTCTGCGAGATTTGCCACGCCAAGGGCGTGCCGGTGATCGTCGACGCCGCCTCGGAATACGATTTGCGTGGCTTTCTGGCGCGCGGCGCCGACATTGTTGTCTACAGCGGGCACAAATTTCTCTCAGGGCCGACAAGCGGCATCGTTGCCGGCCGCAAGGATCTGGTACGGGCCGCCTATCTCCAGAACCGCGGCGTTGCGCGCGCCATGAAGGTCGGCAAGGAGAGCATTGCCGGCACCATGGCGGCCCTGGAAGCCTGGGAGCGGCGCGACCATGCCGGCATTCGCCAGCGGGAAGAAGCCGCACTGCATCTGTGGCAAGCCGCATTGCAGGGCCTGCCTGGCATCGAGGCACGTATCATTCCAGATCCGACCGGAAATCCTCTCGACCGCCTGCAGGTGTTCGTTGCGCCGGAAAGCCGCTTCACCGCCGCCGGCCTCGCCTCGGCGCTTGCGGCGGGTTCACCGCCCGTGATCGTGCGCAACCACGAGGTCGAGCGCGGTCACTTCTTCCTTGATCCGTGCAATCTCCATCCCGGCGAGGCGGAGATCGTTGCCGAACGCCTGCGGGCGGTGTTGAGTGCTGCCGATCGGCCGGCGGATGCGATGAAACCCGCTCGCAAGCAGTCCGCCGGAGCGCTGCGCTGGCCGGACTAGACATCGCCAGAGCGTGGTCGAGCCAGTGCCTTCCAGCACCGGCTTCGCATCGGGCCAGTGCGCCATCACGGCAGTGTGAATGAACTTTTAGTCTTCGGGCGGAATAAACCACCCCGCCCATTGGTCTCCCAAACAGACGCCATTTCCGGCGTGCAGGAGACCGGTATGATCCACCACCACGACAATGAAGCTGACGGCATCAGCCGCCGTCATGCACTGGAATGCATGATCTGGGCCGGCACGGGAGTGCTGTGGACAATTTCGGCCGGCGTGCCGGTCTCGCTCAGCCTGCTCGGTGCGTCGCAAGCCGCCGAGGCCTTGGCCACCGGCTTCACTTTCCTCCAGATCTCCGACAGCCACATCGGCTTCGACAAGGCTGCCAACCCGCACGCCATCGACACGCTGAAAGAGGCGATCGGCAAGATCCAGGCGTTGCCGCAAAAGCCCGCTTTCATGATCCACACCGGCGACATCACCCATTTGTCGAAAGTCGCGCAGTTCGACAACGCTGCCCAGATCATCGGCGGCGCAGGCTTCGACGTGCATTATGTGCCCGGTGAGCACGACCTGATCGATGACGGCAATGGCCAGGCCTATCTCGACCGCTACGGCAAGGGCACCAAGGGCGCCGGCTGGTATTCGTTTGACCAGAACGGCGTCCATTTCATCGGGCTGGTCAACGTCGTCAACCTGAAGGCTGGCGGGCTGGGCAATCTCGGCGCCGACCAGTTGGCATGGTTGGCCGATGATCTGAAGGCGGTCACCGCCTCGACGCCAATCGTCGTCTTTGCCCACATCCCGCTATGGGCTGTTTATCCCGAATGGGGCTGGGGCACCGACGACGCGGCGCAGGCCTTGGCCCTGCTCAAGCGCTTCGGCTCTGTCACCGTACTCAACGGCCATATCCACCAGATCATGCAGAAGGTCGAAGGCAACGTTACCTTTCATACCGCGCGCTCGACCGCTTTCCCGCAACCGGCGCCGGGCACCGCAGCCTCACCCGGGCCGATGACGGTACCTGCCGGCCAGTTGCGCAGCCTGCTCGGCACAAGCAGCGTGACAGTCACGCAAGGCGGGCAGGACCTCGCCATCATCGACAGCACGCTGGCCTGAGGGGAAATGCGATGATCCGCTTCCCATCCCGCGTCTTGGTCGTATCCCCTGTCACGTTCGGTTTGGCGGCGATCCTGACAATGGTTGCCATGCCACTGAACGCAGCAGACCAGCCAATGGTCAAGATCGAGAACTTTGCCTTCACACCGGCGGTGCTGACGGTAAAGCAGGGCACTACCGTGACCTTCGAGAATGACGACGACATCCCGCATCTGGTGGTCGCCAACGATGCCTCGTTTCGCTCCAAGGCGCTTGACACCGGTGACACATATGCCTTCACCTTCACCAAAGTGGGCGACTATGCCTATTTCTGCGGGCTTCACCCGCACATGCAGGGCAGGATCACCGTCGCTCCGTGAGGATTTTCGGAAGGTTCTGCCCGGGATGCCGGGCGATGCGACGGTGTTGAACCAAGAGGCCGCGACCGAGCGCTTTCGCGAGGTGGTTCTGCCCCATCTCGCCGATGCGCTTGCGCTTGCCCGTTGGCTGACCGGCAACGCCGCCGACGCGGAGGATGTGGTGCAGGAGGCCTGTTTGAAGGCGCATGCGGGCATCGCCGGCTATGCCGGCGGCAATGCGCGCGCCTGGCTGCTGGCGATCGTGCGCAACGCCTCTTACTCCTGGCTGGCGCGCAACCGGCCGCGCAGTATCGTCGCCGTCGGCGACCTGAGCGACCTCGATGACATGACGGCTGCATATGGCGCCGGCCTGCCGGATACGGATAGTCCTGAGGCAAGCCTGATCGCCAAGGCCGACACGGCCGCACTCGAGGCGGCGATCGCCGCGCTGCCGCACCAATTTCGCGAGACTGTGGTGCTGCGCGACATCAACGGCCTCAGCTATCGCGAGATCGCGACGCTGCTTGGCGTGCCGCTAGGCACGGTGATGTCGCGGCTGGCGAGGGCGCGCGGTCTGCTGATATCCCAACTTGGGAGGGCGCCATGAGCGCGCACAACGATGGACTGCCCGATGACCCGGCGGGCGTGGAGCTGATGATCCATGCCTTGGTCGATGGCGAGCTCGACGCAGCAGCAGCATTGGCTGTCGAGCGACGCATTGCCGCCGATCCGGCGCTCGCCGCCGAGCATGCCCGCATCGTGGCGCTGCAGTCCGCTGTCGGCAGGCTGGCGCTGCCACAGGTCAGCGACGCCCTCAATGCGCGCATCGCGGCGATCGGCGCGACTGGCGAGGCACAGGCTCGGCCGGCGCCGACGCGGCCGCCGCAAACCGTGCCAACCCACATGCGGCCAACCCAAACGCGGCCGGGCCGCTTCGGCGCGTTCGACTGGCGCGCAATGGCGGCATCGATCCTCGTCACCGCCGTGCTGGCCAGCGGCGCGACGCAATGGATGATGCTGAGCAGGGCGCCCGACAGCTTTGCCGCCGCGGTCGCCAGCGGCCACCGCCGCAGCCTGCTGGCCGCCAGCCCGGTGGACGTCGTCTCGTCGGACAGGCATACGGTCAAACCCTGGCTCGATGGCAGGGTCGGTCTGTCGCCGCCGGCACCTGACCTTGCCAATGACGGCTTCGCATTGCTCGGCGGCCGGGTCGAGGTGATCGCCGACCAGCCGGTGCCGGCACTGGTCTACCGCCATCGCGAGCACCTGATCACCCTCGTCGCCGCGCCACAGCAAACCGGCTCGACAACCGCGCCGGTCGATCTTTCTGCCGGTGGCTTCTCGCTGGTGCACTGGAGCGACGGCGCCTTTTCCTATTGGGCGATTTCCGATACGGAACGGCCCGAACTTGACGACTTCGTCAACCGCTTCCGAGCAGCGGCCGCCCGATGACAGACCGCCCCTGTCCATGTGCATAGCCACGGAGATGGCCCAAGCGGCTTTGCCGTTTCCGGCCATCCTTGCGGCTCCCCTCGATTTCAGCTAATGCGCGCTTTTGCCGCCGGAGAGCAGAAGCTTGGACGATCACCGCGCCGACGTCGCCATCATCATGGGCAGCCAGTCCGACTGGGCGACGATGCGCCACGCCGCCGAAACGCTTGAGGCGCTTGGAATTCCGCACAAGCGCCTGATCGTCTCGGCCCACCGCACGCCCGACCGGCTCTATGACTTCGCCAAGGGCGCCAAGGCGGCCGGCTACAAGGTGATCATCGCCGGTGCCGGTGGTGCGGCGCATCTGCCCGGCATGACGGCGGCGATGACGCCGCTGCCGGTGTTCGGCGTGCCGGTGGAATCGAAGACGCTGTCGGGCCAGGACTCGCTGCTATCAATCGTGCAGATGCCGGCCGGCATTCCGGTCGGCACTTTGGCCATCGGCAAGGCCGGCGCTGCCAATGCTGCCCTTCTGGCCGCCGCGGTGTTGGCGCTGAGCGACGAAAAGCTCGCCGCCCGGCTGGATAGCTGGCGCGCCGCGCAGACCGCCAAGGTGGCCGCCGAGCCCACGGACGCGCCGTGAGCCTGCCGGCGGGATCGAGCATCGGCATCATCGGCGGCGGCCAGCTTGGCCGCATGCTGGCGATGGCCGCGGCCCGCCTCGGCTACCGCATCGTCGTGCTGGAGCCGCAGCCGGATTGCCCGGCGGCACAGGTCGCCAACCGGCAGATCGTCGCCGCCTATGACAACGCGGCCGCGCTTAGCGAGCTGGCTGCGGCCAGTGCCGTCGTTACTTATGAATTCGAGAACGTACCGGTCGCGGCCGCCGCGGCACTTGCCTCTACGGTGCCGGTCTATCCGCCGGCACGCGCACTGGAAGTAGCGCAGGACCGGCTGGCGGAAAAGAAATTCCTCAACGGCATTGGCATACCGACCGCGGATTTCAGCCCCGTCGACAATGACGAGGAACTGACGGCTGCGCTGAAACAGTTCAACGGCAGCGGCATATTGAAGACGCGCCGCATGGGCTATGACGGCAAGGGCCAGCGTGTCTTCCGCAACATGGAAACAGGCGGCTTTGCCGGCACTTGCGAGGCGATGGGCAACGTGCCGTTGATCCTGGAATCCTTCGTCACCTTCGAGCGCGAGATTTCGGTGATCGCCGCCCGCGGCAGCGACGGCTCGCTCGCCGCCTACGATCCGGCCTGGAATGTCCATCGCAACGGTATTCTGCACAGCTCGACGCTGCCGGCCGGGGTGAAGTCCGAGACGGCGGCTGCGGCTCAAGCGGCGGCGGCCGAGATACTCGCGGCGCTCGACTATGTCGGTGTCATCGGCGTCGAATTCTTTGTCCTTGCCGACGGTTCGCTGCTGGCCAACGAGATCGCGCCGCGCGTCCATAATTCCGGCCACTGGACGGAGGCCGCCTGCACCATCTCGCAATTCGAACAGCATATTCGAGCCGTCGCCGGCCTGCCGCTGGGAAGTCCCGCCCGGCAGTTCGACTGCGTCATGGAAAACCTGATCGGCGACGATGTCAGGCGCGTTCCTGATCTGCTCGCCGAGCCCGATCTGATGCTGCACCTCTATGGCAAGGCCGAGGCGCGGCCCGGCCGCAAGATGGGCCATTTTACGCGCGTGAGCCGCCGCAGCTAGAGCATGATCCCGAACCGAAGGTCCGCGCTAGCGAAAAGTGGAATCCGGTTTTCGGAAAAGATCATGCTCAAACACAAAGTTAGAACCTACGCTTACTGGATTTCGCCGCTCTCGTCCTCGTCGGGGCTGGCGCAGCTCACATCGCCTTCCGCGCAGGTCGAATCGGCGGTGAGCTGTTTGGTGCGATCGTCGGTCAGCCGCGTCAGGCATTCCGATATCAGCATCGGATAGATCGAGCCGCCTTCGCTGTCCGCGGCGGAATAGCTGCATTCCGCGTCGCGAAAAGCGATCCAGGCGCGCTGCGCCGTCTGCAACAGCTTCCTGGCTTTTGCGTCACTTCCGCCGATGAGATCCTGGTAGGCCTTGTTGAGCTTGGCGTCGGCGGATTTGTAGTCCGCGTCGGCGCAGATGTTCATCATCTGCTGGCTGTCGTCGTTGCGGTCGCATTCCTGCGCATAGGCAACAGAACCTGCCGCGAGGACGACAAGACAGGCGGACACAAGAATTCGGCGCATGACGATCTCCAATTCGCAACCGCATCATTCCAGCCGTCTCAACCCTGCGCAACGCCGCAAGACGCCAGTGGCGGATATTTGATGATACGAAACGGTCCGTATCGTTTAGGCAACGCGCTTGCGGTTGACACGGGCAACGCTCCTCGTCTATGAGCCACGCACAGTTCAAAGGCGCGTCTGTGGGCGCGCCTTAATAATTCGGCCCGTGACCGGGCCCAGACCGACGGGCAAGACCATGAAAATCAAGAATTCGCTCAAGGCGTTGAAGGCGCGTCACCGCGACAACCAGCTGGTTCGTCGCAAGGGCCGCATCTACATCATCAACAAGACCGCGCCGCGCTACAAGGCGCGCCAGGGTTGAGTTTTCGACGGAGGCTGCGCGCCTCCGTTCGCATGATACGCCTCTCACGCTAAATTCAGTTTGACGATCCGGCGTCGGGGGCTAGATTCCCGCGATGCGGATTCTTTTTGCATTTTTCACGGCTTTCCTCGTTTCCGGCGCTGTCTCGCTGCCGGCGTGGGCTGAAGATCCGACCACAACTCCGCCGGCAGCACCTCCGGTCGTCAAGACGAAACAGGCGCGGCTCGATCAGCTGTTTGCCGATCTCAAGCGCGAACGCAATGAAAAGGCCGCCGAGCGCATCGCCGGACGGATCGGCAGCGAGTGGTCCCAGTCGGGCAGCGCCTCTATCGACCTGATGATGCAATGGTCGCAGAAGGCGATCGAAACCCAGAAATTCGATGTTGCACTCGATTTCCTCGATCAGGTGGTGACTTTGCAGCCGACCTATGCGGAAGGCTGGAACCGGCGCGCCACTGTTCATTTCATGATGAAGAACTACGGGAAGTCGATGGCGGACATCGACCGCACTCTGCAGCTCGAACCACGCCATTTCGGCGCGCTTTCGGGCGTGGCTCAGATCATGGCCGAAACCGGCCACAAGCAGTCGGCACTTGAGGCCTGGCAGCGCGTGCTCGCCATCTACCCAATGATGCGCAGCGCCCAGGACCAGGTCGCCGCACTTTCCGAGGAGCTTGCCGGCGAAGGCATTTGAGACCAGTAAGGGAATAGGGGAATAGGGGAGTAATGCAGTATGTGAGTGGTGTAGATTGCACTGTGGAACGCATGCCCCTACTCCCCTACTCCCCTACTCCCCTACTCCCCTACTCCCCTACTCCCCTACTCCCCTACTCCCCTACTCCCCTATAGGCCCGATCTATGCCGTTTGCTTCCGTGACGAGTTTCTCTACAAGGGCGGCGGCCGGCATCTCCCGCAGCTTCGCGACGCCCTGCCCGGCCCAAATAGGCAAGAAGTCAGCCCGCTTGCTTTCATCCTTTGCCATCGAAAGCGGCATGACCAGACTCGCCTGCAGCGGAAACGCCAACGCTGCATCTTCCTCACCAGCCATTTCCATCACAAACCGGTTGCGCACCACGCGCGCTGGGCGGCCAGTGAAGCAGCGAGTCACCGACGTGCTCTCGTCGTTGGCCGAGCGCAATGCTTCGCGATAGACTGGCTGCACATTGGCTTCAGGACAGGCCAGGAAAGCCGTGCCGATCTGCACACCAGATGCACCAAGTGCAAAGCTGGCAGCAATGCCGCGACCGTCGAAGATACCGCCAGCGGCAATTACAGGCACCCGCACGGCATCAACAATCTGCGGTACGAGTGCCACAGTGCCGGCTGTGCCGATAGCAGGGTCGCCAGTGAATGTGCCGCGATGCCCACCCGCCTCGTATCCCTGGGCGATAATGGCGTCCACCCCTCCTGCCTCAAGCTGGCGCGCTTCCGAGACGGTGGTGGCCGAACATAAGACAGTACAGCCGGCCGTCTTCAACTGCTGCACAATTGCGGTGTCGGGTAGACCGAAGTGGAAGCTGACCACCTTGGGGCGCAGCTCGAGCACAATTTCGAGACGCTCACGATCGAAGGTGGGGAAGGGCTCGCCCGGCTCGGGCACCGGTCCGAGGCCGACCTCCTCATAGCAGCCGCGAAGGCGGTCTCGCATACTTTGGGCTGCCGCATCATCGTGTATCGGCGCCGGGTGCGCAAAGAAGTTGACGTTGATCGGACGATTGGTGGCGTGCTGTGTCGCCGTGAGCTGCTCGCGGATAGCCGCCGCAGGCAGAATGCCGCATCCGAGCGAGCCAAGCGCCCCGGCATTGCTGACTGCCGCCGCCAGTTCCGGCGTGGTGATGCCGCTCATCGGCGCCTGGATTATCGGGTGCTCTATGCCGAGGAGTTCCAGAAGATCAGTGCGCATCCACATTGGATCACCCTCCTCTTTCTCCCAGGAGAGATTACCTTAACTGACTTCCAGCTCAAGTCGGATAGGGCATTCGAACCGCTTCACGGCCGGCCACAGGCTGATGCAAGCTGGCGGAATTCGGCGTCTATCCTAACCCGACTGCCGTCGATGCGCCCGGCTGGCGCCGTGTTTACGACGCGCGATGCAGCCGGCCTATCCGGCAGCCGCGGCCGACATTAGCGGCCGACTTCCGATCCGACATAGGCGATGCGCAACATGTTGGTCGAGCCCGGCGTCCTCAGCGGCACGCCGGCCGTGATGATGACGCGGTCGCCCGGCTTGCCGAAACCTTCATCGAAGGCGATGCGGCAGGCGCGGTCGACCATGTCGTCGAGGTCGATGGCGTCGGGGGAAACGACGCAATGCGTGCCCCACAACAGCGACAGCCGCCGCGCCGTGTTGAGGATCGGCGACAGCGCCACGATCGGCACTTGCGGCCGCTCGCGCGCGGCGCGCAAGCCGGTCGTGCCGGACGCGGTATAGGTGATGATCGCTGACAGCTTCAGCGTCTCGGCTATTTCGCGGGCGGCGAGCGAGATCGCGTCGGCGCCGGTCGCTTCCGGTTCCGAGCGCTGCGCGTTGATGATGCCGGCATAGGTCGGGTCGGTTTCGACCTTGGTGGCGATCCGGTTCATCATCGCCACCGCTTCGACCGGGTAGGCGCCGGCGGCGGACTCCGCCGAAAGCATGATCGCGTCGGCGCCTTCAAACACGGCGATCGAGACGTCCGAGACTTCGGCGCGGGTCGGCACCGGCGCGGTGATCATCGATTCCAGCATCTGCGTGGCAACTACCACAGGCTTGCCGGCGCGGCGGGCGGCGCGGGTGATCTGCTTCTGAATGCCAGGCACGGCTTCGAGAGGCATCTCGACGCCGAGATCGCCGCGGGCGACCATCAGCGCATCCGAAAGCTCGATGATCTCGGCCAGCCGGGCGACGGCCTGCGGCTTTTCGATCTTGGCCATGATCAGTGCCCGGCCGCGTGCGATCTTGCGCGCCTCGGCCAGGTCCTCGGGCCGCTGCACGAAGGACAGCGCCACCCAGTCGACGCCGGTCGCCAGAACCGCGTCGAGATCCCGGCGGTCCTTTTCCGTCAGCGCGCCGACCGGCAGGTCGGTGTCGGGCAGGCTGACGCCCTTCTTGTCGGAAATGGTGGTGCCGGCGACGACGGTGCAGACGATCGCCTTGCCGTTGCTGCTGACCGCCTTGAGCTCGAGCTTGCCGTCGTCGATCAGCAGGCGATGACCAGCCTCGACCGAACGCAGGATTTCGGGATGCGGCAGGTAGACCCTCGTCGAATTGCCGGGCTCGGGATTGTCGTCGAGCGTGAAGGTCTGACCGACGGTCAGCACCTCTTTGCCGTTGGCGAACTTGCCGACGCGCAGCTTTGGCCCTTGCAGGTCGGCGAGAACGCCGATCGGCCGGCCGACCGCCTCCTCGACGGCACGAATGCGGCCGACAAGCGTACGCATCAATTCATGGTCGGTGTGGCTCATATTGATGCGGAACACGTCGGCGCCGGCTTCGAACAGCTTCTTCAGCATCTCCTCGGACGAGGAGGCCGGACCGATGGTGGCGAGGATCTTGACCTTGCGGCTGCGTCTCATTGACTGTTTGTTCCCGGGGCGGCTGGAGCGCCATCCGTTGCGGGCTCGTCAGTCAGCTGGACCATCCAGCTTGCCTGCTCGCCCGTGTCATATTCCTGGAATCCGGCGCGCTGAAAGCCCCGGGCGACGCAATCGGTAACGCCGGCGATCTTGAACTCTTTTTCGGCCACGCACATGTTGATCGGGCCATCCCAGCGTCCGCCGCGCTCGGCGTCTTCTGCATAAAGATAGTAAAACCTTGATGACAACGGTCCCTCGATCAGCGTCTTGCAGCTCGATCCTTCGATGTGCCACCAGCCTTCGGTGATCCAGCCGGCCTTGGCGCGATAGCCGATGCCGACACCGACCAGGTTCTGCGTGGCGTTGCAGACCCGGAAATCGGCCCGTGCCGGCGAGGCCGAAATCACCGCGAAAAGGCCCATGGCCGGTATCAGGAGCGGCATGGCCAAGGCGTGGCGCACACGCAGCCTGCCGGCGAAACCCATCCTGAAACCCCTCAAGAACCACATTTGCATCTCTCAACGCCCCTTTTCGGAAAAGTCCGTACGCATGTCAACGCGCCGATCTGTCCAATTCCAATCGATTTAGAAGGCTCTGGCGCGCTTGCGGTCGCCCCTGCTCAGTTTTTTGGCAGAAACCGTGGCCAAACAACGGCATTGCGCAAGCGTTCTCTTCGTGGAATGACGATACCACCCTCCCCGAAAGCCAGCGAACAGACCTTTCCCGCCAATGACCCGATCCACAGTTTTCGCGCCTTTCGATATAGTCGAAGGCGATCGCAAGCGCGGCATGGTGCTTCTGGCCGATCACGCCCGCCGCGACCTGCCGGAGGAGTATGGCAGTCTCGGCCTGCCGGCGGCGGAGTTCGACCGCCACATCGCCTACGACATCGGCGTCGAGACTGTAACCCGCGAACTCGCAAGTCTGCTCGGCGTTCCGGCGGTGCTTGCCAATTTTTCGCGACTGCTGATCGACCCCAATCGCGGCGAGGACGATCCAACACTGATTCGGCAGCTCTATGACGGAACCGTCATCCCGGGAAATTACCCCATCGCGCCGGAGGAGCGCGAAAGGCGGCTGGACCGCTTTTACCGCCCCTATCATGATGCCGTCGGCGCCATGATCGCCTCTGTGGCGCGAGCATCCGCGCAGGCACCCTTCATCTTTTCGGTGCATTCCTTCACACCGACCATGCAGGGATTCGTGCGGCCGTGGCACGTCGGCATATTGTGGGACCTGGACGACCGCGTTGCGCGGCCGCTGATCGACATGCTCGCCGAGGACAAGAGCCTCATCGTCGGCGACAACGAACCCTATGACGGCGCACTGCGCGGCGATACCATGTTCAGGCACGCCATCGTCAACGGCTTTGCCCATGCGCTGCTCGAGGTCCGCCAGGACCTGATCGCCGACCGCAAGGGTGCCCTCGCCTGGGCCGAACGGCTGGCGCTGATCGTTGACGCGATAGATCGACGTGCCGATATACATGCGGTGAAAATATTCGGCTCTCGCACCGGGCCGGTATGATGAGGCCCAAGGGAGGCCAACATGACATGACCGAACTCAGCGACGAACAAAAGCGCGATTTCGAAGCCGCTGCCTTCCGCCGGCTGGTCGCGCATCTGCGCGAGCGTTCCGACGTACAGAACATCGACTTGATGAACCTCGCCGGCTTCTGCCGCAACTGCCTGTCCAACTGGTACCGCGATGCGGCGCAAGCCGAAGGTGTCGAACTCAGCAAGGACCGGTCGCGCGAGATCATCTACGGCATGCCCTATGCCGAGTGGCAGGCACGGAACCAGATCGAGGCCTCCGACGCCAAGAAGGCCGAGTTCGAGGCAAGACGCCCTAGGGATCACTAGGGGGACGCCGTGCCTAAGATTGACGTTGCCGACGTGCCCGGACGCAAGGGCTCATCCTATCCACCGCCGTTCGATGCACCCTGTGCCGAACGCGTGCGGCAGCGGCTAGGCAACGCAGGCGGGCTCACCGACTTCGGCATCAATCTCATGCGCCTGCCGCCGGGCAACTGGTCGAGCCAGCGCCACTGGCATTCGCACGAAGACGAATTCGTCTACGTGCTTGAAGGCGAGCTGACGCTCGTCGAAGATGCCGGCGAGACGGTGCTGCGCGCCGGTGATTGCGCGGCCTTTCCGAAAGGATCAGGCAACGGCCATCACATGATCAATAAATCGGGCGCGATGGCGATCTATCTCGAAGTCGGTTCGCGCTGGCCCGACGACGTCGCCACCTGCTCCGACATCGACATGATGAGCACCAACGCTGACGGCCGGTTTGTGCACAAGGATGGCGCGCCTTATCCCGAGCCGTAGGGATTTCGGAGTGGACCGCCGAGATGGTTGGCCGACGCGAGAGGACGTAGCGTCTGGTCCAAGCACTTTCGGCGAAGAGCGCTTGACTGTGAATTGAATCGATCTAATTTGCCGCGCAACGCCATTTCCGGACCGGATTCTACCCGATGGACGCGCAGAAAATCACGCAGATCGCGATTCGTGGACGCTGGGCAGTGGCCGGCATCTTCCTCGCCAACGGCTTTTTGACCGGCAGTTGGGCGCCGCAGATCCCGGTGTTCCTGACGCGACTCGACATTTCGAAGTTCACGCTCGGCTTGCTGATTCTGTTGTTCGGTGCCGGCGCCGTCACCGCCATGACCTGGTGCGGCCATCTGATCTCGAAGCATGGCTCGCGCACGGTGCTGCGCTGGTTCGGACTTGCCGGCAGCTTCGGCCTTTTGGTTGTGGCTCTGGCCCCCAACGTGCCCCTTGCGGCCGTCGCCATGTTCATCTTCGGCGGTTCGATCGGCGGAATGGACGTCGCCATGAATGCCAATGCAGTGGCAGTCGAACGGCGGCTGTCCCGTGCCATCATGTCGTCCTCGCACGGCTTCTGGAGCCTTGGCGGTTTCGCTGGCGGCGCTTTGGGCGGTTTCGCCATCCAGAACTACGGTCACCTCGCCCATGCGACAGTGGTGACGGCTCTTGCCTTTGCCGTAATCGCTGTAGCGGTCCGCTACCTGATCGCCGAGGACAAGCACCCGGTCGCCGAGCACCACAAATTCGCGCTGCCGGCAAACCCGCTGGTCTATCTGGTTGGGCTGATGGCGCTGCTGACGATGATCTCCGAAGGTGCGGTACTCGACTGGGCGGCGCTGTATCTCAGGCAGGAGCTCGGCGCCGATCTTGCCATCGCAGGCCTGGCCTATGCCGCCTTTTCCGGAGTCATGGCCATCATGCGCTTTCTCGGCGATGGCGTCCGCAACCGTTTCGGTGCCGTTACGACGTTGCGCGCCTCGGCCCTTGCCGCTGCTGCCGGCATGCTGGTGGCCGGGCTGGCTCCCTCGCCTTGGCTGGCCATTGCCGCCTTTGCCTTCTGCGGCCTCGGCATTGCCAACATGGTGCCGATCATCTTTTCGGCCGCCGGCAACCAGGAGGGCATGGCGTCCGGCACCGGCATGAGCGTCGTCACCACAATGGGTTACTCAGGCATTCTGGTGGCGCCGTCGGCGATTGGCTTCATCGCCGAGCACTCGAGCTTCGGCCCGATCTTGGTCGCTCTGTCCGGGCTGCTGGTCGTCGTGCTGTTGATGGCCGGCCTCGCTCACCGCGCCGAATTCGCTGCCGAGCCCGCACCGGCCGAATAGCGCTTGAACTCTTCGTAGAGGAAATCCGCCACGCGGCGGATGCGCACGCTGGTGCGCACGTCGCGATGCATGGCCAGCCACACCGGCAGCGTCGGCAGCGGGAGACCCGGCAGCACTGTCTCGACCAGCGGATCACGGTCGGCGAGCGGCTCCTGGCCAAAGCCGATGCCGTTTCCCGCCCGCACCGCTTCCCACAGCACGATCTGATTATCGGTCCTGAAGCGGAAGGCATTGCGGGCGAGCGGGACGCCGAACTGGGCGAAGCCGCGAATGATCTCATCGCTGCGGTCGAAGCCGACCAGATCATGGCCGGCAAGATCGCGGGCCTCGCGCGGACGGCCACGCCGGTCGAGGTAGGATTTTGCCGCGCAGGCGCGGAGCGGAATGTCGGTCACCTTGCGCGCGACCAGTTCATTCTGCGCCGGCTTGACCATGCGGATGGCGATATCGGCGTCGCGACGCAGCAGATTCTCGACCTGGTTCGAGGCGACGATCTCGACTTCGATGCCCGGCTCCTCGAACCCAAGCCTCGCTGTGATTTCCGGCAGCACATAGGCCGCCACCACTTCGCTGGCGGCAATGCGCACCGTACCCTCTATCGCCTCGACCGATCCCAGCGCCAGCAGCGAAAAGGCGCTCGCCTGCTCGCTCACCGCGCGGCCCCGTTCAAAGAGCGTGCTGCCCGCTTCCGTGAGCGCATAGCCACGCCGCCCGCGCCGGAACAGGGTGACGCCGAGCGCCTGTTCCAGCTCGGCGATGTGGCGGCCGAGCGTCGGCTGGCTTGCGGCAAGTTTTCGTGCGGCCGCCGACAGGCTGCCGGTCTCCGCCACGGTGACGAAACTCTTGATCAGGTTCCAGTCAATATCCATTCAAAATTGAATATCATATCGCCAATCGTAGTCAATTTTCATTCGTTTGCGAAGAGACAATATTGGCGTCGTAACGCAACACGGAGACGAACAATGACCACGATCGCAATTCTCGGCGCCAATGGCCGCCTCGGCCGCACGGTCGCCAAGGCCTTCATCGATGCCGGCTACGACGTCCGCGCTGTCACCCGCAGCGGCAAGGTGCCGGCCGAGCTCAAAGGCGCTACGGCGATCGCCGGCGACGCGCTCGACCGTGCTGCGCTGATCCGCGCGACCGAAAGCGTCGATATCATTTTCAACGGCCTCAACCCGCTCTACACCGACTGGAGCAAATGCCTGCCGATGGCCGAGAATGTGATGGCTGCCTGCCGGGCGAACGGCGCGCTGCATCTCTTCCCGGGCACCGTCTACAATTACGGCTCGCAAATGCCGGCGGTGATCGCCGACACGCCGTTTCGCCCGACGACGGAAAAGGGCCGTATCCGCGTCGCCATGGAGGACCTGTTTCGCCGCGAGGCTGATGCAGGTCGAGTGCGCACGATCCTGCTGCGCGCTGGTGATTTCTTCGGCGGCACCGGCAGCGGATCGTGGTTCGATCTGGTTGTTGCCGCCAAGATGACCAAGGGCGTCTATACCGCCCCAGGGCCGGTCGATCTCGTGCATGAATGGGCCTATTTACCCGACCTGGCCAAGACCTTCGTCGGGCTGGCTGACAATCTCGACAAGCTCGGCTTCTACGAGGCGCTGAACTTTCCTGGCCATGCGGTGACCGACCTGCAGCTCAAGGCGGCCGCCGAGAAGGCGCTCGGGCGCTCGCTGAAACTGACGTCGATGCCGTGGTGGGTGCTGCGCGCCGGCAGCCCGTTCGTGGCGATGTGGCGCGAGATCGTTTCGATGTCCTATCTCCGCTTCGAGCCGCACCGGCTGGTTTCAGGCAGGCTGGAAAGCGTGATCGGTACGATCCCGCACACGCCGCTGGAAAATGCAGTGTCGGAAGCGCTTGAGGATATCGGCATCGCCACGATCAAGACGACGCAAAAAGCTGCCCAACAAGGAACTTAAAAAAGGCGGATGGCCTGATGGTCATCCGCCGCTGTTCGGGAGGAAGGTTGCGCTCAGATCCGGCCCATCAACAGCAGCACCAGGACAACGATCAGGATGACGCCGACGATGCCGGATGGTCCGTAACCCCAGGACCGGGAATGCGGCCATGCCGGAACCGCGCCGATCAGAATAAGAATAAGGATAATGATGAGAATGGTGCTGATCGTCATCTGAAAATCCTCGCTTTGAGGTTGCAATGACGGAACAATGCAGAAGGCCGCCCATTGTTCCCGGGCGGCCTTTGCTTGATCAGGACGGCGATCCGGACTCTATTCGGCGGCCTTCGGGAAGGCGATCGCCGGTTCGGCACCCAGATCGGCGTCCAGGCCTTTCGACGGGATTTCGGCCTTTCGACGCCCCAACAGGCGACTGAACCAGCCACGACGCGCACCGGGTTTGACCTTGGCGCGAGTGAACACCATCAGCATCGACGGCGTCACCACCAGCGTCAGCACGGTGGCGAAGGACAGCCCGAAGACGATCGCCGAAGACAGCGAAATCCACCATTGCGTCGACGGCGCGTTGATCGTCGTCTCGTGATGGAAGATTTCGAGGCCGAGGCCGAAAGCAATCGGCAGCACGCCGAGGATCGCCGACACCGCCGTCAGCACCACCGGACGGGCACGTTCGCGGCAGGTCTGTAGAACGGCTTCGTATTTGTCCCAGCCCTCTTCGCGCAACCGGTCATAGGTGTCGATCAGCACGATGTTGTTGTTCACCACCACCCCGGCCAGCGCGATGACACCGATGCCCGACATGACGATGCCGAATGCCTCTCCCGTCAGCAGCAGCCCGAGGAACACGCCGATCGTCGCCATGACCACGCAGGACAGCACCAGCCAGACGCTGGTGAACTTGTTGAACTGCGCCAGAAGCACGATGAAGATCAGGAAGATCGCCGCACCGAAGGCTTTGCTGAGGAAGGCGCCGGCCTCTGCGCTGTCCTCATTCGAACCGGCAAGCTTCCAGCGAATGCCGCTGCCGAGGTTCATGTCGGCGACAGCTTTGGTGACCTCCTGCTGGACGGCAGCCACCTGGGCGCCGGCAGCGACGTTGGCCTGGACGACGACCGTTCGCGCACCGTCGATGCGGTTGAGGATACCGACCGTCGGCTCCGGCTTGCGCACGACGAAGTTCGAGATCGGCACCGAGCCTTGCGCGGTCTGCACCCTGAGTTCGTCGAGCGTCGACAGCGTGCGCCGATCCTCGGGCAGGCGCAGCCTGATGTCGACTGCATCGTCGGCGCCGGCGGGCCGGTACTCGCTGAGCTTCAGCCCGTTGGTCACCAGTTGCACCACCGTCCCGACCGCGGTCGGGCTGATGCCGTACTGCGCCGCCTTGGCGCGATCGACCTCGAGCGCCCAGTCGACGCCGGGCGGCGCCAGACCGTCGGAAATATCGATGACGCCGGGCACCTTGGCAATGCGCGCGGCGACGGCGCGGGCCTTGTCGTCAAGGCCCTTCGGATCGACGGCCGAAAGCCTGATCTGGATCGGCTTGCCGGTAGGCGGGCCGGCTTCCGGCACGCGAACCTCGACGTCGACGCCGGGAATGCCGGCCATAACGCCGCGCAGTTCGTCCAGGATTGAGTTCGCCGATTTACGCTCGCGCCAGTCGACGAATTCGTACTGGATCACGCCAACCACGTCTTCCGGAACATCCTGGCCGCCGCTCTGCGTCTTGCCGACACGGGTATAGACAGACTTCACGCCCGGCCAACCGAGCAGCCGATTTTCCGCGGTCTTGGTGGCCGCGTCCATTTCGGCAAGCGAAAGATTGCCGCGGGCGTGGACATAGAGCAGGCCGTAGTCAGGCTCGACATTCGGGAAGAATTCGACGCCGGCGCCGAATTTCGAATAGGCGTAGCCGACGCCGAACAACAGCGCCACAGTGAGGACAAGCACGGTGATGGGATAATGCACCGCCTGCTTGACCACGGCCATGTACCAGCCGTCGCGATTGTCGTCGGGGTGATGGGCCGGCGCCTTGGCAAATATCGCGCCCAGCGTCGGCGCGAAGACCAGCGCATAGAGCATCGAGGCCGAGAGCGTCACGATCAGCGTGATCGGCATGTATTTCATGAAGTCGCCGATAATGCCCGGCCAGAACAGCAGCGGCGAGAAGGCGGCAATGCGCGTCATCGTCGCCGCGATGACCGGGCCGGCCATGCGCTTGGCGGCAAGCGCGAACGCTTGCTCCTTCGGCATGCCCTCGCTCATGCGTCGCTCGGCGAATTCGGTGACGATGATGGCGTCGTCGACCAGCATGCCGACCGCCAGGATGAGGCTGAACAGCACGATCATGTTGATCGTGTAGCCCATCATTGCCAGCAACAGGATGCCGATCAGGAAGGACGAGGGGATGGCCAATCCGATCAGCAACGAGGCACGGCCAGACAGCGCGTAGAGAATGACGATGAACACCAGGATCACGGCGATCATCACGTGGTTCTGCAAATCGCCGAGCAACTGGTTCACGAAGACGGACTTGTCTTGCGTGTAGGTGACGTGCATGCCCTCCGGCATCGTCTTGATGAAGGCGTCGGACACCTCCCTGACCTTGCCAATCGTATCGATCAGGTTGGAGCCGATGCGCTTCTTCACCTCGATGGCGATCGCCGGCTTGCCGTCGAGGCGGGTAACCGTCTCGGCGTCCTTGAAGGTCGAGCGGATGGTGGCGATGTCCTTGGCCTGCACCACCGCATTGGGGCCGGCGACGACCGGCAGCGCCGCCACATCCTCTGGCGTCTCGATAAGCGACGGCACCTTGACCGCGTATTTGCCCTCGGATCCTTCGATGTTGCCGGCGGCGACAAGACTGTTGGAAGCGCCGACCGCACCGATCAACTGGTCGAGCTGCAGCCCGTAGGAAGACAGCTTCATCGGATCGATGACCACTTCGACGAGGTCGTCGCGCGCACCCTGCAGCGAGCCCTCGAGCACGCCAGGCACTTCCTCGATGCGGTCGCGCAGCTCGCGCGCCGCCGCCGTCAGCACGCGCTCGGGCACCTCGCCCGACAGCGTCACGACCAGGACGGGGAACTCGGAGATGTTGACCTCGGAGACCACGGGCTCCTCAGCCGCTTGCGGCAGGTCGGCCTTGCCGTCCTGCACCTTGCTGCGTGTGTCCTGCAGCGCGGTGGCGAGGTCCGTCTGTGGCTGGAATTCGACCAGCACATAACCGCCGCCCTGGAAGGCGGCCGACCGCATCTCCTTCAGGCCCTTCAGGCTCTTCAGCTTGGCTTCCATCGGCCGCAGCAGGAGGCGTTCGGAGTCTTCCGGCGAGATACCCTGGTAGATCAGGCTGACATACATCATCGGAATCGGAACGTCGGGTTCCGCTTCCTTCGGCGTCGACTGGTAGGCGACCGCACCGGCAAGAATGAGAAAGACCAGGACCGCAATGGTCAGCCGGGCATTGCTGATAGCAAGTTTGACGATGTCCATGATTACTGCGTCCCGGCCGTCGCTTCGCCCAACAGCTTTTGGATGGTCGCCTGGTCGGCTGCGACCGGCTTGACCACCTCGCCTTCCTTCACCAGCTCCTGGCCGGCGACGATGATGCGGGCGTCGGCCGCAATGCCGCCGAGCACCAGGCCGGTTGGCGTGTCGTCGACCAGATCGATCGGGAAGAACACGACCTTGTCATCCCTGTCGACGGCGCGGATGCCGAGGTCGCCCTTGTCGCCGAGCGTCACCACCGATCGCGGCAACATCACGGCGTCGGTCGGCTGGGCGCTGAGCGCAATTTCTGCCGTCATGCCGGCCGGTACGGACCCATCGGCGTTGGGGATGGCGACTTCGACCCGAAAGGTACGGGTTGCCGAAGATGCATCCCGGCTGATGTAGCGCACCGTACCCTTGACGGTCTGGCCACTGACCAGGCGCACATTGGCTTCGTCACCGATCTTCAGATAGCCGAGATCGCGTTCGCTGACTTCGCCGCGGGCGATCACCGGATCGAGCTTGAGAATGGTCGCCACCTCGCCGCCCTGCATGACGGAACTGCCAAGCTCCACCGGCACCCGGTCGATGACGCCGTCGAAGGGCGCCTTCACCTCGTTGCGGTCGAGCTCAGCTCGCGCGGCGTCCAGTTGCGACTTGGCCAGCGTCAGGTTGGAACGGGCCGTATCGAGCTGCAGCTTGGGCAGATTGCCGGTTTTCATCAGCCGCAGGGCCGCAGCCAGCTCGGCCTCACGTTGCACGACAAGCTGCTTGGCGTTGTCGACCGCCGAGATCTTTTCCTCGGCGGCAAGCATCAGGATGAGGTCGCCGGTCTTGACGTGCTGACCCTGCTTGACCGGCAGCTTGTCGATGACGCCGGCGACGCGTGTCGCCAGGACGGCGCGCTTGTCGGCTTCGGTCAGTCCGGAAATGCGGATAGCGCGTGCATAGGTGCGCCGCGGCGGGGTTATGATCGCGACCGTGCGTAACGGCGCCTTGGGCTGTTCCGCCTCGGCAGTCCCCGGCTTGGCAGCCCCCTGTTTGCCAGTTTGGGGCTTGCCTGCGTCGGCTGCCGTGGGCTGCTCGACCTCTCCTGCCTTGGGCTTGTTGTCGGCGGACGCGCTGCCGACGGACGAGAACTCGCCTGTCGCCATCCAGCCAGCGAACCCGATGAGCACAACAATGGCTGCAAGCTTGTGAAACCTGAATTTCGGCATCGTCATTTTTTCCAGTGCGCGGGGTTCGGCCAGGCCGCATCTTCTACTTGGGGCGCGTCGCCGATATGGGTGCGCGCGAGGCCGTATTCAAATTGCCGTGATCGGCGAAGCGCGCTTCTACCTCAAAGTTGCATCGCAATATAGTCAGAAAAGTTGATGGGTTGTTGCTTTGTCCGCAAAGATGCGGCTGCAGCATCGGCTGTTGATCGCCAAAACAGCAGTATGGCAGCAAGTGTCAGGATGATTGGACAGATTGCGAATGCCATCTGCTTGCGAAGCAGCTAGGCCGGACGGCGGGCAGCCTCGGGCTGCTTGCGCGCCGCAAGAAATTCCTTGACCCGCCGGCCCGGCGCCGGCCCGCGCACCGGCTTCAAGCCGTCGTCGAGTTCGCCGGACAGATCGATCGTCGGCCGCTTGCCGACGGCGTCATAATTTTCTTCCAGCCAATCACTGGCTGCGGTGCGGCCGAGGTCGCGCAGATAGACAAGGAACGCCCATTCGGCATTGACCTTGGACGATGCCGACAGATCCTTGAACGCTTCGTCGGCATCGATGCGGTGCATGCGGATGTCGCGATATTCGCCGTGCGGCAATCGGCCGGCGGCGATCAGTTCCTTGACGAAGGCGATCGAGCGGAATTCGCGCAACAGCCCGGCATTGAAGGTAATCTCGTCGATGCGGTTCTGGATCTCATTGGCGCTCTTCGGCGTCCCCTCGCGGACCACCGGATTGATCTGCACCAAAAGCACGTCCTCGGTGGCCGCCGTCTTGAAGAACGGGAACAGTGCCGGGTTGCCGCCATAACCGCCATCCCAATAGGGCACGCCCTTGATCTCGACGGCACGGAACAATTGCGGCAAGCAGGCCGACGCCATCACCGTGTCGAGGTCGATCTCGCCGTCCGAGAAGACCCGCAACTGGCCGGTCTCGACATTGGTAGCGGAAATGAACAGTTCAATCGACTTGCAGGCGCGCACATTGTCGAAATCGATCTCACGTTCGACCACGTCGCGCAGCGGATTGATTGCGAGCGGATTGGCGACATAGGGCGAAAATACCCGAGACATCGTATCGAACAGGAAATAGCCGGGCGTGTTCTCGATCGACCAATTGCCCCAGGCGACGTCCCAGGGCATGCGCTGTACCGGGCTGAAGCGGCCCTTTGCCGCCACCGCACGCCAGAAATCGTCGAGCTTCCGCCGCGCGCCCTCGACACCGCCGCGGACAAAGCCGTCGGCCAGCGCCACGGCATTCATGGCGCCGGCGCTGGTGCCCGAAACCGCCGTTATGTCGAGGCGCCCGTCCTCGAGCAGCCGATCGAGCACGCCCCAGGAAAACGCCCCGTGCGAGCCGCCGCCTTGCAGCGCGACATTGATCTTCTTTGGCTCTTCCGCCTTGCCGTTTTTCGGCATGGCGTGGCCCTTGACCGCTGGAAGCCTCACTGAGCGGTCCAGCCGCCGTCGACAGAGATGTGCGTGCCGTTGATCTGCGCCGCCGCATCCGAGCATAGGAACACTGCGGCCGCCGCAACCTGCTCGACGGTGACGAACTCCTTGGTCGGCTGCTTTTCGAGCATGACCTCACGGACCACCGTCTCGCGGTCCATCTTGTTGGCCTTCATCTGGTCGGGGATCTGCGCCTCGACCAGCGGCGTCAGCACATAGCCCGGACAAATGGCATTACAGGTGATCTTGTCGCGCGCCAGCTCCAGGGCGACAGTCTTGGTCAAGCCCATAATGCCATGCTTGGCCGAGACATAGGCCGACTTGAACGGCGAGGCGACAAGGCCGTGGGCCGAGGCGACGTTGACGATCCGGCCGCCACCAGCCTGTTTCATCAACGGGATGGCGGCTGCGATGGTGTGGAAGGCCGATGACAGGTTGATGGCGATGATCGCATCCCATTTCTCGATCGGGAAGCTTTCGACCGGCGCGACATGCTGGATGCCGGCGTTGTTGACCAGGATGTCGACCGAGCCGAATGCCTCGGCTGCCTTCGCCACCAAAGCCCGGCACTCGGCCGGCTTCGACATGTCGGCCTTGACGTAGACGGTCTTCACCTCGTGGTGCTTCGCGATCGCGTCGGCGATGGCGTGATCGTCGGCGGTGTCGGAAAAGGAATTGACGACAACGTTGCAGCCTTCGGCCGCGAGCGCGTGGGCAATGGCCAGGCCGATGCCCGAGGTGGAACCGGTGACGATGGCGGTTTTTCTGGCGGTCAAGGCGGCTTTATTCCTTTCGAGGCGGGCTCCCGTGGAACCATGCTGCACTGCAACATATAGGCTCTCTGTCACCCAAGAACAGCGGATGTGTGGAGCAATGACATGAAATTTTTGTCATGTAGACCGCTCTCGTCCCGATGAGAGAGGTGTCCGGCACCGGCTGTTGCGACCGGTTTTCGCAAGTACGCGAGGGAAAAATCCTCAGGCGACGAGGTCTGGGACCGGCCCGATATAGCGCGACTGCGGCCGGATCAGCCGTCCGCTCGTCTGCTGCTCGCGCGCATGGGCAATCCAGCCGGCGACGCGCCCGGCAGCAAAGACGTTGGTGAACGCCTCTTTCGGAAAGCCCGCCGCTTCCAGCAGGAGCGCTGTGAAGAACTCGACATTGGTCTGGAGCGAGCGCGACGGCTTGGCGATGCGGAGCACTTCGAGCGCCGCCTGCTCCACGCTTTCGGCAAAGGCCAGCCGGTGGCCGGCTTCGCCCTTGGCGCCGAGCTGCCGCACCACCGCTTTCAGCACGTCGGCACGCGGATCGCGCACGCGATAGATGCGATGCCCGAAGCCCATGATGCGGCGGCCGCGCGCGATCTCGTCGCGCAGCCAGCGGGCGGCGTCGCCATTCGCCTCGATCGCATCCAGCATCTCGATCACCGGACCTGGCGCGCCGCCATGCAGCGGCCCCTTGAGCGCTCCGAGCCCGGCCAGCACCGCCGAAGTAAGCCCGGCCTGCGTCGAGGCGACCACGCGCGTGGCGAAAGTCGATGCGTTGAGGCCGTGGTCGCTAACCGTCACGAGATAGGCATCGAGCGCCTTCGCCAATTTAGGCGAGGCCGCAATGCCGGTCAGCATCCGCAGCATGTCGGCGGCATGATCGGCCTTGCTATCGGGCGCAATCGGGCTGTCGCCGCGCTGCAGGCGCAGCAAGGCCGGCGTCAGCACGGCAGGTGCCGCAACCAGCCGCAGCGCGTCCGGCAATTTGTCGCCGTCCGGCAGCAGGGCAATGCCGGCGCGCATTGCGCTGTAGATATCGAGGGATGCGAGAAACGGCAGCAAGGGTTTGATCTGCTCGAACACTTCGCTGCGCGCCCGACCGATCGCGTTCGCCAGCTCCTTGTCGCCGGGAAGATCGTCGAAAAAGCCGTCGAACAGCAGATGAACCACCTCGGCGTATTTCCAGCGGCCTGCCAGTTCGGGCAACGAATGGCCCCGGATGGTCAGGCGGCCACCAAGACCGTCAACATCGGAGAGCACCGTTTCCGCCGCCACCACATCATCGAGCCCATTCGCCATTGGTTTTCTCCTTGACCCTTTCCGGGTGGAAGATAAGGGTTGGTGACTGGACCATCAATCTTGATCAACTGAATCAATATGCCAAGGCTGACATGACGGAGTGGCTGACGCGGGACGAAGCCCTGGAGCGTCTCAAGGTGCGCGCCCAGACCCTTTATGCCTATGTCAGCCGCGGACGCATCGGCGTGCGGCCGGACCGGGCGGATCCACGCCGCAGCCAGTATCGCGCCGACGACATCGCGGCGCTGGCGAGCCGCCGGGCTCGTGGCCGAAATCCCCAGGCAATCGCCGAAAGTGCAATTGCCTGGGGTGAGCCGGCGATCGCCACCACGATCTCGACCGTTTTGCATGGCCGCCTTGTCTATCGCGGCCAGGATGCGGTTGCTCTCTGCGAGGCTGCCACGCTGGAGCAGACGGCAAACCTGCTTTGGGCATCTGACGCAGCAGTGTCGTTCGTCTCGGCGAGCCGCCATGGCAACAGCGCAACTGGCCGGCCGGCTGCCTTCGCGGAATTGGCCGCGTTGGCGGCCAACGGCCGGCCTTCGCTCGGCCGAAGATCGGCTTCGCTCAACCACGATGCGGCCGGCGCCATCGCCGCTTTGGCGCAGGCGCTCGGCGCGATTCCCGGAACTGGTGCCGCGCACGAAAGGTTGGCGCGGGGATGGTCGCTCGATGCGGCCGGCGCAGACTTGATCCGCCGCTCACTGGTGCTGTTGGCCGATCACGAATTGAACGCATCGACCTTCGCCGCACGGGTCGCCGCGTCCACCGGCGCACCTGTTTCGGCCTGCCTGCTTGCCGGCCTCGCCACGCTCTCCGGGCCGCGTCATGGCGGCGCCGCGGAGGCGGTCATGATGCTGGCGGAAGATGCGCAGAGATTGGGGCCGGATGCGGCTGTCGGACGCTGGCTCGGTCACGACAGGCCGCTGCCCGGATTTGGCCATCCGCTTTATCCCGACGGCGATCCGCGTGCGGAACCGTTGCTGGCCGCGATAGATGTCGATGATGGGCTGTTACGGCTTTGCGATGCGGCCTTTGCGGCAACGGGCATGCGCCCGAACGTCGATTTCGCTTTGGCCGCGCTGACGCGCAGCCTCCGTTTGCCGTCCGATGCGCCGTTCCGCCTGTTCGCGCTCGGCCGCAGCGTCGGCTGGGCCGCGCATGCCGTGGAGCAGGTGACAAGCAACGGCCTGATCCGGCCACGCGCCCGCTACCAGGGGCCGCTGCCGGAGCAGCTCTAGCCGCGCTGTTTGCGAAGTCTCAGCGGCACCTGAGCGAAGGTTCGACGCGGCGCCTCGCCCCGGCAATCACGACATGGTGTCGAGCTTGCGCTGCATCGCGGCGATCTGCTCCTTCAGCTCCTGAAGGTCGTCGGGTTTTTCCGGCGTTTCCTTCCTGGCCGGTTCGGCCGGCGCTGCTGCCGGCGCCGAGCCCGCGGGCGGGAACGGCGTGAACAGCCGCATGGCGTTCTGGAACATTTCCATGTTGCGCCGCGTCTGCTCCTCAAGCACCTTGATCGGCGTGGCAATCTTCATCATGTCCATCGGCGACTTGCCGAGCGCATCTTTCATCTGCTCGCGAAAGCGTTCCTGCTCCTTCGAGAAGGCCAGCATCGACTGTTCGAGAAAGCTCGGCACGATCATCTGCATCTGGTCGCCGTAATAGGCGATGAGCTGACGCAGGAACGGGATCGGCAGCATGTTCTGCCCGTCCTTGTTCTCCAGCTCGAAGATGATCTGGGTCAGTACCGGATGCGTGATGTCGTCACCGGTCTTGGCGTCCTGGACAGTAAAGTCCTCGCCTCTTTTGATCATTTCAGCGAGATCCTCGAGCGTCACATAGGTGCTGGTGCCCGTATTGTAGAGACGGCGATTGGCATATTTCTTGATAACAATAGGTTCGTCTTTTGCGGCCATCTGCATCCTCCCCGGACACCGGGCAGCTTAAGTAAGCCGCCGGTAACGATTGCGCCTTTTTAAAGGATATGCGCAAAAGCGTCATGAATCCAAGCAGTTTGTGCAGTGCGGGAACATTTTATGCTGCGCAGCACGGACGGGCCGCCGTTGCAGCGACGGGCGGCATGCTTGCGGCAGTGGGACGCCATGCCCATTTCGGGTTTGACTCGGGTTGTGGAAAGGGCAAGAAAAGTCCCCGACGGCACCCGAAATCGTTCCCCGAAAGCCTGGAGAAGAACATGTCCGCTTCCAACGCCATCGTTGTCGCCAGTGCAGCGCGCACGCCCGTCGGCTCCTTCAACGGCGCCTTCGCCAACACCCCAGCCCATGAATTGGGTGCCGTCGCCGTCAGGGAAGCGCTGGTCCGTGCCGGCGTCGACGGCAAGGAGGTGGACGAGGTCATCCTCGGCCAGATCCTGACCGCGGCTCAAGGGCAGAACCCGGCGCGGCAGGCGGCAATGGCTGCCGGCGTACCGCAGGAGGCGACCTCCTGGGGCCTGAACCAGCTCTGCGGCTCGGGCTTGCGCGCCATCGCGCTCGGCATGCAGCAGATCGCCCAGGGCGATGCAAAAATCATCGTTGCCGGCGGCCAGGAATCGATGTCGATGGCTCCGCATGCGCAACATCTGCGCGATGGCGTCAAGATGGGCGACTTCAAGCTGATCGACACCATGATAAAGGACGGCCTGACCGATGCCTTCTACGGCTATCATATGGGCAACACCGCGGAGAACGTCGCCCGCCAGTTCCAGATCACCCGCGACGACCAGGACCAGTTCGCACTGGCTTCCCAGAACAAGGCCGAGGCCGCGCAGAAAGCCGGGAAATTCAAGGACGAGATCGTTGCCTTTACAGTCAAGGGCAGGAAGGGCGACACCGTAGTCGACCAGGATGAATACATCCGCCACGGCGCGACAATCGATGCCATGACCAAGCTCAAGCCCGCCTTCGACAAGGAAGGCACGGTGACTGCTGCCAATGCTTCCGGCATCAACGACGGCGCCGCCGCCGTGGTGCTGATGACCGAAGCGGAAGCCGCAAGGCGCGGCATCACACCGCTGGTGCGTATCGTTTCCTGGGCGACCGCCGGTGTCGACCCGCAGATCATGGGGACGGGACCGATCCCCTCCTCGCGCAAGGCGCTGGCCAAGGCCGGCTGGTCGGTTGGCGACCTCGATCTGGTCGAAGCCAACGAGGCCTTTGCCGCGCAGGCCTGCGCCGTCAACAAGGACATGGGCTGGGATCCGGCCATCGTCAACGTCAATGGCGGCGCCATCGCCATCGGCCATCCGGTCGGCGCCTCGGGCGCCCGCATCTTCAACACGCTGGTCTACGAGATGCGCCGCAGAAGTGCCAAGAAAGGCCTTGCCACGCTGTGCATCGGCGGCGGCATGGGTGTTGCCATGTGCGTGGAAGCATTGTGATGAGATAAGCGATACGAATAGGATGCTGGCGCAAAGCGAGTAGGGAATAGAGGGCAAACCCCACCGCTTCAACGCTCAGTCATCTGCATTTCCCGGGAGGACATATGACAAAGGTTGCAATCGTCACAGGCGGGTCGCGCGGCATCGGCGCGGCGATTTCGGTCGCCTTGAAAAGCGCCGGCTATTCGGTCGCCGCAAACTACGCCGGCAATGAAGAAGCGGCGGCAAAGTTCAAGGCCGCGACCGGCATCCCGGTCTACAAATGGTCCGTCGCCGACTACGAGGCCTGCGCCGCCGGCATCAAACAGATCGAAGCCGATCTTGGTCCCGTCTCGGTGCTGGTCAACAATGCCGGCATCACTCGCGACGCGATGTTCCACAAGATGACGCGCGAGCAATGGAAAGAGGTCCTCGACACCAACCTTTCCGGCGTCTTCAACATGACGCATCCGTTGTGGGGCGGCATGCGCGACCGCAAGTTCGGTCGCATCATCACCATCTCCTCGATCAACGGCCAGAAAGGCCAGGCCGGCCAGGTCAATTATTCGGCCTCGAAGGCCGGCGATATCGGCTTCACCAAAGCACTGGCCCAGGAAGGCGCGCGCGCCGGCATCACCGTCAACGTCATTTGCCCCGGCTACATCGCCACCGAGATGGTCAAGGCAATGGACGAGAAGGTCCTCAACGAGCGGGTCATCCCGCACATCCCGGTCGGCCGTCTCGGCGAGCCGGAGGAAATCGCGCGCTGCGTCGTCTTCCTCGCTTCCGACGATGCCGGTTTCATCACCGGCTCGACCATATCAGCCAATGGCGGCCAGTACGTCGCCTGATCGTTTGTCTTTACGTTGAGACAGATCCGCGCTTGGACGAACGGGCCTGCAAAACGGCCCGTTTCTATAGCGGTCTTCCCGTTGCAAGATCTCGATGCAGCACGCTGCCCCAATCCGGCACGCAAAGGTTAACGGCAAACTCGCAGCTTGTGCAAAAGCCGCCCGGCAGCCTGTGGATTCTCGGTGGAAAAGCTGTTCACAACACAACATGTTGCGGTGAACAAACCAAGAAACTTCGGCTATCTCTGATTCGTCGCCGATTCGTTCCGGCTTTGAGCGGAACGTTAACGGCGAGAGCTGAAAACACCCTCGAAATGATTAAAGCGCGTTAGGAAACATCAATAATTTCATAACGTTGTGCGAAGCAGATTGGCCGGCCACGACCATTCACCGGCAAAGGTTAACCGCAGTGCTCGCTTGGATGCCGCTTGCATAAATCGGGCCAGTTTCCGTGATTCAGCATGTGGTGAGATACGCCGACAGAAAACCCAGATGTAGCCGTGAACAAACCCTGAATCAGCGCGAGTCAGTGATTCGTCGCTGATTCGTTCCAGACTCGTTCCAACTGTTAATCGGGAACAGATTTTCTGGCTTCGAACCAACCAATCGGCCTGCCCTCGGCATATTCCGCTTTCGCTTCGCGCCCGAAATCCCTATGTGTCGCCTGTCATACGCGGCCAATATGGGCGCGCTCCCGACAATGCGAGGCAGAGAGCCTTATTTCCAGGCCGATGAACATCCATCCGAAACACACTGAACCGCTGATCCTGTCGGGTCGAGACGTGACGGCCGTGCTCGGCCCGACCAACACCGGCAAGACCCATCTCGCCATCGAACGCATGGTGGCGCATGAAAGCGGCGTCATCGGCCTGCCGCTCAGGCTGCTTGCCCGCGAAGTCTATACGCGCGTCTGCGAGAAGGTCGGCGCCCATAAGGTGGCGCTCATCACCGGCGAGGAAAAGATCCAGCCGGCGGGCGCGAAATACTCGGTCTGCACCGTGGAAGCGATGCCGCGCGAGACCGACGCCGCCTTCGTTGCCATCGACGAGGTCCAGCTCGCCGGCGATCTCGAACGCGGACACATCTTCACCGATCGCATCCTGCATCTGCGCGGCCGGCAGGAGACGCTGCTGCTGGGCGCGGCCACCATGCACGGCATCCTGCAGCGCCTGCTGCGGGGCGTGTCGGTGGTGACCCGGCCACGCCTATCGCATCTTGCCTATGCCGGCTCGAAGAAGCTGACCCGCCTGCCGCGGCGCACCGCGATCGTCGCCTTCTCGGCCGACGAGGTCTATGCCATCGCCGAGCTGATCCGCCGCCAGCAGGGCGGTGCCGCCGTCGTGCTCGGCGCGCTCAGCCCGCGCACCCGCAACGCCCAGGTGGCGCTGTTCCAGTCGGGCGACGTCGACTACCTCGTCGCCACCGACGCCATCGGCATGGGCCTCAACCTCGACCTCGACCACGTCGCCTTCGCCCAGAACCGCAAATTCGACGGCTACCAGTACCGCAACCTGACGGCGGCCGAGCTCGGCCAGATTGCCGGCCGCGCTGGCCGGCATCTGCGCGACGGCACCTTCGGCGTCACCGGCCAGGTCGATCCGCTGGATGATGAACTGGTCAACAAAATCGAGGCGCATGATTTCGACCCGGTGAAAGTGCTGCAGTGGCGCACCGCGCATTTCGATTTCGCCAACCTCGATGCGCTGAAGCGGTCGATTGAGACCAACGCCCCGGTCGAAGGCCTGACGCGCGCGCTGCCGGCAGTAGACGCACAGGCGCTCGAGCATCTGTCGCGCGACGAGGACGTCCGGGCACTCACCACCGATGCCAGGCGCGTGGCGCTGCTGTGGGAAGCCTGCGCGCTGCCCGACTACAGGAAGATCGCGCCGGCCCAGCACGCCGACTTGATTGCCTCCATTTACATGGACCTTGCCAGGCATGGCCATGTCGACGAGAACTACATGGCCGAGCAGGTGCGCCGTGCCGACACCACCGAAGGCGACATCGACACGTTATCGCACAGGATTGCCCAGATCCGCACATGGACCTTCGTTTCCAACAGGCCCGGCTGGCTGGCCGATCGGGCACACTGGCAGGAAAAGACGCGCGAAATCGAAGACAGATTGTCCGATGCGCTGCATGAGCGGTTGACGAAACGTTTTGTAGACCGCAGGACTTCCGTCCTCATGCGGCGCCTTAGAGAAAACACGATGCCTGAAGCCGAAATCAGCCCAACCGGAACCGTCCTCGTCGAAGGCCATCACGTCGGCGAGTTGCAAGGTTTCCGCTTCACCGCCGACCAGAGCGCCGGCGGCGAAGACGCCAAGGCGGTGCGGGCGGCGGCGCAGAAGGCGCTTGCCGCCGAGTTCGAGGCGCGGGCCGAGCGCTTCGGCGCCTCGGCCAATGGCGACATCGCGCTGGGTTCGGATGGCACGCTGCGCTGGATCGGCGCGCCGATCGGCACGCTGGTCGCCGGCGAAGACGCTTTGAAGCCGCGTCTGGTTCTGCTGGCCGACGAGCAACTCACCGGCCCGGCCCGCGACAAGGTTGCGGCGCGCGCCGAGCGCTTCGTCAATTTCCAGATCGAATCCCTGCTGAAGCCGCTGGTCGATCTCAAGAATGCCGAGCAGATCACCGGCATCGGCCGCGGCATCGCTTTCCAGCTTGTCGAGCATTTCGGCCTCATCAACCGTCGCGACATCGCCGACGAGATGAAGTCGCTCGACCAGGAAGGCCGCGCGGCGCTTCGCCGTCTCGGAGTGCGCTTCGGCGCCTACCATGTCTTCGTGCCGGCGCTGATCAAACCGGCGCCGGCCGGGCTGATAACGCTGCTGTGGGCGCTGAGAAACGACGGCAAGGACAAGCCCGGTTTCGGCGATGTCGTTCACGCACTGGCCTCCGGCCGCACCTCGGTGGTCATCGATCCGACCTTCGACAAGACCTTCTACAAGCTTGCCGGCTACCGCAATCTTGGCCGGCGTGCTGTACGCGTCGATATTCTCGAACGGCTGGCCGACCTGATCCGGCCGGCGACCAACTGGAAGCCGGGCCTCGGTCCTCGCCCCGACGGCGCCTATGACGGCCAGTCCTTCATGGTGACGCCGCCGATGATGTCGATTCTCGGCGCCACCGCCGACGACATGGAAGAAATCCTGAAGGGACTCGGCTATCGCGCCGATGCCAAACCGGCGGCCGAGGTCAAGGCGCGGCTCGAAGCACAGGATAATGCCGCGCGTGACGCGGCCGCTGCAAAGCAGGCGGCGGAAGAGGCTGCGCGAGTCGAGCAGGCGAGGATGGCGGAAGCATCTGCCGCGGCAGAGCCGCCGGCGGAGGCTTCGGAACCTGTGTCGGATGCGGCTCCTGTTGCGGAGGCGGCGGCCGAAGCTGTGACCGAAGCGACGGCAGAGCCTGTCGCGGAAGCTCCAGCCCCTGAAGCTGCGGCAGAAGTCACGCAAGAGACCCGGCCCGCCGCGGAGGCGACTGCTGAAGCGCCTGCGGAACCGGCGGCCGAGCCAACGGCGGAACCTGGGGCGGAAACTGAGGCTGCGGCACCGGCAGAACCGCCGGTTTCCGACACTACGGAAGCATCGCCGGCCGAACCTGCAGCGACGGCAGGAGCCGTCGCCGGCGAAGCTGCTCCAGAAGCCGAGGAGCCAAAACCCATCCTGTTATGGCGGCAGGGTCGTTTCGACCAGCGCCCGCGTCATCGCCAGCATGACAACCGCCCCCGGGACAATCATCGGGACAATCGCGCGCGCAATGGTCAAGCTGCGCCGGACAGCCGCAGCGATGCGCCGGTAGATGCCGGCGGGCAACCGACGCCGGGCGACCGGCCCGCCCGTCAGGGGCGCCACGACCAGCGCGACGGCGCCGGCAAGCCGCGCTTCGATCGCAGCAAGTTCAAGCCCAGGCCGCAAGGCGACGCGGCAGATCAGCGCGCCGGCAAGCCGCAAGGTGAACGCCCGGACTGGCGCGAAAACCGGCCCGACTGGAAGGCTGGCCGGCAGGACGGCAAAGGCGGCGCCCAAGGCGCAAAGCCGGCGTTCCAGCCAAAGCCGCGTGAGGAACGCCCGGTCCGCTTCGATCCGGACTCGCCCTTCGCCAAGCTCGCCGCGTTGCGCGACCAGCTGAAGAAGTAAGCTGCTCGTCCAATGGTCACTGATGCCCGCCAGCGCATCGACAAGTGGCTGTTCTTCTCGCGCGCGGTAAAATCGCGCACGCTGGCAGCCAAGCTGGTCGTCGCCGGACGCGTCCGCATCAATCGCGACAAAGCAGCGCAGGCCTCCGATACGGTCCGGCCGGGCGACGTTTTGACCATCACGCTGGAGCGGCGGATCTTCGTCTGGAAAGTCCTTGGCACCGGCGTACGGCGTGGCCCGGCCGAAGAGGCCCGCCTGCTCTACGAGGACATGTCGCCGCCCCCCCGCGCCCAAGGGCGAGGCGCTTCCGGATGCGGTGCCGCCGTTGCGCGAGGCCGGCAGCGGTCGCCCGACGAAGAAGGAACGCCGCCAGACCGACCACCTGCTCGGCGACGATTGAGCAAGGTCGAACGCCCGCTTTGCCGGCCTTCCGGAATTCCATTCCGGAAACCGCGGCACCGCTGGCAGGGGCCGCCCTTGCCACCGGCGGACAAAGGCGTTACCTCACCAAAAAAGCCCAACAAAATGGGACGTCCCGGAGCCGACCAATGACCTACGTCGTGACCGACAATTGCATAAAATGCAAATACATGGACTGCATCGAGGTCTGTCCGGTCGACTGCTTCTACGAAGGTGAGAACATGCTCGTCATCCACCCGGACGAGTGCATCGATTGCGGTGTCTGCGAACCGGAATGCCCGGCCGACGCGATCAAGCCCGACACCGAGTCGGGCCTCGACAAATGGCTGCAGATCAACACCGAATATGCCGACAAATGGCCCAACATCACCGCCAAGAAGGAGCCGCCGGCCGACGCTAAGAATTTCGATGGCGAAACTGGCAAGTTCGAGAAATATTTCTCCCCCGAGCCCGGCGAAGGCGACTGACGAGCCTGCCGGCTGCGGCGGCCTGACGCCGCGTAACAGCCGTGATACATTAACCGCCTTGACAGGCGGCGACGGCGCGTGGCCTTCGCGCGTGCAGCAAAACCTTGATTCTTCCGACTTTTTGTGTTATATCAACCAAACATGCCGGTGACACAACGTCGATTTATGGCGCAAACGCCCCAAATCACTGAAAGGTGAATTTCTCAATCCGGACCAGAGCGATCTGGGGCAGGCGGTCGCAATGTTGCGATTTGCCGGTCCTGGCCTTTCCGGTGAGTTCATCGTTGTGTGGCTGAGGACCGGTCACCCCGGTCGCACGAGTTCGGGCCGGCACGATGCCGGTACCACAACAAGGAGTTCAGGGCGTAATGGCAACGATCACCCCGCAGAAGAAGTCCACCGCAGCGCGCCACGGTTTCAAGACCGGCGAGTACATCGTTTATCCGGCGCATGGTGTCGGCCAGATCGTCTCGATCGACGAGCAGGAAGTCGCGGGCCACAAGCTGGAGCTGTTCGTCATCGACTTCCAGAAGGACAAGATGCGCCTCAAGGTGCCGGTCGCCAAGGCGACCTCGATCGGCATGCGCAAGCTGTCGGAAGAGGATTATGTCGAGCGCGCGCTGAAGGTCGTGCAGGGCCGCGCCCGCGTCAAGCGCACCATGTGGTCACGCCGTGCCCAGGAATATGATGCCAAGATCAACTCCGGCGATCTGATCTCGATCTCGGAAGTGGTGCGCGACCTTTACCGCGCCGATAACCAGCCGGAGCAGTCCTATTCCGAGCGCCAGCTCTACGAGGCGGCCCTCGACCGCATGGCCCGCGAGATCGCGGCCGTCAACCGCATGTCGGAGACCGAAGCGGTCCGCCTCATCGAGGTGAACCTCAACAAGGGCCCGAAGCGCGGCGCCAAGGCCGACAACGAGGAAGCCGAGCAGGAAGAAGCTGCCTGAGCCTTTTCGCCCAGGAAACATGGAAAACCCGGCCTCGCGCCGGGTTTTTTTGTCTTAGCTGACCGGCGACGGGCATATCTAACCTTCGCCGCCCTCCCTTTCCGCCTCGTGCTTCAGCGTGGCGATGAACCGCTTGGTCCGCTGGCGTTCCGGGTTGCTGAACAGCACCGCGGCCGGGCCTTGTTCGACGATGTTGCCGGCATCGAGGAACACCACTTCCCGCGCGATCTTGGAGGCGAGCCGCAGGTCATGCGTCGCCATCACCATGGTCGTGCCCTCGCTGGCGAGCTTGCCGAGCACGTCAACCACCTCCTGCGCCAGTTCCGGATCGAGTGCCGAGGTCGGCTCGTCGCAGAGCAGGACCTTCGGCGAAGGCGCCAGCGCCCGGGCAATCGCCACGCGCTGCTGCTGGCCGCCCGACAGGGTCGCCGGCCAGGCATCGGCCTTGTGCGCCATGCCGACTTTTTCGAGCAGGGCCAGCGCCCGTCCGCGCGCCCTCTCCTTGGGCCATTTCAGCACCGTCACCAGCCCCTCCATGATGTTCTCGATCGCAGTGCGATGCGGAAACAGCTGGAAATTCTGGAACACCATGCCGGTCTGCAGCCGCAGCCGCTGGATATCCCTGGTCGAGACCCTGCCGCCGGGATGGAATTCGAGTGCATCGTCGCCGATCCGTACCGTGCCTGAAGTCGGCAGCTCGAGCAGGTTGATGCAGCGCAAAAGCGTGCTCTTCCCTCCGCCCGACGGCCCGACAAGCGCCGTAACGCTGCCTTCCTCGATCGTGACGGTGACGCCCTTCAGCACCAAATTGTCGCCGAAACGCTTTTCGATGTTGGTGAGGCCGATCATGCGCGCGCCTCCAGGAAGCCGCCATAACGGTTGAGCCGCGTTTCCAGCCGCGCCTGCAAGGCCGACAGCACGGAGCTCATGACCAGATAGAGGGCCGCTGCCTCGACATAGAGGATCAGCGGCTCATAGGTGGTGGCGACGATGCGCTGCGCTGCCTGGAACATCTCCGGCACAGTGATGGCGGCGGCGAGCGAAGTGTCCTTGACCAGCGAGATGAAGGTGTTGGACAGCGGCGGCACGGCGACGCGGCCCGCCTGTGGAAGAATGGTGCGCCGCATTGCCTGGGCCCAGGTCATGCCGATCGAATAGGCCGCTTCCCACTGGCCCTTGGGCACCGAACCGATGACGGCGCGGATGATTTCCGACGAATAAGCACCGATGTTCAAGGTGAAGCCGATCAGTGCTGCTGGAAAGGCGTCGAGCAGGATGCCGACCGATGGCAGGCCGTAGAAGATAAGGAACAGTTGCACGAGAAGCGGCGTGCCGCGGAATATCCAGACGTAGAAGCGGACCACGGCGACCAGCGGTTTGGGACCGAACAGCCGGACAAGCGCTACAACCAGGCCTAGGACAAGACCGAATGCAAACGACAGCAGCGTCAACGGCACGGTGAAGATCAGTGCAGCCCACAGCAGCGTAGGCAGGGATTCCAGCATCAATTGCAGCCAGTGCGGCACGAAGGCTCCTCCTTGCCAGATTGCCGTCGCTCATATCACGCGAAAGCGGCGGGCCGTCGAAAGACAGCTCGCCGCGATACGAACGACGCGGGCCGGCATTCGGCCCACACGAGAAAGCCGTTTTACTTCGAAACGTCCTGGCCGAAATAGGTGTCGGCGATTTTCTTGTAGGTGCCGTCGGCCTTGATGTCGGCCAGCGCCTTATTGATGGCGGCCACCAGTTCCGGATCGCCCTTGCGCACGATGACGCCGGAATAGTCGGCGTTTTCTTCCTGGGCGGCAATCTTCACATTGGCGTCGGGCTTGTGCTTCTTGAAGTCGAGGAAGGACAGGCTGTCGTTGATGGTGGCGTCGGCGCGGCCGGTAAGAAGCAGCTGGATCGACTGGTCGAAGCCGTCGGTGCCGACGAGTTCGGCGCCGTTGGTTTCAGCCAGCTTGCCGAAGTTCGAAGTCAACGACTGCGCCGCCTTCTTGCCCTTGAGATCGGCGAAACCCTTGATGTCGGTGTTGTCGCCGCGCACGATCAGCACTGCCTTGGAGGCGATGTAAGGATCGGAGAAATCATATTTAGCCTTGCGCGCCTCGGTGATGCCGACCTCGTTGATGACGGCATCGTAGCGGTTGGCGTCGAGACCGGCGATCAGCCCGTCCCATTTGCCTTCGAGGAACTGGGCCTTGACGCCGAGGCGCTCGGCGATGGCCCGCGCGATCTCGACGTCGAAGCCGACCAGCGCGCCGGAAGCATCATGATAGGTGAAGGGCGCATAGGTTCCTTCCGTGCCGACCTTGAAGACGCCGGCCTGCTTGATCTGGTCGAGATTGGCGCCGGCATGACTGGCGGCGACGGCCAGAACCTGCAGCGTTCCGGCGATAATGAGCGATTTGAGCCATTTCATTTTTCTGTGATCCCGTCCTTGGCCGATGTCCGGCGTCATTGCGAGTGCCGGAAAATGACAGATGCGCGATGCCAGAATAAGAAACTAAATTTCAAAAATCTCGCGCCCTTGAAATCCAATTCTCAACCAGCATCTCCCGGCGCCATCCGGCTGAGTCAAGGCCGGTGGCGAATCGCCTGGAACAGCACAATCGACATGACAGTCCGGGGGAACATTCCCCCGCATGGCACGTTCTTCGCTGTTGTAGGGCGCGGCGCCGCCATTTCAACCATCGGCGCCAACTCACGATTCGATTGCACCGCAACGCCTGGAGCAGGAGCGCGGCATGATGGAAGACAGTGCAGGACGGACCATGGTTCGCGCGGCGATGAAAGCCCCTTATCTGGAACGTGACGAAGAGCATCTCCTGGCGCTGCGCTGGAAGGAAAACAATGACCAGCACGCGCTGCACCGCATCACCGTCGCGCATATGCGGTTGGTCATTTCCATGGCGTCGCGGTTTCGCCACTACGGCCTTCCGCTGGGCGACCTGATCCAGGAAGGCCATGTCGGGCTGCTGGAGGCAGCGGCCCGTTTCGAGCCCGAGCGCGAGGTGCGGTTCTCGACCTACGCGACTTGGTGGATTCGCGCCTCGATGCAGGACTATATCCTGCGCAACTGGTCGATCGTGCGCGGCGGCACCAGCTCGGCGCAAAAGGCGCTATTCTTCAACCTGCGGCGCCTGCGCGCCCGCCTGGCAAACGGCGCCGAGCAGATGTCGAATGCCACGCTCTACCGCGAAGTGTCGGCGGCTCTCGGGGTATCGGAGGCCGATGTGGCGATGATGGATTCCCGCCTTTCGGCGCCGGACAGCTCGCTCAACACGCCGCTAGCCGACGATGCGGGCGCAACCGAGCGGATGGAGTTCCTGGTTTCGGATGACCCGCTGCCCGATGAGGTCGTCGGCGATACGATCGACGTCGAACGCCGCTCGGTGTGGCTGAAGACGGCACTCGGCGCTCTCAATGCGCGCGAGCTCAGGATTATCGAGGAACGCCGGCTGAGCGACGAGGGCGCGACGCTCGAAGCGCTCGGCGAGACCCTCGGCATCTCCAAGGAACGTGTCCGGCAGATCGAGGCGCGCGCCATGGAAAAGCTCAAGGCGGCGCTGGTAAAGCAGAATCCGGAATTTCTCGCAGCCTGAATCGCGTCGGCTGCTATTTGTCGGTGACGATCTTGACCTTGTCGCCGGCCGAAACCGCGGCACCCGGCGACAGCGCGTTGAGCACCCTGAACAAATCCAGCTTGCGGTCGACGCCGACCATCTGTGCGGCCAGGGAGCCCATTGTCTGGCCGGGCTGCACCGTGACGATGCGGATACGCAGCGGCTTCAACGCCGCCTTCTCGGCAGCACTCAGGATGCGGAACGAGCCGCTGACCGAGCGCGCCACCGTGCTCAGCGAGGTGCTGGCCGACGGTGCAGCAGTCAGCAAGCGGTAGACCTGGCCGCCGGCGCGGATCACCGCAATGTCGAATTGCCAGCCATCGGCGCCGGCATGCGCGGTTGCCGCTTCGTTGCCGTTGATCGTCTCCTGGCGCACGCTGCTGTCGTCGAGGCCGGCAACCCAACCGCTGCGGATGTAGTCGGTCAGCGAGCGGTTCTTGTCGATCGAAACGCCGTCGAAGCGGATCGCCATGTCGCCCGGGCCGGTCGCCGTCACCGCCGCCGCCGAATTGTCGATGACGAAACCGTTGGGCACCGAGAACGACACGCCGAGGCCAGGGTGCAGGAAGGTTTCGCCGCGCACATAGCCTTCCTCCGGCGTGTCGCCGTAAAGCAGCCCGTCTACGCCGGCAAGAAATGAATCGCGGTCGCGCGACCCGACACCGGGCGCGCCGAACTGGCGGGCGTGGCGCTGCGCGAGGTCTATACGCTGCGGCGTGTTGGGGTGCGTCGCCAGGAAGTCGAGGCTGGCGTCGGTAGCGCCGCTGATCGAGCGAAAATCGGTATAGGCCGACATCGACTGCAGAAAGCGGCCGGCGGCGTAGGGATCGAAACCGGCTTCGCCGATCGACTTGATGCCGATGGCGTCGGCCTCCAGCTCCTGATTGCGCGAGAACTGGGCCAGCCTCAGCTTGCCGCGGATCAGCGCCGCCTTGGCCGTCGGGTTGTCGCCGAGCACGTCCGAAACGACCTTGGTCGCCAACCCCTCTTCGGCTTCCAGCTGCTGGCGCTGCAGGCCGTGGTTGGCGGTAACGTGGCCCATCTCATGCGCGATGACGGCGGCAAGCTCGGCGGAATCGTTGGCCAGCGCCAGCAGCCCGCGGGTGATGTAGAGATAGCCGCCCGGCAGCGCGAAGGCATTGACGTTGGGCGAGTTGAGGATGGTGATGCGGTAGGTCTGGGTTGGGTTGGCCGACACCACGGTCAGTCTGCCGACGATCTTGGCCACCATGCGCTCGAGCTTGGGGTCGGAATACTCGCCGCCATAGGTGGCGAGGATGCGCGGGTGCTGGGCCTTCGCCAGTTGAGCGAGCTTGCCGTTGGCGGCGACATTATCGACCGTGATCGGCTTGTCGGAGGGCTGGAAGCCTGATTCCTGCACGTCGGGAGGCGTGAACATCTGGCAGCTTGCCAGCGCCACAGCGAGACCGGCCAGCGCCAGAAAGCGCGCCAGCGGTTTCACCCTCCGATTGTCGATGCCGGTCGGCAGATCGGCTTCCTTTCAAGTCCTGGCACGTGACCGCGAAAATCGGACGCGATTTCCGGAAAGCATCACGCGCAAAATCAAGTGCTACGGCGTCCTTCGTGCGTCCGACAGATACGAGGCAGCAAGGGCAAATCACAGTCTAGGCCGGACCAGCTCCTGGCGGACCTAGCCACACTACCTCGACCATGGCAAGCAAGCGCCGCTTCGCCTTCCGCCGGTTTGACCATAAATTATGTCCGCTTCCGGGCAACATCTCGTGATCCAACCGCAAACGGACCCGAGCCGATATAGCGTCGGAATGCCTCCGGTCCAGCCCCGACGAAAAAATCGGCCGCGGTGCCCGTCGCGGCAACCGTGCCACCATCCAGGAAAACCATGTTTTGGCCGATACGGCGCGCATCGTCCGGCTGGTGCGTGACGAATAGCACCGTCATGCGCTGCTCCGAATGGACGTCGGCCACCAGGTCGAGCATGTCGTCGCGCAGTGCCGGTCCGAGCGAAGCGAACGGCTCGTCGAGCAACAACACCGGCCGGTCGCGCACCAGGACCCGGGCGAGCGCGACGCGCTGCCGCTCGCCGCCGGAGAGTTCGCGCGGCAGCCGGCTTTCCTTGCCGGCAAGGCCGACGCGCTTCAGCGCTGCGGCGATTGCGGCGCGGTCAGCCTCGCTCAGCCTGAGCGAAGGCGAGCGGCCGAGCCCGACATTCTGCTCGACGGAAAGATGGGCAAACAGGTTGTTTTCCTGGAACACCATCGATACCGGCCGCGCTGATGGCGGCGCAGTGCTGACGTCGGCGCCGCCGATCAGCACGCGGCCTGACCGCGGCGTCTCGAAGCCGGCCACCAGATTGAGCAGCGTCGACTTTCCCGAACCGCTCGGCCCCATAATGGCGGTGATTTCCGACGCCGGGAAATCGACATCGAATATAAGCGGCGTTTCACCATAGCTGAACGAGACATTATCGAGTCGTACGGCCGCGCCTTTTTCCACCGAAATGGACCGTTCCGGGCTGGTCGGCATCATGATTTCTCGCCCCTTCCCAGCCAGTCCGCGGCCAACACCAGCGCCAGGCAGACAAGGCCGAGCAGCAGCGCCAGGCCGGCGGCATCCTCGGTGCGGTAACTGCCCATGCGCGCCAGCAGCAGATAGGGCAAGGTCTGCACGGAATCGCTGCCGAACAGCGCAATGACGCCGAGATCGCCGAGCGACAGCGCCATGGCGAAAGCGAAGCCGGTGGCGAGCGGCCGCCGCAGCGACGGCCAGTCGACCAGCCGCAACCGGTTCCAGCCCGAGATACCAAGCTGTGCGCAGAGCCGTTCGTGGCGTTCGCTCGCCGCGTCATAGGCAGGGCGGATGGCGCGGATGGCGAACGGCATCGCCATCACCGCATTGACCGCAACCACCATGACAGGGGCAATCGCAAAGACATCGCCGACGGTGCGCAAGAGCAGGAACCAGCCGGCGCCGATGACGATGGGCGGCACCACCAGCACGAACCCCGCACCGGTGTCGGCCAGATGTTCGAGCAGTGTCCGCCGGCCCTGCCGCCGGGTGAGCGCCAGCGCCCGGCGCGCCATGACCAGCGACAGCGACAACGCCACAGAGAGCAGCGCCGATAGGAGGGAGAGCACGGCACTGGTCGCCGTCGCTTGCCGCACCGCGCTCTCGCCGGCCAGGCGGCCGAGATCGGCGCCAAGCCCGGCTGCCAACGTGGCCGCCATCGGCCCGGCGACAAACAGCAGTGCGAGCCCGATCGCCAATGCGTTCAGCACGGTCTCGGCCGCACCGGCTGAAAAATACCGGCGCGGCGCCACCGGCAGATTGGCATCCCCGACCATATTGGCGCCGAGCCGCGTCAAGGCCAGCACGACGACGAAGGTCAGGGCAATCTGCAGCAGGGTCAGCGTCACCGCCCGCGCCGGGTCGAAGTCAAAACGCAGCGCCTGGTATATGGCAACCTCGAGCGTCGTCGCGCTGGGTCCGCCGCCGAGCGTAAGCACGATGGTGAAGGAGGTGATGCACAGCATGAAAACGAGCCCGGCAACGCCGGGCAAGACCGCACGCAGCGGTGGCCATTCGATCAGCCGGAAGGCCGGCGCAGCACCCATGCCAAGCTGGCTCGCCAGCCGCCATTGGTCGGCCGGCACGGTCTGCAACGCCTCCAGGAACAGCCGCGTCGCTAGCGGCAGGTTGAAGAAGACATGGGCGACGAGTATGCCCGACAGGCCATAGATGCCGGGCCAGCTCTGGCCGCCTAGCGCGCCCAGCGTGCCGGCAAAATAGCCGGCGCGGCCATAGAGCGCCAAGACACCGAGTGCGGCAACAATGGCCGGCAGCGCCAGCGGCACGGCGAAAAGCTGCAGGATGAAGCCTCGCCCGAAAAGCTGTGGATGCCGCGACAGTGCACGCGCGACAAACAGCGCCGGTGCGACGGAGAGCAGGGTCGACAGCAGAGCCTGCCAGAGCGTGAAACGGACGACGCGCAAGAGATAGGAATCGAAAGCGGCGGCGGCGCCGGACAGGTCGCGTGTGGCTTCGACGACGAGCCCGGCGAATGCACCGCCGATCAGCAGCGCGATGGCGGCGAGCGCGACGATGCCGGCAGTGACGCGGGGATCGGCCGGATGACGCGTACGCATGTCGCGCTACCCGACGCTACGACAGGTGTTGATCGAAGGAAACACCTGACAATGGCCGAGCCCACCCCCCTCTGGCCTGCCGGCCATCTCCCCCTCAAGGGCAGGGCTATCGCATATGAGTGATGGCATTGATGAGATAGTCGTCGTTCCAGGCGCATTTCTTGATGCGATGGCTGATGGGA
>NZ_JAMYLR010000032.1:0-61963 GCF_040318155.1 Mesorhizobium sp. M1307 | reverse complement strand
GAAAGCTCATCATCCTCGCAAACGCACTACTCAGGGACAATCGGACCTGGACACCATCTCTCCCTTGACCAACACGGATACTCTATTTGCCGGCCTTCTCTTCCTTGCCGGTCTTGTCCTCGAGCGAATGGCGCAGGATCAACGGCATTTGGCTTAACGTGAAGACAAGGGTAATGGGAATCGTGCCCCAGACCTTGAAATAAAGCCAGGCTTCCTCAGAAAAGTTGCGCCACACGACCTCGTTCAGCGCAGCCAGAAAAAGGAAGAAGAGCCCCCATCGGAAAGTGAGCTTGCGCCAGCCTTCGGCGTCGAGATTGAAGGCGGAATCAAAGACATAGCCCAACAGCGATCTGCCAAACGCCAACCCGCCAAGCAACGTGATGCCGAACAGGCTGTTGATGATTGTCGGCTTCATGAAAGCGAAGGTCTTGTCCTGCAGCCACAGCGCCAGCGCGCCAAACACAAACACCACGATGGCCGAGACAAGCGGCATGATCGGCCAGCTGCGCGTCAAAATCCACGAAACGCTGAGCGACAGTGCCGTCGCCACCATAAAGAACGCCGTGGCAATCAGGATAGGCTCGCCGATATGGCCGAGGATCGGAAACTTCCCGACAAGCCACGCACCGCGGATGGTGGTGAAAAAGAACACCAGGCCAGGCCCGAGTTCGAGCAGGAATTTCAGGCCGGGGTTCAATGCCTTGCGGCGCGGATCGGACAGGTCGCGTTCGAGGATGGGTGGGCTCATAAGGTCCTTCTTACGCATGATTCAATCCAAAAAGCCTGCAACTTTTTGGGATCATGCTCGTCAAGCCACGCCAGCGATCGCCCTGGCGAATTCGCTTGCGGAAAAGGGTTCGAGGTCGTCGACCTGTTCGCCGACGCCGATGAAATAGACCGGCAATTTATGCTTTGCCGCGATCGCCACCAGAATACCGCCGCGCGCCGTGCCGTCCAGCTTGGTCATCACCAGGCCGTTGACGCCGGCGACATTGCGGAAGATCTCGACCTGGTTGAGCGCGTTCTGGCCGGTGGTGGCATCGACCGTCTGCAGCACGGTGTGCGGCGCTTCCGGATCGAGCTTGCCCAGTACGCGGACGATCTTTTCTAGTTCCGCCATTAGTTCGGTCTTGTTCTGCAGCCGCCCGGCGGTGTCGATGATCAGCACGTCGGAGCCGGCCTCCTTCGCGCGCTCGAAGGCGTCGTAGGCGAGGCCTGCGGCATCGGCGCCGAGCTTCGAGGCAATGACCGGCGAGTTGGTGCGCTCGCCCCAGATTTTCAGCTGCTCGATCGCGGCGGCGCGGAAAGTGTCGCCGGCGGCGAGCATCACCGAGAGGCCGCCATCGGTGAGCTTCGCCGCCAGCTTGCCGATGGTCGTGGTCTTGCCGGTGCCGTTGACACCGACGACCAGGATGACATGCGGCTTGTGGCTGAGATCGAGTTCCAGCGGCATGGCGACGTGGGTCAGCACCTTCTCCACCTCGGCCGCCATGATGGCCCGGACTTCGGTGTCGGAGACGTCCTTGCCGTAGCGGCTGGCGGAGAGCGCGTCGGTAACGCGCAAAGCCGTCTCCATGCCGAGATCGGCGCGGATCAGCACATCCTCCAGGTCCTGCAGCGTGTCCTCGTCAAGTTTCCGCTTGGTGAAGACGCCGGCGATGTTGCCCGACAACTCCTTGGAAGAGCGGGCAAGCCCGTCTCGCATGCGCTGGAACCAGGAGCGCCTCGGCGCCGGTTCGGGTGCCTTCTGCGGCTCGGCTTTCTGCTCGACCTTCTTGGTTACGGTGACTTTGCCGGGGGCGGGCTTTGGCTCCGGCGCTGGTTGCGGAACGGCTTCTGGCTCGGGCTTTACCTCCCCCTCGATGGGAGGGTGGGGCGCCGGCACGACCTCCGGTTCGGGCGCGATCTCGGTCAAGATCGGTTTCGTCTCGGCCGGCGCTGGCTGGCGGATCGGGGGCGGTATTTCGGCGGGCGAGACTTCGCGCGCTGGCGCTGCTGAGGGAGCCTCGGTGGGCACTACCGGCATTTCGACGGGTGCAGGTTCTGGCTGGGAGGGGACGATTTCTGGCTGCTGCGGCTCGGCCCGAATCTCCTCCGGTTCCTCAGCAGGCGTTTCCGGCTCGGGTGGAATGGTCGGCGGCGGCTCAGGCTTCTGCGATTCCGGCGCCGGTTGGGGTGCCGGAGGCAACTCTGGTTCGACTGGCGGTGGAGGTACGGCTTCGACTTCGGGTCGCGACTCGTCGCGTTTCAAAAACTCCGGGACGGCCTGCTCGGCGGCCGGTTTCAGCGCCTCCAGTTCGTCCCATTTGATCGGCGGCAGCGGTGCGGTCTCGTCGGGCCGCTCCTCGACGACTTCCTTCTTGCCGAACGAAAATATCTTCTTGAAAAAACCAGCCATGTCTTGCGCTCTCAGGCGGCGCGGGCGGCAAGCGGCGCGGCGATCAGTCGGATACCGTCATGGCCGGCGATATCAGCCTCGACGATGTCGCCCGGAGCGCCGGCAGAGACCGCGGCCAGCGTAAACCCTTCGGTGCGGCCAAGGCCGTCACGCTCGACCAGGATCGACTGATGCGTTCCAGCGAGCGAGGCAAGATGGCGGCGATAGGCGGCCTCGCCGGCGGCGCGCAGGCGTGCCGCGCGTTGCTTGACGACGTCGCGGCGGAGCTGCGGCATGCGAGCGGCGGGCGTGCCCTGGCGCGGCGAAAACGGGAAGACGTGGAGATGCGTCAGGCCGCATTCCTCGACGATCTCCAGCGAGTTTTCGAACATGGCGTTCGTCTCGGTCGGGAAGCCGGCGATGATGTCGGCGCCGAAAACAATGCCGGGGCGCAGTTTGCGCACATCCTCGCAAAAGCGGATCGACTGGTCGCGGCTGTGCCGGCGCTTCATCCGCTTCAGGATCATGTCGTCACCCGATTGCAGCGACAGATGCAGATGCGGCATCAGCCTCGGCTCGGTGGCGATGGCGTCCAGCAGATCGTCGTCGGCTTCGATCGAGTCGATGGAGGAAAGCCGCAGGCGTTTCACGTCTGGCACCTGCTTCAGGATGGTCTTGACCAATTTGCCGAGCTTCGGTGCGCCCGGCAGATCGGCGCCAAAACTGGTCATGTCGACGCCCGTCAGCACGATCTCGGCATAACCATTGCCGACGAGTCGCTTGATCTGCTCGACCACGGCGCCCATCGGCACCGAGCGCGAATTGCCGCGACCGTAGGGAATGATGCAGAAGGTACAGCGGTGGTCGCAGCCGTTCTGCACCTGGACAAAAGCGCGCGCCCGGCCCTCGATGGCGTCGACCATGTGGGCGGCCGTCTCGCGCACCGAAAAGATATCGTTGACGCGCGCCTTCTCAGTGTCGTTGACGCCGAAATCCGGCAGCGCGCGATAGGAATGCGCCTTCAGCTTTTCCTCATTGCCGAGGACGAGATCGACCTCGTCCATGGCGACGAAATCCTGCGGGCCGGTCTGCGCGGCGCAGCCGGTAATGATGATGCGGGCAGCCGGGTTCTCACGGCGGGCTTTTCTGATCGACTGCTTGGCCTGGCGTACAGCCTCGCCGGTGACGGCGCAGGTGTTGAAGATGATGGCACCGCCTTCGAGCCCGCCGAGGCCCGCACTTTCGGCTTCACGCCGAATCACCTCGGATTCATAGGTGTTCAGCCGGCAGCCGAAGGTAACGACCTCGATACCCTTGTTGCCAAGAGGAGCCATCAGGCGGCGCTTTCGGTGTCGCGCGCCCACGCCCCGGTCGACGGATCGAAGCTGCCGGAAAATTCCCATTCGGCGGCACCGGTCAGGATGACGTGGTCGTCGTCGCGCCACAAAACATGCAGCGAGCCGCCGCCGGGCGTCATCAGCGTGACGCTGCGGCCGGTGCGCCGGGTGCGGGCCGCGGCGACCACAGCGGCGCAAGCAGCCGAGCCGCAGGCCTTGGTCAGGCCGGCGCCGCGCTCCCAGGTGCGGATGACGATGGTCTGCGGCGAGGTCACCTGCGCGATGGTGATGTTCGCGCGCTCGGGGAAGATCGGGTGATTTTCGAGCAGCGGGCCGAAGCGCTCGAGCTCGTACGACCAGACGTCGCGGTCGACCCAGAAGATGGCGTGCGGATTGCCCATCGAAACGACCGATGGCGAATGCAGCACCGGGGCATCGATCGGGCCGATCTGCAGCTCGATCATGCGGGTGTCGCGAAACTCCTCGGCCAGCGGGATGTCCTGCCAGCCGAAGCGCGGCCTGCCCATGTCGACCGAGATCAGCCCGTCGGCATGTTCCTCGGCATTGAGGATGCCGGCGACGGTCTCGAAGGCAAATGTCTTCTGGCCGGTCTCGGCGGCGAGCGCCTGGACGACGCAGCGCATGCCGTTGCCGCAGGCCTGCGCGCTGGTGCCGTCGGAATTCAAGATGTCGATGAAAAAAGCGGTGCCCGGCGTCCGGGCGTCGTGGATCGCCATGATCTGGTCGAACCTGGTCGCCGCATCGGCATTAAGTGCGACGGCTGCCGCAGGCGTCACGCGATCGGCACGGCCACGCATATCGGCAACGATGATTTTGTTGCCGATGCCGTTCATCTTGGCGAAAGGGGCCGCGCTTGCCATCGATCGAAAGGTCTCTTGCCGGTTTGGCGCCTATATGGCGGATAGCGGCAGAAATTACCAGCGCGGCGTGATTTTCAAGTCACCGCGAAGACGCCAAGCACGATCAGCAGGAAGATGATCAGCACGATGCCGATGAGGATGCGCGCGCCGGTGGCGGCGGCTCCGGCCAGTGCCGGCATGCCGAGCAGGCTCGCCGCGGCCGCGATAATCAAAAGAATGATGATCCACCTGATCATGAGAGACACCTCGCAGCCGACAGGTTTGAACACGTACAAACGCTTCAGCGAGGCCTTGGGTTCCGCCGGCGGTGGCTGGGGCGGGTCGGAGAACCCGGCTGGGATATGCAGCTACGGATGCAATGTGTCATAGTATTGAATGATCCAAACGACATGTTAGCTGGCACATGAGCTGCGGCCGGCGGATAGGAAATTCGGGACTTGCATATTTGAGTCTCGACGGCTTGGTAAATTTCCAATGACCGAGCGTTGGGACACAATCATTATTGGTGGCGGCCAGGCGGGGCTCGCCATGAGCTACTATCTTCAACAACATGAACGTGAGCATGTTGTGTTGGAACGCGCTCGTATTGCCGAACGCTGGCGGACGGAGCGTTGGGATTCGCTCCGATTTCAATTCATCAACCAGGCAATAGAGCTTCCTGGGCTTTCTTATCAGGGCCCCGAACCAGAGGGGTTCGCCCATCACACCGCTGTCACGCGATTCATCGAGCACTATGCGGCCAAAATTGCAGCTCCGGTTCGCCAGGGTGTCGAGGTCACGAGGCTCCGGCACAGGGATACCGGCGATTATGCATTGGAGACAAACACCGGCAGCATGAGAGCCCGCAATGTCGTAGTGGCGACGGGCCCGTTCCAGCGTCCGATGGTACCGGCGGCCGCCAGGGATTTGCCTCGATCCGTTTACCAGGTTTACGCTTCGAACTACCGCAGCCCCGACGAACTTCCCCCCGGAGCGGTGCTGGTGGTGGGCAGCGGCGCATCTGGAAGCCAGATAGCCGATGAGCTCCAGCAATCCGGGCGCAATGTCTACCTTTCGGTCAGCCCCCATCGTCGGGTGCCTCGGCGCTATCGCGGCCAGGATGTTTTGTGGTGGTTCGACAAAATGGGACGTTTCGAGATCACCATCGACAGTTTCCCGGAGCAGCGGTATCCCCCCTCGACGGTCGTAACCGGTGTCAACGGCGGTTACGATATGAACGTCCGCCGTTTTGCCCGAGATGGCGGAACGGTGCTGGGACGTGTGCTCGGATGCGCCGATGGAAAACTGTTGGTGGCCGCTGATGCCTTCCAGATATTAGCTGAAGCCGACAAATCCTATGACGATTTTGTTTCCGCTGCGGAGGCGTTGGTAGAGAAACGTGAAGTCTCGGACCATATCAGCGATTGCAATGAACACTCAGTAACCCCAATCCTGGCGGAAGTCGGCGGTGCCCGGTCAATGGATATCAGCAGCGAGAACGTCAGCTCGGTTATCTGGGGGACGGGATACCTCTTCGACTACAACTGGATAAATTTGCCAATTTTCGATTCGCGCGGTGCACCCGTTCAACAGCGTGGCGTGACGGCTTTTCCTGGCCTATATTTTCTTGGCCTCCATTGGATGCATACCTTTGGCTCCGGCCTTCTCTCATATGTAGGCCGCGACGCCGCCCACATAGCCAGGTGTATGGAAGCCTTGGATTCGCCTGCGCCGTCAGGCCGGTCGCCGCGCTAGACCGCCGGCACGTCCCAGACTTCGCCCGGCCGCAAGGCGCGAAAACGTTGCCGCGGCAGGCCGGCAGCATCGAGCGCTTCGCCGAGCTTTCTGGGCGGCTCGTCGATCGGCTCGTTGGTGAGCCGGAACGTGCCCCAGTGACAGCCGGCGGCATAGGCGGCGTTGCACAAAAGCATGCCTTGCACCGCCTCCTCCGGATCCTGGTGATGTGGCGCCATGAACCAGCGCGGCTCGTAGGCGCCGATCGGCAGGATGGCGAGGCGGAACCCGCCGTGCTTTTGCGCCATCAGCCGGTAATTGATGCCACCGTGGAAGCCGGTATCACCGGCGAAATAGATCTTTGCGTAGGGTGTCTCGACGACGAAACCCGCCCACAGTGCCATGCGCCGGTCGCGAGTACCGCGGGCCGACCAGTGGTGCACCGGCTCGACATAGACGGCGACGCCATCGCCGATATCGACCCGGTCGCCCCAGTCATGCGCGGAAAGCCGCATACGGGGCACGGCAGCGCCGATGATCGTGTCGTTGCCGAGCGGCGTCAGCAGCAGCGGGTCGTGTCTTGTCTTCAGGCGCTTCAGCGTGGCGAGGTCGAGGTGGTCGTAATGGTTGTGGCTGACCAGCACGAGGTCGATCGGCGGCAAATGCGAAAAGGCGATGCCCGGCGGATTGACGCGTTTCGGACCGGCGAAGGAGAGCGGCGAGACGCGTCGCGACCAGACCGGGTCGGTCAGGATGTTCAGGCCGGCTGTCTGGACGAGCAGCGAGGAATGACCGACCATGGTGAGGCGCAGCGCAGAACCATCGATGCGCTCGACCGGTCTTGCCGGTGGAAACGGGCTCGGATCCGCCGCCGGCCATTTCGAGCGCTCGCGGCTCAATTGCCATTTCAACAGATCGGCAAAGCGACCCGGCGGCCGTCCGTTGGGATTGAAGAACAAGGTGCCGTCGAAATGATCGCTGGGCGGCCCGCTGTAATAGCGGTTGGCGGCTCTCTTTCTCGCGGCCAAGAAATCGGCTCCCTGCAGTTTGCTGATCCCAAGAGATAATGCCGGAGCCGGCCCGCACAAGCATTTGAGGTGAACGCCAAGGATTTGGCGCCAGCGCGCCGTCTCGAATCAACCGGAGGTGTCGGCCAAACGGCCAAGGCGTAACGCAATTCAGGTAATGTGCATTTTGCGACAAATTTGCAACATTACCGGTGCAAACCGTATTTTAACCATATCGGGTTGAAATTTCGCCACCTTCGCCATCTTGGTGAGGGGGACATTGCGCGGACGGCACCCCCAGCCCGATCCGACGGAGGTTGAAGAATGAAATTTTCGAAAACCGGCCTGCTGGCCGTATCGCTGGCCGTGCTCGTTGCGAGCGGCTGTTCAACCTCACGGTTCACATCAATGGACGAGCAGCAGCCGGCGCCCCTGGAACCTGCGCCCGCCGGCAAGGTGACCGCAAACCAGCTGCCGCCACCGGCGACACCCGGCCCGGCCGATCCGTCGAAATTTCCTACCGCGCCGCAGAACACCCAGGTCGCCTCGCTGCCGCCGGACGGGACGGCGCCGGCCGGTGCGGCCGACCTTACCGCGTCCAGCGTCGCCGGCGTGTGGAAGGCAAGCGTGTCCGGCCAGAGCTGTCAGGTGGCGACGCCGCAGACCAAATTCGGTTCGGGCTACCGCGCCGGACCGCTGCATTGCCCGGCGCCGCTCGACGGCATCAAATCCTGGAACGTCGCCGGCAAACAGCTGACGCTCTTTGACGAGAATGGCGGCACGCTGGCACGACTCTATTCTTCGGGCGGCGAGAAATTCGACGGCCAGACTTCCAACGGCCTGCCGATCTCGCTTACAAGGTAAGTGAACGGCCCCCCATTGTTACGCAATTCCGGACAGAAAACCGCTACACACTTTTCTTGGAATTGCTCTGGAACGACGTGACCAATGCATCTGCGTGACGGCCTCCAGACCCATGCGACCGTCAAGCAGCGCTATGACCATCTGGTCGAGACGGGCGCCATCGGGCGCGATCCGGCGCAGGAGCGGATCGCCGCTGCGCTCGACCGGCTGATCGAAGAGATATCGGCAAAGCGGCTGGCGCAGAAATCAAGCGCGCTGGGGTGGTTGTTCGCCCGCAAGCGCGAGGTGCACGAGGCGGTCAAGGGCCTTTATATCCATGGCGGCGTCGGCCGCGGCAAGACCATGCTGATGGACATGTTCTTCGAGCTGCTGCCGGTGCGGCGCAAGCGCCGGGTGCATTTCAACGACTTCATGGCCGACGTGCAGGACCGCATCCAGAAGCACCGGCAGGCTCGCAAGAACGGCACGGCCAAGGAGGACGACCCGATCCCGCCGGTGGCGCGCGCGCTGGCCGAGGAAGCCTGGGTGCTATGCTTCGACGAGTTCTCCGTCACCGACATCGCCGATGCGATGATCCTGTCAAGGTTGTTTTCGGCGTTGTTTGCCAATGGCGTGGTGCTGGTTGCCACTTCCAATGTCGCGCCGCAGGATCTCTACCGCGACGGCCTGAACCGTCAGTTGTTTTTGCCGTTTGTCGCTATCCTGGAGCGCCACGCGCAGGTGCTGGCGCTTGACGCCGACAAGGATTACCGCCTCGACAAGCTCAGCCGCATGCCGGTCTACGTCACCCCGGCCGATGCCGCCGCCGACCATGCGCTCGACGACGCGTGGGCGGTGATGACGCATGGCAGGCCGACGGCCGAGACGATGCTGACGGTGAAGGGCCGGCACGTCGTAGTGCCGCGTGCTGCCGGCGAGGCGGCGCGTTTTTCCTTCGCCGATCTCTGCGAGAGGCCGCTCGGCGCCCGCGACTATCTTGCCATTGCCAGCCGTTTCTTGACCATCTTCATCGACCATGTGCCGGTGCTCGGCGAAGGCAAGCGCAACGAAGCCAAGCGCTTCATCCTGCTGGTCGATACGCTCTACGATCATCATGTACGGCTGGTGATGAGCGCCGCGGCACCGCCGGCGCAGCTCTATACGGCCAAGCGCGGCAACGAAGTCTTCGAGTTCGAGCGCACCGCATCGCGGCTGATCGAGATGCAGAGCCACGACTGGCTGGAGGACTGGGCGGAGAGGCAGGGGGCGCAGGGATCATCGACCGAGGCACGGCAGGCTCAGGCGTGAGGGATAGTACAGAAGGGGCCGCTGCCGCCGGCGCCTATAACCGATAAACATACATGACGAACCCCTCCGCCGGCCCATGCGGCTCTTTTCGCGACTCGTAAAGTGCGCGAGCAGCAACATTGTCCGGCTCGGTGCCGACCCACGCCTCCTCACAGCCATGCTCGCGACCGAGTGCGAACATGGCGCCGAGCATCCTCGTCGCAATGCCCTGGCGTTGAAAGGCCGGCGCCACGCCGACCTCGTCTATGTAGAGTTCGCTCACCTTGTCCGGGTGGCGGTGGATGACGGCTGCGCATTGGCCAACGACGATGCCGTCGGCGAGGGCCACGACCATGAAATGACAGGGCTCCGCGAGATAGGCGGAGAGCCGATCCGGCCTGACCGGCTCGTCGAAGACTTCGCCGGCAACCCGCATCACAAGGGCGTCATCGTCAGGAAACAGCCTTCTGATTTCCAGTGCCATTGTGTAGAATTCCTCTAGCCGGCTTCAGAATTTTGACGTTTACGTAATTCCCATTGTTTCTAACCGATTGAAATTACTCACTCCAAAATAATCGTTTGAATTTTTGTGCGGCCGGGGCTATTGCGTGCGGCGAATTTCGCGGTTCCGCAGCATTCCGGCCTCTTCCTCCGACGCCGTCATCAAATCGTCAAGGATTTGGGCGCCGTCATAGTCAAAGGGAAAATATCCTGACATGGCACGCAACAAGATAGCGCTCATCGGCTCGGGCATGATCGGCGGCACCCTCGCCCACATGGTCGGCCTCAAGGATCTCGGCGACGTCGTGCTGTTCGATATCGCCGAAGGCATCCCGCAAGGCAAGGGGCTGGACATCGCGCAGTCGTCGCCGGTCGATGGGTTCGACTCCAGGCTGACCGGCGTCAACGACTATGCCGGCATCGAGGGCGCCGATGTCTGCATCGTCACCGCCGGCGTGCCGCGCAAGCCCGGCATGAGCCGCGACGATCTTCTAGGCATCAATCTGAAGGTGATGGAGCAGGTCGGCGCCGGCCTCAAGAAATACGCGCCGAAAGCCTTCGTCATCTGCATCACCAATCCGCTCGACGCCATGGTCTGGGCGCTGCAGAAGTTTTCCGGCCTGCCCAAGAGCCATGTCGTCGGCATGGCCGGTGTGCTCGACAGTTCGCGCTTCCGCTATTTCCTTGCCGAGGAATTCAAGGTGTCGGTCGAGGACGTCACCGCCTTCGTGCTCGGCGGCCACGGCGATTCCATGGTGCCGATGATCCGCTATTCGACGGTTGCGGGCATTCCGCTGCCCGATCTCATCAAGATGGGCTGGACCTCGAAGGAAAAGCTCGACCAGATCGTGCAGCGTACCCGCGATGGCGGCGCCGAGATCGTCGGCCTGCTCAAGACCGGCTCGGCCTATTATGCGCCGGCCGCCTCGGCGATCTCGATGGCGGAAGCCTATCTCAAGGACAAGAAGCGGGTGCTGCCTTGTGCTGCGCATCTCTCCGGCCAGTATGGCGTGAAGAACACGTATGTCGGCGTTCCCGTGGTGATCGGCGCCGGCGGCGTCGAGCGGATCATCGAGATCGAGCTCGCGAAGAGTGAGCAGAAGATGTTCGACAGTTCGGTCGCGGCGGTGCAGGGCCTGTGCGACGCCTGCGTCAAGATCGCTCCGCATCTCGCGGCCAAGTAAGCCGGTAACCAAGCCCGCCAAGCAAGCTGGAGACATAGCGCATGAACATCCATGAGTATCAGGGCAAGGCGCTGCTGAAAGGCTTTGGCGCACCCGTGGCCGAGGGCGTGCCGGTGTTCAAGGCGAGCGAGGCGGAAGCTGCCGCCAAGGCGCTGCCCGGCCCGCTCTATGTGGTCAAGAGCCAGATCCATGCCGGCGGCCGCGGCAAGGGCAAGTTCAAGGAGTTCGGGCCCGATGCCAAGGGCGGCGTCAGGCTGGCGAAGTCGGTGGCCGAGGTCGTCGCCAACGCCAAGGAGATGCTCGGCCATACGCTGGTCACCAAGCAGACCGGCCCGGCCGGCAAGCAGGTCAACCGGCTCTATATCGAGGACGGCGCCGACATCGAGCGCGAGCTCTATCTGTCGATCCTGGTCGACCGCTCGGTCGGGCGCGTCGCCTTCGTCGTCTCGACCGAGGGCGGCATGGACATCGAGGCGGTCGCCCACGACACGCCGGAAAAGATCATCACCGTAGCCATCGACCCGGAAAAGGGCGTGACGGCCGACGATATGAAGAAGCTCAACGCCGCACTGAGACTCGACGGTGACGCCGCCAAGGATGGCGCCACGCTGTTCCCTATCCTCTACAAGGCCTTTGTCGAGAAGGACATGAGCCTGCTCGAGGTCAACCCGCTGATCGTCATGAGGAGCGGCCGGCTGCGCGTTCTCGACGCCAAAGTGTCGTTCGACAACAATGCGCTGTTTCGCCACCCCGACGTGCTCGAATTGCGCGACACCACCGAAGAGGACGAGAAGGAGATCGAGGCGTCGAAATACGACCTCGCCTATGTCGCGCTCGACGGCAATATCGGCTGCATGGTCAACGGCGCCGGCCTCGCCATGGCAACGATGGACATCATCAAGCTTTACGGCGCCGAGCCGGCCAACTTCCTCGATGTCGGCGGCGGCGCGTCGAAAGAAAAGGTGACGGCGGCGTTCAAGATCATCACCAAGGATCCGGCGGTCAAAGGCATTCTGATCAACATCTTCGGCGGCATCATGAAATGCGACATCATCGCCGAGGGCGTGATCGCCGCGGTCAAGGAGGTCGGCCTGCAAGTGCCGCTGGTTGTGCGGCTGGAAGGCACCAACGCCGAACTCGGCAAGAAGATCATCAACGACAGCGGGCTAAACGTGGTGTCGGCCGATGACCTCGATGACGCAGCCAAGAAGATTGTCGCGGCCGTGAAGGGCTGAGCATTTGGAAAACGCTCCGTTTGCCCATCCAATATGGTCAATATTTATGATTGCCATGGGTATCGGCGGACTGTGGGCCTTTCTCGAGCGGAGAAAGATGTCGGAAAAGATGCGCCGCCACACCTCGTTCAGAATTGTTCTTCCAAGATCGCTTGACCTTGGGGTGCATCTTGGCGTGAGCGTCATGCTCTTCTTGGTGGGCCTCCTATTGCTGTTTCGGATTATCCAGTGAGAACAGAGCGAGTCAGAGGTCGATAGGCGATGCCTCCGCACAAGATAAACCTCGTCGAGGCGGCGGATCAGAAGATCAACAAGGTCTTCGATCCGCATATCGCCGGCGACGTGAACGACAGCCAGGTCAAGATCGCCAAGTTCGGCGACGTCTTCGACTGGCACGCGCATGACAATGAAGACGAAGCATTCCTGGTGCTGCGCGGGCGCATCGCCATCGATTTCCGCGACGGCACGGTGGAGCTTTCCAGCGGCGAGTTCATCGTTGTGCCGCGCGCCGTCGAGCACCGTCCGCGTTCGCTGAGCGAGGAACCTGTCGTGCTCATGTTCGAGCCAGCTACGACGCTCAACACCGGCAATGCCAAGAGCGACCTCACCGTTGCCGATCTAAAGCGGCTCTGACCATGAACGCTGCGCCCTTCTCCTCACTCTCGGCCGATCACCAGCGCCTGCAGGCGCTGGTCGGAGCGTGGCGCGGCGAGGAAGAGGTGTCGGCCACGAAATGGGCCGATGGCGGAACAGCGAGTTCGGAAATACTGGCAGAGGCACAGTTCGGCGGCCTGTTCGTAGTGCAGCGCTATCGCCAGCGCCGCGACGGCACGGTTTCGTTCGGCGCGTACAGCGTGTTCGGCTTCGACCAGCAAAACAAAATCGTCACCATGCACCAGTTCGATTCGATGGGTTTCGTGCCGACGTCGCCGGCCAAGGGCAGCTGGAACGGCACGGAGCTGGTTCTGGAGCGGTCGTCGCAGCGCGGCTCCGCGCGTGTGACTTATATTTTCGACAATGCCGATGCCTTCCGCATGCGACTGCATTTCAAACCTGCCGGCGGCGATGGCTGGCAAGACATGGTGAGCGGCGTCTACCGGCGCGTCTCGCCTTCCTCGATCAACGGTTTTTAGAAAAGGGCTCCGATGTCCATTCTCGTCGACAAGAACACCAAGGTGCTGGTGCAGGGCCTGACCGGCAAGACCGGCACGTTCCACACTGAACAGGCGCTGGCCTATCACGGCACAAAGATGGTCGGCGGCATCCACCCCAAGAAGGGCGGCGAAACCTGGACCGGCGCCAAGGGCGAGGCGCTGCCGATCTTCGCCACCGTAGCCGAGGGCAAGGCCAGGACCGGCGCCAACGCTTCGGTCGTCTACGTGCCGCCGGCGGGTGCTGCGGAAGCGATCCTGGAAGCGATCGAGGCCGAGATCCCGCTGATCGTCTGCATCACCGAGGGCATACCGGTGATGGACATGATCAAGGTCAAGGCGAGGCTCGACCGCTCGACATCGCGGCTTATCGGCCCCAACTGTCCAGGCGTCCTGACCCCGGACGAATGCAAGATCGGCATCATGCCCGGCAACATCTTCCGCAAGGGCTCGGTCGGCGTTGTTTCCCGCTCGGGAACGCTTACCTATGAGGCGGTGTTCCAGACCACCAATGTCGGCCTCGGCCAGACAACCGCCGTCGGCATCGGCGGCGATCCGGTCAAAGGCACCGAGTTCATCGACGTGCTGGAGATGTTCCTCGCCGACGACGAGACCAAGTCGATCATCATGATCGGCGAGATCGGCGGCTCGGCCGAGGAAGACGCCGCGCAGTTCCTCAAGGACGAGGCAAAGAGCGGCCGCAGCAAGCCGATGGCCGGCTTCATCGCCGGGCGCACCGCGCCGGCCGGCCGCACCATGGGCCATGCGGGCGCGGTCATCTCCGGCGGCAAGGGCGGCGCGGAAGACAAGATCGCGGCGATGGAATCGGCCGGCATCAAGGTTTCGCCATCGCCGGCCCGGCTCGGCACGACGCTGGTCGAGGCGATTAAGGGTTAGGGGAGTAAGGGAGTAGGGCAGTACGGCAGTAGGGACAAGATGAGGGCATTGCCCTACTCCCGTACTGCCCTATTGCCCTACTCCCCTCCAAAACAGGAGACGGGGCAGGCGCTCCGCGGAAAAAAAATGGCAAGACAAGATCAGGCCAACGACCAGTTTTCGCTTACCTCTTTCCTCTACGGCGGCAATGCCGATTATATCGACGCGCTCTATGCCGCCTATGAGGACGATCCCGCATCGGTCGATCCCGAATGGCAGGACTTCTTCGCGGCGCTGAAGGACGACGCCGGCGACGTGCGCAGGAACGCCAAGGGCGCCTCGTGGGCCAAGCCCTCCTGGCCGATGCAGGCCAATGGCGAACTGGTCTCGGCGCTCGACGGCAATTGGGGCCTGGTCGAAAAGCACATCGAAAAGAAGGTCAAGGACAGGGCCGTCGGCAACGGCGCAGCGCTTTCCGACGCCGACGTGCATCAGGCGACGCGCGATTCCGTCCGCGCCATCATGATGATCCGCGCCTTCCGCATGCGCGGCCACCTGCACGCCAATCTCGATCCGCTTGGCATTGCCAAGCCGCTCGAGGATTATAACGAGCTGTCGCCGGAGAATTACGGCTTCACCGAAGCCGACTACGACCGGCCGATCTTCCTCGACAATGTGCTCGGGCTGGAATTCGGCACCATCCGGCAGATGCTCGACATCCTGACCCGGACCTATTGCTCGACGCTCGGTGTCGAATTCATGCATATTTCCGATCCCGAGGAGAAGGCCTGGATCCAGGCCCGCATCGAGGGCACCGACAAGGAGATCTCCTTCACCGCCGCCGGCAAGAAGGCGATCCTGCAGAAGCTTGTCGAGGCGGAAGGCTTCGAGCAATTCATCGACGTCAAGTACAAGGGCACCAAGCGCTTCGGCCTTGATGGCGGCGAGTCGCTGATCCCGGCGCTGGAGCAGATCATCAAGCGCGGCGGCCAGCTCGGCATGAAGGAGATCGTGCTCGGCATGGCGCATCGCGGCCGGCTAAACGTTCTGTCGCAGGTGATGGCCAAGCCGCACCGCGCCATTTTCCATGAGTTCAAGGGCGGCTCCGCCGCGCCCGACGAGGTCGAGGGCTCGGGCGACGTGAAGTACCATCTCGGTGCCTCGTCGGATCGCGAGTTCGACGGCAACAAGGTGCATCTGTCGCTGACCGCCAACCCGTCGCATCTGGAAATCGTCGATCCGGTCGTGATGGGCAAGGCGCGTGCCAAGCAGGATTATCTGTTCGGCCGCAGCCGCGAGGAGATCGTGCCGCTGGAAGAGCGCGCCAAGGTGCTGCCGCTGCTGTTGCATGGCGATGCCGCTTTTGCCGGCCAGGGCGTGATTGCTGAAATCCTCGGCCTGTCGGGCCTGCGCGGTCACCGCGTCGCCGGCACGCTGCATTTCATCATCAACAACCAGATCGGCTTCACCACCAACCCGCGCTTCTCGCGCTCGTCGCCTTATCCGTCGGATGTGGCCAAGATGATCGAGGCGCCGATCTTCCACGTCAACGGCGACGATCCGGAAGCGGTGGTCCATGCCACCAAGGTGGCGATCGAATTCCGCATGAAGTTCCACAAGCCGGTGGTGGTGGACATGTTCTGCTATCGCCGCTTCGGCCACAATGAGGGCGACGAGCCGGCCTTCACCCAGCCGATCATGTATCGCAAGATCCGCAACCAGAAGACGACCATGCAGATCTATGCCGACCGGCTGATCGCGGAAGGCCACATCACCCAGGCCGAGCTCGAAAAGGTGAAGGCCGATTGGCGGGCGCATCTCGAGCAGGAATTCGAGGTCGGCCAGCACTATAAGCCCAACAAGGCCGATTGGCTGGACGGCGCCTGGTCCGGCCTGCGCTCGGCCGACAACCAGGACGAACAGCGGCGCGGCAAGACTGCGGTGCCGGTCAAGACGCTGAAGGAGATCGGCAAGAAACTGACCGAGGTGCCGAAGGATTTCGAGGCGCACAGGACGATCATCCGCTTCCTCGACAACCGCCGCCAGGCGATCGAGTCGGGCGAAGGCATCGACTGGTCCACGGCCGAGGCGCTGGCCTTCGGCGCCATCCTGCTCGACGGCAATCCGATCCGGCTGTCCGGCCAGGATTCGGAGCGCGGCACCTTCTCGCAGCGCCATTCCGTACTCTACGACCAGCGCGACGAGACACGCTACATCCCGCTCAACAATCTGTCGGCGGCGCAGGCCGGTTTCGAGGTCATCAACTCGATGCTGTCGGAAGAGGCCGTGCTCGGCTTCGAATATGGCTACTCGCTGGCCGAGCCGAAGGCACTGACGCTGTGGGAAGCGCAGTTCGGCGACTTCGCCAACGGCGCCCAGGTGGTCTTCGACCAGTTCATCTCGTCGGGCGAGCGCAAATGGCTCAGAATGTCGGGCCTCGTCTGCCTGCTGCCGCATGGCTACGAAGGCCAGGGCCCCGAGCATTCGTCGGCCCGGCTCGAGCGCTTCCTTCAGCTTTGCGCCGAAGACAATATGCAGGTCGCCAACGTCACGACGCCGGCCAACTATTTCCACATACTGCGCCGGCAGTTGAAGCGGGACTTCCGCAAGCCGCTGATCCTGATGACGCCGAAGTCGCTGCTGCGCCATAAGCGGGCGGTATCGACGCTGCCGGAGATGTCGGGCGAAAGCGCCTTTCACCGGCTGTTGTGGGACGATGCCCAGCTGCTGTCGGGCCAGGCCATCAAGCTCACCAAGGATTCGAAGATCCGCCGTGTCGTGCTCTGTTCGGGCAAGGTCTATTACGACCTCTACGAGGAGCGCGAGAAGCGCGGCATCAACGACATCTATTTGCTGCGCGTCGAGCAGCTCTATCCGTTCCCGGCCAAGGCGCTGATCACCGAACTGTCGCGCTTCCGCAATGCCGAGATGGTGTGGTGCCAGGAGGAGCCCAAGAACATGGGCGCCTGGTCGTTCATCGATCCGTATCTCGAATGGGTGCTGGCGCATATCGACGCCAAGCATCAGCAGGTGCGCTATACCGCCCGGCCGGCCGCCGCCTCGCCGGCGACCGGATTGATGTCGAAGCATCTCGCCCAGCTTGCCGCCTTGCTCGACGACGCGCTTGGTGAATAGAACAGAACCGAAAGAAACGGACAGGCACAATGGCAACCGAAATCCGCGTCCCGACACTTGGTGAATCCGTCACCGAGGCAACCATCGGCAAATGGTTCAAGAAGGTCGGCGACGCGATCGCCGCCGATGAGCCGTTGGTTGAGCTCGAAACCGACAAGGTGACGGTGGAAGTGCCGGCCGCCGCCGCGGGCACGCTCGCCGAGATCGCCGTCAAGGAAGGCGAGACGGTCGGCGTCGGCGCACTGCTCGGCACGATTTCGGCAGGCGCCGGCGCGGCAGCCAATGCCGCCGCTCCGGCAACGAAGCAGGAGGCGGTGTCGCAGGCCTCGGCTCCGACTGCGGCCTCGAGCGTCAAGCAGGCCGCTGCCGAGACGGCCAAGATCGCCGGCGACGCCGGCGCAATCGAGACGCGCACCATGCCGCCGGCGCCGTCGGCGGCAAAGCTGCTGGCCGAGCACAATCTCGCAGTCGACCAGGTGTCGGGCTCGGGCAAGCGCGGCCAGGTGCTGAAAGGCGACGTGCTCGACCTGATCGCCAGGGGCGCGCCGTCGCAGCCGGCCGAAATGCCGAAGGCAGCGCCTGTACCGGCACCCGTTGCCGCGCGCGCGCCGTCCCCGGCCGACGATGCGTCGCGCGAGGAGCGCGTGCGCATGACCAAGCTGCGCCAGACCATCGCGCGCCGCCTCAAGGAAGCGCAATCGACCGCCGCCATGCTGACCACCTTCAACGAGGTCGACATGAGCGCGGTGATGGCGCTGAGGGGCAAATACAAGGACGTGTTCGAGAAGAAGCACGGCGTGAAGCTCGGCTTCATGGGCTTCTTCACCAAGGCCGTCACCCATGCGCTGAAGGAGATCCCGTCGGTCAATGCCGAGATCGATGGCACCGACATCATCTTCAAGAACTACGCTCATATCGGCGTTGCCGTCGGTACAGAGAAAGGCCTTGTCGTGCCGGTTGTGCGCAATGCCGACCAGATGTCGATCGCCGAAATCGAGAAGGACATCGGCAGGCTGGGGCTTGCGGCGCGCGACGGCAAGCTGTCGGTTGCGGATATGCAAGGCGGCACGTTTACGATTTCCAACGGTGGCGTTTACGGGTCGCTGATGTCGACGCCGATTCTCAACGCGCCGCAGTCGGGCATTTTGGGTATGCACAAGATTCAGGAGCGGCCGATGGTGGTCGGCGGCCAGATCGTCATCCGGCCGATGATGTATCTGGCGCTGTCCTACGACCACCGCATCGTCGACGGCAAGGAAGCGGTGACCTTCCTGGTCCGCGTCAAGGAAAGCCTGGAGGATCCTGAGCGGCTGGTGCTCGACCTCTAGGGGCAGCCGACGTGAGCCGGAGCATGGATCTGCGCCGCCGGATGAGTTCGTCTCGTTTCCGGTCCGGTTTGTTTGTCACAATCTGCGCACTCGGCGTGCAGACGGTCTCCGCCGCCCATGCCGCCTGCCCGCTCGAGCTCGCCGTCTATGGCGATCCTGAAAACGCCGCCGAGATCGATTTCAGGCCGACCGGCGAGTCGGCCGCCGTCACCAACAGCTTCAAGATGGTGCTCGACAAGGGCGTCGTGCTCGACGGCATCGTCATGTGGACGGAGGGCGTGGCGCGGCCGCATGGCTCGCTGATGTACAAATGCCCGGCCGGCGACGTCACCGGCGACGAACTCGCCGCCTGCACTGTGTGGGAGGGCGTCATCTACACTGCCGACGACCAGGGCAATATCGCGTTGCTGCCGGGCGAAGGAAAGGATGCGCCGAAGAAGCTGATCCTGCCCGATCTGGGAGCGTCGCTGCAGATGTCGGCGGCCTATGGCGCCAACGGCTTTTCCAAGGTGCCCTGGGACGTCTTTGCCCTGAAGGGATGTCAGGAATGAGCGCGAGCGGAAAAATCCTGCTGGTGACCGGCGGCAGCCGCGGCATCGGCGCCGCTACATGCAGGCTTGCCGCCAAGGCCGGCTATCGCATTGCGGTCAATTACGCGTCGAATGCAAAAGCCGCCGAAGCGGTGGTCGCCGACGTCGATGCCGCTGGCGGAGAAGCCTTCGCCGTCAAGGCCGATGTCGGCAGCGAGACGGACGTATTGGCCATGTTCGAGGCTGTCGATGGCCGTTTCGGTCGACTCGACGCGCTCGTCAACAATGCCGGCGTGGTCGACCAGAGCGCGCGCGTCGACGAGCTTAGCGCTGCAAGGCTGGAGCGCATGATGCGCATCAATGTGATCGCGCCGATGCTTTGCGCCCGCGAGGCGGTGAAGCGGATGTCGACCAGGCATGGCGGCAAGGGTGGCGCCATCGTCAATGTTTCTTCGATCGCGGCAAGGCTTGGCGGGCCGGGTCAATATGTCGACTACGCCGCCTCGAAGGGCGCGGTCGATTCCTTCACCATCGGGCTTGCCCGCGAAGTGGCCGGTGAAGGCATTCGTGTCAACGCGGTCAGCCCGGGCATCATCGACACCGAAATTCATGCCTCCGGCGGGCAGCCGGATCGCGTCGAGAGAATGCGCAAGGTGGTGCCCATGCAGCGCGTCGGCACCGCCGAGGAGGTCGCAGCCGCAATTCTCTGGCTGCTGTCGGACGAGGCGTCCTACACAACAGGCGCCAATCTGGAAATCGGCGGCGGCCGCTAAAGCAAAAGGGACAGTATCATGGCCTATGACGTCGTTATCATCGGATCGGGACCAGGCGGCTACGTCTGCGCCATCAAGGCGGCGCAGCTCGGTCTGAAGACGGCGGTAGTCGAAAAGAACCCGACCTTCGGCGGTACCTGCCTCAACATCGGCTGCATCCCGTCAAAGGCGCTGCTGCATGCGTCCGAGATATTTGCCGAGGCCGGCCATTCCTTCGAGGCGCTCGGCGTCGAGATCGGCGCGCCCAAGCTCAATCTTGGGAAGATGATGGCACACAAAGATGCGACGGTGACGGCCAATGTCAATGGCGTCGCCTTCCTGTTCAAGAAGAACAAGATCGACAGTTTTCGTGGCACCGGCAAGGTGGTTGCGGCCGGCAAGGTGTCGGTGACCTCCGATGACGGCAAGGTCGAGGAGATCGAGACCAAGAACATCGTCATCGCCACAGGCTCCGACGTCGCCGGCATTCCCGGCGTCGAGGTCGATTTCGATGAGAAGGTGATCGTCTCGTCGACCGGCGCGCTGTCGCTGGACAAGGTGCCGGGCCATCTGGTGGTGGTCGGCGGTGGTGTCATCGGTCTGGAGCTCGGCTCGGTCTGGGCGCGGCTCGGCGCCAAAGTCACCGTGGTCGAGTTCCTCGACACCATCCTGGGCGGCATGGATGGCGAGGTCTCCAAGCAGTTCCAGCGCCTGCTGTCGAAGCAGGGCTTTGAGTTCAGGCTGGGCGCCAAGGTGACTGGCGTCGCCAAGGCCAAGAAGGGGGCGACGGTTACCTTCGAGCCGGTCAAGGGCGGAGCAGCCGAGACGATCGAGGCGGACGCGGTGCTGATTGCGACGGGACGACGGGCCTATTCGGACGCTCTCGGGCTGAAGGAGACCGGCGTCGACGTCGATGAGCGCGGCCGGGTCAAGACCGACGGCCATCTCAGGACCAACGTGCATGGCATCTATGCCATCGGCGATGTCATCGCCGGGCCGATGCTTGCACACAAGGCTGAGGACGAGGGCGTGGCGGTGGCCGAAACCATCGCCGGCCAGGCCGGTCATGTGAACTATGACGTGATTCCGAGCGTCGTCTACACCACGCCGGAAATCGCCTCGATCGGCAAGACCGAAGAAGAATTGAAAAAGGCCGGCGTCGACTACAAGGCCGGAAAATTCCCGTTCAGCGCCAATGGCCGCGCGCGCGCCATGCTGCACACCGACGGCTTTGTGAAAATCCTGGCCGACAAGGCCAGCGACCGTGTGCTCGGCGTCCACATCGTCGGCTTCGGCGCCGGCGAGATGATCCACGAGGCGGCCGTGCTGATGGAATTTGGCGGCTCGTCGGAAGACCTAGCCCGCACCTGTCACGCCCATCCGACGATGTCGGAAGCGGTAAAGGAGGCGGCATTGGCGACGTTCTTCAAGCCGATCCATATCTGAGCGGTTGAATCGCAGGCGACGGTGGCGATTGGCGAAAGCGGGCTGGTAGCCAATCTCCCCCCAAGTGGGGGAGATGTCCGGCAGGACAGAGAGGGGCGCGAAGGATCACCACAGACGGCTTCCATTCTGAACCGCAGATGGATTCCAGGGTCTCCGCGATGTCGCTTCGCTCCTGCTCCGCGCTGGATGACGAAGATGAAGTTAGCCCATGGCTAATCGCAGCTCAGACCATCGACTGCTGCTCCCCAAAAAAACGGCCCGCCTTTCAGCGGACCGTTCATATATTAAATCAGCAGTCTGATCACTGAGCCGGGGCCGGTGCTGGTGCGGGAGCCGGAGCCGGGGCTGGCGCAGGGGCCGGAGCGGGTGCAGGTTCTGCCGGAGCGGGAGCCGGAGCGGGTGTCGCCGGAGCTGGCGCAGGAGCCGGTTCGGCTGGCTTCATCGGCTCGGCAGGTGCTGGGGCCGGAGCCGGTGTGCTGGCTGCGGGCGGTTCGGCAGGCGCAGGTGCCTCGCTACGTCTTCCAAAAACATAATAGGCGACAATTGCCAGGATAACGACGACCAGTGCAATCAGCCAGCCGCTGCCGCCGCCGCGTGGCCGTGCGGTACCCGGTGAGGTGAATGGGTCGTTCGGATTGGGTGTGTTCGCCATAAAAGTGTCCTCCGTGGATGAAAAACATCAAGTAATAGCCATCAACGTACAATCGTTGAATCGGTTTCACATTAGGCGTTGAAAACGCCGAAAACAGGGCAATTCTGATCCAGAATCGCTTGCAGGCATGCATTTCCACCGCGAAATGGGTTTCGATCGAGCCAAACCGAACCTTTTTCAGTTCCTTGGCACGAAGCGCGGCTGGTCCGCCGTCGCGCCACGAGTAAGGGCTGATCCCGCCTCGGCAATGATTCGGTGTGCAACTCCGCCGTGTCGTTCAGTTGACGGCGGTCACCGTATAGCCGGTCTTGCGGAAACCCTCGACCAAGCCTTGCGCTCCGGGAAGGTGCATGGCGCCGACCGCCATGAAGACATTGCCGTGGGCGAGGATCGGCGCTGCACGATCGACCATCACCTTGTTGCGGCTGGTAATCATGGTCTGCTCGAATTCGGCGTAACCCGATTGATCGTCGACCTGTTCGGGGATGACGGCCCGAAACAGCGGTACATACATGCCAGTGTCGCCACGCCGGTAAAGCACGATCATGGTTTCGTTGACATCGTTCACCTTGTCGCCAAGCCTCAGCGTATCGACCAGCCCCTTCAGGTGAAAGGCGATCGGCAGCGAAGCCATGGCGCGCAGCTGGTCGGCGATTGTCTCCAGCCCCTCGACCGATTTGCCCGAAGCCTCGGCGTCCTTGGCAAGCTTGACGTCGAGCACCGGCGCACCGCCAGCCTGGCGGGCGACTTCGCATACAGGTAGCGCCACCATCGCCGACAGCAACCAGGGTTTCATCTTGGCGACGGTCGCTGGCGGGATGCCACGCGCATCGAGCGCCTTGTTGACCACCGCCGCATCCTCCGGCGACAGCAGCGACGAAAGCGTCGTCTTGTCGGTGAACATCATCAGATCCGGCTCTTTCAGCAGTGCGGCCATCATCTTCTGCTTGTCGAGCACTTCGGTGGTCTCGATGATGACGGTGCCAGCCGCATCGAATGCCTTCTGCGCGGCGGGTGGCAGCGTGGTGACGCGCGGGTCGGTAACGTGCATGGTGCCGAACAGGAAGGACGGTTTTTCACCCGATTTTTCGAGCTTCCACAGCAGGCCCTTGCCGTTCGGCGTTGCTGCCGCGTCTGCCTCGATCTTGCGGTAGGCCGCCGGGTCGTCCTTTTGCAGCGCGCTCAGCATATCGCTACCGGCGCAGGCCGAAGTCTCGGCGCGTGCCTTGCCCGCGGCGAGCAGCGCGACGATGAGGAAAGAGAGGAAAAACAGGGCGTTGAGCGCGACGAGCAGCTTCAGCGACATATGGGTCGCGCGGTCGGCGATGGCGATGAGGCGTTTCATGCTGCGGTTCTAGGCGCAAAAAGCGGCAAAACGGTTAACCGGCGCATCAAAATTGTTGCGAGATGGCCACCGACACATGCATCGATCACGCACGAGGATGAGCTGCTTCGTAAATCTCGAGCAGCCTGGCGGTGTCGACGCCGGTGTATATCTGGGTTGTCGACAGGCTGGCGTGGCCGAGCAACTCCTGGATGGTGCGCAGGTCGCCGCCGCGCCCTAGCAGATGCGTGGCGAAGGAATGGCGCAGCGCATGCGGCGTCGCCGTGTCGGGCAGGTTGAGCGCCGAGCGCAGCTTGGCCATGTCGCGCTGGACGATTGCCGGGTTGAGCGGGCCGCCGCGGGCACCGCGAAACAGCAGGCCCTTGGGATCGAGATGCCAAGGGCAGAGGCGGCGGTATTCGGCAATCGCCCGCAGCGCCACCGGCAGCACCGGCACCAGCCGGGTCTTGCCACCCTTGCCGGTGACGCGCAGCACGGTATCACCAGGTGAGGAAAGATCGGCGCCCGACAGGCCGAGCGCCTCGGAGATCCGCAAGCCGGACCCATAGAGCAGGGTCAGCACGGCGGCGTTGCGCGCGGCAATCCACGGCTCCTCCGCCAGTTGGCCTTCCACCGAGACGACGTGTTTTGCATCGCTTGCGGTCAGCGGCTTGGGCAGCGATTTCGGCTGCCGCGGCGCGCGCAAGGCTGTCGCACCTGCCGCATTGGCGAGGCCGCGCCGTTCCAGGAAACGCAGCAGCGAGCGGATGCCGGCCAGCCCGCGCCCGAGCGTGCGGGCGCCGGCGCCCTCGGCACGGCGGGCAGCGAGAAAGCCGCGCAAATCGGCGGGGCGCAGATCGGCGATGTCGGAAATGCCGGGCGAGCCGCCGCAATGGCCGGTCAGGAAATGCAGGAACTGGCGCGTGTCGCGCTCATAGGCCTCGACGGTTTCGGGCGATAGCCGGCGTTCGCGCGCCAGCATCTTCAGCCAGGCCTCGCGCGCCGCCTGCAGGTCGGGTTTTGCCGGTATGAGGAATTCCTGCATTGCACTCTTCCAGTTCCCCGCCATCTTCCGGCACGCGGGTTAGGAAGCGGTGAAGAGCGGCGTCATTGAAATGACCACGGGCTGGGGTTAGAGCAAGGCAAAGGATTTTCCGCAGATGATCAAGCCGCAAAACCCCGTCCAGATGGCCGTGATCGGTGCCGCGCATGGCATCAAGGGCGAATTGCGCGTCAAGAGCTTTACCGGCGACCCGCTGGCGCTGGCCGATTACGGTCCGCTCTACGCTAGGGATGGCCGCGCCTTCCAGATCGTCGACATCAGGCCCGCCAACACCGTGGTGGTGGTGCGGTTCAAAGGCGTCAACGACCGCAATGCCGCCGAGGCGCTGGCCGGCACCGAATTGTTCGTAGATCGTTCGGTGTTGCCCGACGAGGGCGAAGAGGATGAATTCTACCATGCCGACCTCGTCGGACTGGAGGTCAAGGACGACACCGGTGCGGTCGTCGGCAAGGTCGTCGCCGTGCACAATTTCGGCGGCGGCGACATTCTCGACGTGACGCTGGCGGGGCGCAAAGGCGTGCTCATCCCGTTCACGCAGGCCGCTGTTCCGGAAGTGTCGATCGCCGGCGGCTTTGTCCGCGTTGATCCACCCGCCGCAGGGTTGGTCGAGGACGAGGACGGAGAGTCTGCCGACCGCGACAGCTTCGACCCCAAGGGCAGGCCGCGCGGGCCGAGGGACGCCGGAGGCAACCGGTGAGTTTTTCGGCTTCGGTGCTGACGCTCTATCCCGAGATGTTTCCCGGCGCGCTTGCCCTGTCGCTGGCCGGCCGCGCGCTCGAGACCGGCATTTGGTCGCTCGAAACGATCCAGATCCGCGACTTTGCCAGCGATCGTCACCGTACCGTCGATGACACGCCGGCCGGCGGCGGCGCCGGCATGGTGATGCGGGCAGACGTGCTGGCCAGCGCCATTGACCATGCCTCGCCGGCAGCCGATCCACGTCCGCGCCTGCTGATGAGCCCGCGCGGCAAGCCGCTGAACCAGGCACGCGTGCGCGAACTCGCCGCTGGGCCGGGTGCGGTGATCGTCTGCGGCCGCTTCGAAGGCGTCGACCAGCGGGTCATCGAGGCGCGCGGCCTCGAAGAAGTTTCGATCGGCGACTTCATCCTGTCCGGCGGCGAGCCGGCGGCACTCGTGCTGCTCGACGCCGTGGTGCGCCTGCTGCCCGGCGTCATGGGCAATGCGGTATCGGGCGAGGAAGAGAGCTTTGAAAACGGCCTGCTCGAACATCCGCATTATACGCGGCCGCAGGAGTTCGAGGGCCGGCCGATTCCCGAAGTGCTGATTTCGGGCAATCACAGGAAGATCGCGGCGTGGCGGCGGGCCGAAGCGGAGAGGCTGACGAAGGAGCGACGGCCGGATCTTTCAGCCGCTCAGCCCTTGTCGAAATAGTAGAAAGCCAGGAACAGGCCGACGGCGATGACGAAGCCGCGCACCGCGTTCTGCGGCACGCGCCTGGCGATCCAGACGCCGGCATAGCCGCCCAGCGCGCCACCCGGGATCATGATGATCGCCTGCAGCCAGGCAATGACGCCGCCCGAGACGAAGACGAGGATGGCAACCGCAGCGATGACCACGGCCAGCATGTTCTTCAGTGCGTTCAGCCGGTGATAGTCGCCGGACTGGGTGAGACCGAGCGTCGCCAGCATCATGACGCCCATGCCGGCGCCGAAGAAGCCGCCATAGACGGCGGTGGCGAACTGCGCCAGCGACCCGACCAGCGAACCTACCGCGGCCTCATGCTCCGGCTTGGGCGCCGGCTTCAGCCATGGCCCGGCAGCGAACAATGCGGTTGCCGCCAGCAGCAGCCACGGCACCAAGGCGCGGAACGACGGGTTGTCGAGCCCTAGAAGGATGAGCGCGCCAGACAGCGCACCGAGAGCCGAAATGAGGCTGAGCAGCAGTGCGCCGCGCCAGAAATGCTTGATGTCGTGCCAATAGGCGAGCGTCGAGGTGATGTAGCCAGGAAATTGCGTCACCGACGATGTCGCATTGGCGACGATCGGCGGCAGGCCGGCCAGGGTCATGGCGCCAAAGGTTATGAACGTGCCGCCGCCGGCAACGGCGTTGACCGCGCCTGATACAAAGCCGGCGAGAAAGAGCAGGACCGCGTCCAAGATTGGCATGAGGGGTGTCGTCGCTGGAGGAAAATGCCTGTCTTCCGGCTTAGGAAGCTTGACGCGCGGGCGCAACCCCCTGGACCACAAGCGATCACGGGATTGCCACAGCGGGCGCCAGCCCAAGAAGCAGTGCAAAAAAGAAACGGCCCAAAAAAGAAACGGCGAAGACGTGACAAAGCGCCGAAATAGCTGTATGTGCGCGCCGAACCGGAAGAAAAATCTGCCAAGAGCGATCTTCTGGCCCGTCAACAATGACGGTGTAGTCGCCCCTGCCCGATGTTCTCGAACAGACGTTCTCGAACGAAGGGCATAGCCGAGCGGTCGATGCGACTGCAAGGCGAGTGTCGGGCGCTCTGACTGTCGGAAGAACAAGAAGTGGATTTTTGAGATGGACATCCTCCGTCAGCTCGAGGCCGAGCAGGCCGCCAAGATCGAAGCCAAGCGCAAGCTCCCCGAATTCCAGCCCGGCGATACCGTGCGCGTCCAGGTCCGTGTGACCGAAGGCACCCGCACCCGCGTCCAGGCCTATGAGGGCGTCGTCATCGCCCGCGCCGGCGCCGGCTTCCAGGAAAACTTCACCGTCCGCAAGATCTCCTACGGCGAAGGCGTGGAGCGGGTGTTCCCGGTCTATTCGCCGATGGTCGAGGGCGTCGAGATCGTGCGCCGCGGCAAGGTGCGTCGCGCCAAGCTGTACTATTTGCGAGACCGTCGCGGCAAATCGGCCCGCATTTCGGAAAACACCGGCGTGCGCGCCCGCAAGCTCAACGACGAAGAGCGCGATGCGCTGAACGCCGAGAAGGCGCGCATCGAGGCCGAGAAAGTGGCCGCCGCCCAGGCGCTGGCCGCCGAGAAGGCCGCGCAGGACGCCGCCGAGAAGAAGGCCGCCGACGAGGCCGCCAAGGCCGCGGAAGCAACTGCCGCCGAATAAGGCGTCTTCAAAACTCATGGTTTTGGAAAGGCGGCTTCGGCCGCCTTTTTATTTCACGAGGTGGATTCGATTTTGCCGGTCCGCAATCGATACGGATCGTTCTGTAATTGCCGCCGTTGAAAGCATTGGAATTCATTTTCGTGCCGAGCGGCGCATCAGAGCGGCTTGCAAGGCGCCTGCGGAAAGCTAAAGTCGGCGCCGGATTTCCTGCATGCCTCGGTCGATCGAGGCGGTTCAGTTCCTGGGGAGCATAGTCATGATCAATTCGAAACTGCTGCTGGCCGGCCTGCTGGCTTGCCTTCTCGTGCCGGTCGCGGCTCTGGCGCAGGCGCTGCCCGACCTCGGCGGCAAGAAGGTGGTGGTGGTGACCGAAAACGCCTATCCGCCGCTGCAGTTCATCGATGCCAAGACCGGCAAGCAGATCGGTTGGGAATATGACGCGATGAACGAGATCGCCAAACGGCTGAATTTCAAGGTCGAGTACCAGAATACCTCTTGGGACGCGATGATCCAGGCGGTTTCCGACAATCAGTACAACATCGGCATGACCGGCATCACCATCAAGGACGACCGCAAGCAGAAGGTCGATTTCTCCGATCCGTATATGCGCTCGGAACAGTTCATGCTGGTGCGCGGCGACGAGAAGCGCTTCACCGATGCCAAGACGTTCGCCGCCTTCAAGGACGGGCTGATCGGCGCGCAGGCCGGCACGACGCCCTTCTACACCGCCGTCTACAGCGTGCTCGACGGCAACGAGCAGAACCCGCGCATCAAGCTGTTCGAGACGTTCGGCGCGACGGTGCAGGCACTGAAGGCCGGCGACGTCGACGTCGTGCTCACCGACGGCACTGCCGGCAAGGGCTATGTCGATGCGTCCAATGGCGGCCTTAAGCTGATCGGCGGCCCACTCGGCACCGAGGATTTCGGCTTCATCTTCCCCAAGGGCTCCGACCTGGTGAAGCCGGTCAACGCGGCAATCGCCGCGCTCAAGGCCGACGGTACGCTCGACGCGCTCAACAAGAAGTGGTTCCTTGATTACAAGATGGGGCAGTAGGCCCGCTTGTTGCGCGCATTTCATGACGATTGTGCGCGGGAACTCGCGCTGACTCTGCGCTCGTACACCCCCCTCTGTCCTGCCGGACATCTCCCCCTCAAGGGGGGAGATCGGATTTCGCATCGGCTTTCGCCAATTTTCAGTGTTGCAGAACGGGCCGCGAGGTCAAAGCTGCCGATCTCCCCCCTGGAGGGGGAGATCGCCGGCAGGCCAGAGGGGGGTGTGACAGAACGCTGCCTTCGTGACTCTGTTATCGGTACCGCTTGATGCCGTCGGCGCCTCCCGCCTCAGCCAAATCCGACTTCCCGTGGTGGCTTGCCGTGGCCGTGGCGATCGCCTTGGCCGCCGCCATCTTCATCGCTGCCAGCGACCTCTATGCCCAGGTCTTCGCAACCGTCGCCAAGGGCATCGGCGTCACCATCTTCGTCACGGTGGTCGCCTTCGCGCTGGCTTGCGCGATCGGCCTCGGCGTCGCGCTGATGGGCCTGTCGGGCTCACGCTGGCTCAGCCAGATCGGCCGCTTCTACGTCGAGATCATCCGCGGCGTGCCGATGCTGGTGCTGTTGTTCTGGATCGCCTTTGCCGGGGCGCCGGCCTTCGTCGCGGCATGGAACGCGCTGACGGCGCCGCTGCAAAGCGCCGGCCTCTTCGGTGAGCTGCTGGTACGCGACGTGTCGTTGCTTTGGCGCGCCGTCATGGCGCTGACCATCGGCTATTCCGCCTTCATCTCGGAGGTGTTCCGCGCCGGTATCCAGGCGGTCGAGAAGGGGCAGATCGAGGCGGCCAAGGCGCTCGGGCTGACGCGCACCCAGCGCTTCCGGCTGGTCATCTTTCCGCAGGCGATCCGCACCATCCTGCCGCCGCTCGGCAATGATTTCCTCGCCATGGTCAAGGATTCCTCGCTGGTCTCGGTGCTCGGCGTCGCCGACATCACCCAGATGGGCAAGATCTACGCCGCCGGCTCGTTCCGCTTCTTCGAAACCTATTCGATCGTCGCCTATATCTATCTCATCCTGACCGTCGGCCTGTCGTTGGCCTTGCGGGCGCTGGAGAAGCGGCTCCGCCACCAGCATGGGGAATAGAAGGCAGGCGAAAACGGCGCTACCATCGAGCGGACGCGACCGGGGAGGACCCATGATCATCGACAAGGCCAATGCGGCGCTGGAAGCGGTCTATACGGCCGACACGCCTGAGACGCTCGCCAAGGCCTATGCGCAATGGGCCGCGACCTATGACGGCGAAACCGCGGCGCTCGGCTATCTCCTGCCGTTCCTGATCACCGCCTGGGTGGCGCGCCATGTGCCGGCGGGCGAAGGGCCGCTGCTCGACGCCGGTTGCGGCACCGGCCTGTCGGGGCCGTCCCTGAAGGCACTCGGCTACCACGATATTGCCGGGCTCGACCTGTCGCAGGACATGCTGAAAATCGCCGGCAGCCGGCAGGCCTACAGCGAGCTGAAACAGGCGATGCTCGGCGGGCCATTGCCTTGGGCGGACGGGTATTTCCGCGCCTTTTTCTCGACCGGCGTGTTCACCATCAGCCACGCACCGGCGTCGGGCCTGCATGAACTGGTACGCATCACCAGGACGGGCGGCCACGCCATCTTCACGGTTCGCGACCAGGTGTTTGAAAGCGGCGGGTTTCAAGCCGTGTTTGGCGAACTGGAGCAGGCGAAAAAATGGCAGCCGGTCGAGGAGAGCCCGTGGTTCCGCTGCTACGCAATCGCCGAGCCCGACGCGCTGGTGAAGACCTTCGTGTTCGAGGTGGTTTGAGTGGCGCCTTCTTCCTTCTCCCCTTGTGGGAGAAGGTGGATCGGCGCGCAGTGCCGAGACGGATGAGGGGTGTTGGACGGAATGAGGCGTTGGCGTTCCCTGGAGCACCCCTCATCCGTCGCCTTCGGCGACACCTTCTCCCACAAGGGGAGAAGGGGAAGCCGCGCCACAACCCGCCAATTGCCGAAAAGCCAAAACATTGATATGAGCAGCGCCATGGAAGAGCTTTTTGGCGATCCGGCCTATAAAGGTTTCGTGCTGCAGGACAGGAAACGCCTGCCGTCGCGATTTTCCGCGCGCGTCTGCGGGGCGCTGACCAGCCGACTTAGCTAGGGCAGACTCGCCAGGCTGTTTCGCCGGTCCGACCGGCGTCGTTTTCCCTTTTTAAATCGACGGATTTACGCAAATGAGCGCACCGCGCACCCTCTACGACAAGATTTTCGACGACCATGTTGTCGACCGCCAGGACGACGGCACCTGCCTGCTCTATATCGACCGCCATCTGGTCCACGAAGTCACCAGCCCGCAGGCTTTCGAAGGCCTGCGCATAACCGGCCGCAAGGTTCGGCATCCGGAAAAGACGCTGGCCGTGGTCGACCACAATGTGTCGACTTCGCCGGAGCGAAAGTTCGGCATCAAGAACGAGGAAAGCCGCATCCAGGTCGAAGCGCTGGCCAAAAACGCCAAGGATTTCGGCGTCGAATATTATTCCGAGAAGGATATCCGCCAGGGCATCGTCCACATCATCGGGCCGGAGCAAGGCTTTACGCTGCCCGGCATGACCATCGTCTGCGGCGACAGCCACACCTCGACGCATGGCGCGTTCGGGGCGCTGGCGCATGGCATCGGCACCTCTGAAGTCGAGCATGTGCTGGCGACGCAGACGCTGATCCAGCGCAAGGCCAAGAACATGCTGGTGCGCGTCGACGGCGCACTGCCGGAAGGCGTCACCGCCAAGGACATCATCCTCGCCATTATCGGCGAGATCGGCACGGCCGGCGGCACCGGCTATGTCATCGAATATGCCGGCGAGGCAATCCGTGCGCTGTCGATGGAAGGCCGCATGACGATCTGCAACATGTCGATCGAAGCCGGCGCCCGCGCCGGCCTGATCGCGCCCGACGAGACCACCTTCGCCTATGTCAAGGACAAGCCGCGCGCCCCCAAGGGCGAAGCCTGGGACGCCGCGCTCGCCTACTGGAAGACGCTGCAGTCCGACGAAGGCGCGCATTTCGACAAGGTGGTCGTGCTCGACGCGGCAAAGCTGCCGCCGATCGTCTCCTGGGGCTCCTCGCCCGAGGACGTGGTCTCGGTGCAAGGCATCGTGCCGAACCCGGACGACATCACTGATGAGAACAAGCGCACCTCCAAGCAGCGCGCACTCGACTATATGGGCCTGAAGCCGGGCACCAAGATCACCGATATCGAACTCGATCGCGTCTTCATCGGCTCCTGCACCAATGGCCGCATCGAGGATCTGCGCGCCGCAGCCAAGGTGATCGAGGGCAAGAAGGTCAATCCGCGGGTCAGTGCGATGATCGTGCCGGGCTCCGGCCTCGTCAAGGAACAGGCAGAGGCCGAAGGCCTCGACAAGATCTTTGTCGCCGCCGGCTTTGACTGGCGTGAGCCGGGCTGCTCGATGTGCCTTGCCATGAACGACGACCGGCTGAAGCCGCATGAGCGCTGCGCCTCGACCTCGAATCGCAATTTCGAGGGGCGCCAAGGCTTCAAGGGCCGGACGCATCTGGTGTCGCCGGCAATGGCCGCGGCGGCGGCGATCGCCGGCCATTTCGTCGACATCCGCGAGTGGAAATAGGGCAGGCGCGCGCAGTCGGATATGAGGAGCCCGAGCCGCAATGCGGTTCGGGCATTCTTCAGTCGGGCCGCCTGACGAATTCGTGGAATCCCTCACGGCGGCCGGGTTGGTCCTTTGCGACGAGCAGCGCCAGTTGGCGCTCGTCGAAGAGTTTGAACCATTCGTCCCATTCGACCAGTTCGTAGCCGCCGGCATTGACCGGGCGTTCGGCCTCATCCTGGTCCTGGTAGGCATGCTGGCCGAAGACCAGCCTCAGCATGGGCTGCGTTCCGGCTTCGGGCGACACGTCGACGATCGCCGGAAAGCCGGCGCGTGCCGCGGCCCATGAGCGAATTGCATCGTGATCGGTCAGCATGATCGTGTCGGCCATCGGAGCGTCTCCTGGTTGCCGTCGTGAAACGCCGCTCGCCGTTCGCGGTTCCGCCCAGCGGCTTTGTCGACGCACCTGTCGTATATTCGCTTTCGCTTAACCGCTTGTTTGGGCTTCCGCTCTAAGGTCCTCCAAGGGGAAGCGAGGGGAAATTACAGCGCTTGGACACCGGCCTGCTCATAGCGCTGCTCAATCCAGGCATCGCCCTCACACTCGGCGCGGCATTTCTCGTGCTGTGGTTCTATCAGCGCCACCGTCCCTATCTGGGCGTGCTGGCGGCGGGCTACTCGGCCTCGGCCGCAGGCTTCCTGCTCCAGTATTTCACGCTGCCGGTCGGCATGGCACCGACCAAGCTCATCTCGATCCTGTGCTTCACCTTCGCCACCTGCTGTCTCGCCGGCGCGGTCATTGCGCGCTATGGGCGGCGCGTGCCTTACCCGGCGGTCGGCATTCTGGCCTGCGGCGGCCTGGCCGCGTTTTCGTGGTTTCTTTTTGCCCGGCCGGATCTCACCTGGCGCATCCTTGCCATCAATTTCAGCTTCGGCGGCATCAGCCTGGTTGTCGCCGCCGAGTTGCGCGTGGTGCGCAACAACGGCCCGACAGAAATGATCCTGTTCGTGCTGTCGCTGCTTTCCGGCCTGAACTTCCTGGCGCGGACGCTTGCCGTCGTCATCGCGCATGGGCCGTTCACCAGCTATGAAGGGCTTTACTCCTCGTCCTACTGGACGACGGCTCTGCTGTCGCATGCATTGCTGTCGCTGCTTATTGCGCTTTGCCTGTTCGGCGCCGCCGCGCTCGATGTGATGAAGGCCCTGAAGACCGAAACTCTGACAGACCCGCTGTCGGGCCTGCTCAACCGCCGCGGCTTCGAGGAGCGCGCCATGCTTGTCCTGCAGCACTGTGCCACGGCGCAATTGCCGGTTGCGCTGGTGCTTGCCGATCTCGATCATTTCAAGGCGCTCAACGATCAGCATGGCCACGCGGCCGGCGATCGCGTTATCGCCGACTTCGCTGCCAAGCTTCTGTCGGCTGCAGGTACGCGCGGCGTTGCCGGCCGTATCGGCGGCGAAGAGTTCGCCGTGCTGTTGCCGCTCAGCGACCTTGGCGCGGCAAGACTGTTTGCCGAAGCCATTCGCACGGTCTATTCGGCGGACAGAATCGACGGACTTCCGTCCGACACAAGAGTGACCGCGAGCTTCGGCGTGGCCGCCCGCACCAGCGACGAAGGGCTGGACCCGCTGATGCGCCGCGCCGACGAAGCGCTCTACAAAGCCAAAAGGAGTGGCCGCGACAGCGTATGCCTGTCCTATCAGCGGCCTGAAACGGTCGTCCTTCCCAATCGGACCAGTGCTGGCTGAGCGTCAGCGGCGGCTTCGAATTAACGTCTTTTTCGCGCGTTGGTGATTTGCTGTTCGGGGGGAGTGCCAAAACGCCATGGGCAGCGCTAATTTCATCCTGCTGATCAACCTGTTCGTTGCCGGGCTGCTGGCGGCGGCCTTCATGACGATCGCGGTCTATGACGCCGGCCGGGTGTCGGCACGCTGGCTGGCGTTCGGCTATGTGCTCGGCACGGCTTATTTCGCGATCGAGTTCAGCATTCCTGCCTTCGACAATGCGCGCCCCGTGGTTGTCGCCGCCTTTGCCGCCTTCCTTGGCGCTACCGTCGCCTTCAATGGCGGGCTTGCCCATAAATACCGCGTTTCGCCGCCTTGGCCGCCGATGCTGTTCTTCCTGGTCTTCGCCACCCTCGCGGTCTACTTCGTGCAGGACCTGCCACGCCAATCGTTCGTGCGAATGGCGGCCTACCAGCTTCCCTATGCGGCCATGCAGTTCACCGGGCTGGCGATCGTCTTGTCGTCCAGGCAAAGACGCGAGCGGCTCGACTATATGCTGATGGCTGTCCTTGCGGCCAGCACCTTGCAGTTCGCCAGCAAACCCTTCATCGCCCATGCGCTTGGTGGCTGGGGCGCCAACCCGCAATCTTATGCGCAGACCAGCTATGCGTTGGTGTCGCAGTCGGTCGGCACCGTGTTCGGCCTGGCGCTTGCGCTGGTGACATTGGCTATCCTGGTCCGCGACGTGCTCGCCGAGGCGACGTCGAAATCGGAAACCGACACGCTTTCGCGGCTGCTCAACCGTGGGGGCTTCGAGCGCCATGCCGAGATCGCACTGCGTGACGCCATGCGGCGCGCCGTTCCAGCGGCACTGGTCATTGCCGATCTCGACCATTTCAAGCGCATCAACGATACTTACGGCCACGCGTCGGGCGATCGGGTCATCGAGACCTTTGCCGGTTTTCTCCGCGATGCCGCGGCCGACCATCATGTCGCCGGCCGCATCGGCGGCGAGGAATTCGCGATTTTCCTGCCGGGGACCAATCTAGCCGCCGCCCGGCTCTTTGCCGAGGGCACGCGGAGCGCCTTCGGTGCCACGCCGATCGACTGCCTGCCCGCGGATCACCGCTGCAGCGCCAGCTTCGGCGTTGCCGAGCTTGGTCCGGGCGAAAGCTTTTCCGACCTGTTGCGGCGCGCCGACAAAGCGCTCTATCAGGCGAAGGGCAGCGGTCGCGATTGCGTGCGTGTCTCGGTGGGGCCGGCTGTTGCCCTGCCGGCGCCGTCAACCAAGGGCGGCGTGGCCGTCAGCGGCAGGGGCTGAGCTCCGGCATTTCGCCGTCGGAGAGGCCGTACATATAGCTGCGGCCCTTGACGAAAACCGGCGGCCTATAGCAGTCGCCGCCGCGGACATCGTCCGATTCGTTTTCGTAGATCACGTCGGGCTGGCCGGCGCTGGTGTAGTCGGACAATTCCTTGGCCAGCTTGCCCTCGCCAACGAGGATACGCTTGTAGCCGGCGGCGCTGTCGATGACGAGATTGCCGAAGGAATCGGCATAGACGCGGTCATGATGGCGCGTCCCGGCGAATGCCGGTGCGACGACGCCGACGGCGAGCGCCGCCAATAGGAACCAGGGAAGGCGCGATCCTGCTGAATTCGAATGCATGGCGTGCTACTCCATTGCTGAGAGGCAAGCCTCCTCGAATCAGAAATTAACCTTTTATTAACCTTTGTTAAGAGGGCAACCGCAGCAGGGGCGAGGTCTCGGAAAATATGGTTAATACCCGATCGCCCACCGGCCATCATTCGGCCATGCCTTGTTTCCACCATCCCCAGCATCGGGCGCGACTCAAAAAGCATGAAATCCGGTGCCTTGCCGGAGCATCGCGGCGGGCTCGATACGCGGTGGGGAAAGCAGCAAATGAGATTACGCCGCACGTTTCGGATGGCGCTAGCCATTCCGCCGCTACTGGCTGCAGCCGCCTGCGCGCCGCAGACCAGCGCGCCCAAGCTCGGCAACACGGCCGCCGCTTCCGTGTCGCTTGCTCCCGCCGCTAGTGAACCGACGGCACCGCAGCCGCGCACAGCTACTTACAACTGCGCCGACGGTAGCGTGATGACCATCGAGAATCTCGGCACGTCGGTGCGCGTCCTCGGCCAGAACGGCGCCAGCGCCGAGCTGCCGGCCTCACCGGCCAATCAGACCAGCCGTTACGGCGAGGCGCATGACGCAATCGTGATCGATGGGCGTGAGGCGCTGGTGATGAAGGGCGGTGCACCACCGCTGGCCTGCAAGCGCTGATCCGCCCCTTGCGCCAGCCATATTTTGCAGTGCGGCGACATTGTGCCGGCGCAAGGCGACAGCCCTAATCGATTGAAGCTGAAAGCCTGGCTTTCATCAGACTAAATTACGTTTTCGAAACGGTTTTCCGGCTTTGACGCGGTGCAAAAAGAGCATTAGAAACCGGCTGTCCGAAGTCGCAACCGGAAGCGGTAATGCCGCATTCCCACCTGAGGCTCCAGAGACGCCGAACTGGGGGAGCCATGAGCAAATCACCAGCCACCCGCGAATTTGCCAGGCGTGAACGGCCGCTTTCGCCGCATCTGACCGTCTATCGGCCGCCGATCACCATGACGATGTCGATCGTCCACCGCATCACCGGCGGGGCGCTCTATTTCGGCACGCTGCTGGTCGCGCTGTGGCTGATGGCGGCGGCGAGCTCGGAGGCGACCTTCAACGCCGTAAACTGGGCCTTCGGCTCGTGGCTGGGACGGCTGGTGCTGTTCGGCTACAGCTGGGCGCTGATGCACCACATGCTGGGCGGTGTGCGCCATCTTATCTGGGACACTGGGGCAGGGCTGGAAAAGCATACGGCATCGAGGATCGCCTGGGCGACGCTTGCCGGCTCGGTCACGCTGACGCTGCTGATCTGGATCGCCGGCTACATGGCGCGGGGAGCCTGACATGAACGGCAAGAACACCGACATGCGCACGCCGCTGGCCAAGGTCCGCGGCCTCGGTTCCGCCCGCGAGGGCACCGGCCATTTCTGGCGCCAGCGGCTGACGGCGATCTCCAACATCCCGCTGGTCCTGTTCTTCGTCGGCTTCCTGATCGCACTCAACGGCGCCAGCTATCTCGAGGTGCGCGCCGCACTTGCCAATCCGTTCGTTGCACTGGTGCTGGCGCTGGTGCTGTTGTCAGTGCTCTACCACATGCGGCTCGGCATGCAGGCGATCATCGAAGACTATGTGCATGGCGAAGGCACCAGGCTGGCGCTGCTCGCCCTCAACACATTCTTTCCCGTAGTCGTCGGCGTCGCTTCGGTCTTCGCCCTGCTTAAACTGGCATTTGGAGGCTGATTTTTTGGCCAAGGACGCGAAGAACGCCAACACGGCTTCCGCCTATAGCTATGTCGATCACAAATTCGACGTCGTGGTCGTCGGCGCCGGCGGCGCCGGCCTGCGCGCCGCGCTCGGCATGGCCGAACAGGGCCTGCGCACCGCCTGCATCACCAAAGTGTTCCCGACGCGCTCGCATACGGTTGCGGCGCAGGGCGGCATCGCCGCCTCGCTCGCCAATATGGGTCCCGACAACTGGCAGTGGCATCTCTTCGACACCGTCAAAGGCTCAGATTGGCTGGGCGACACCGACGCTCAAGAATACATGGTGCGCGAAGCGCCGGCGGCGGTCTACGAGCTCGAGCACTACGGCGTTCCCTTCAGCCGCACCGAGGACGGGAAAATCTACCAGCGGCCGTTCGGCGGCATGATGATGAATTTCGGCGAGGGGCCGCCGGTGCAGCGCACCTGTGCGGCCGCCGACCGCACCGGCCACGCCATGCTGCACACGCTCTACGGCCAGTCGCTGAAGCACAATGCGCAGTTCTTCATCGAGTATTTCGCGCTCGACCTGATCATGGAGCCGGACGGCACCTGCACCGGCGTCGTCGCCTGGAACCTCGACGACGGCACCATCCACCGCTTTTCGGCCAAGATGGTGGTTTTGGCGACCGGCGGCTATGGCCGCGCCTATTTCTCGGCCACCTCGGCGCATACCTGCACCGGCGATGGCGGCGGCATGGCCGCACGCGCAGGCCTGCCGCTGCAGGATATGGAGTTCGTGCAGTTCCACCCGACCGGCATATACGGCGCCGGCTGCCTGATCACCGAGGGCGCGCGCGGCGAGGGCGGCTATCTCGTCAATTCCGAGGGCGAGCGCTTCATGGAGCGCTACGCGCCGTCAGCCAAGGATCTGGCTTCGCGCGACGTGGTCTCGCGCTGCATGACGCTGGAAATCCGCGAGGGCCGCGGCGTCGGCCCGAAGAAGGATCACATTTTCCTGCATCTCGACCATCTCGACCCGGCCGTTCTGCACGAGAGACTTCCGGGTATTTCGGAATCGGCAAAGATCTTTGCCGGCGTCGACCTGACCAAGGAGCCGATCCCGGTGCTGCCGACGGTCCACTACAATATGGGCGGCGTGCCGACCAATTACTGGGGCGAGGTGCTGAACCCGACGGCGTCGAATCCGGACCAGGTGTCGCCCGGGCTGATGGCGGTCGGCGAAGCCGGCTGCGCCTCGGTGCACGGTGCTAACCGGCTGGGCTCCAACTCGCTGATCGACCTGGTGGTGTTCGGCCGTGCGGCGGCAATCCGGGCCGGCCAGGTGATCGACCGCATATCGGCGATCCCTTCGCCCAACGAGGCCGCCGTCGAAAAGATCATGGACCGCTTCGACCGGCTGCGTCACGCCAACGGCTCGACGCCGACAGCGGTTTTGCGCGAAAAGATGCAGAAGGCGATGCAGGAGGACGCGGCGGTGTTCCGCACCCAGGAATCGCTGGAAAGCGGCTGCAGGCGCATTTCGCAGATCTGGGGTGAACTCGGCGACGTCAAGGTGTTTGACCGCTCGATGATCTGGAACTCCGACCTGGTCGAGACGCTGGAGCTGGAAAACCTGATGGCCAACGCCATCACCACCGTCTACGGCGCCGAGGCGCGCAAGGAAAGCCGCGGCGCGCACGCGCGGGAGGACTTTTCGGCCCGCGACGACGCCAACTGGCGCAAGCATACGCTGGCTCGGCTCAACGAGGCCGGCGAGGTGGCGCTCAGCTACCGGCCGGTGCACACCGAAACGCTGCTCAAGGAGGCAGACGGCGGCATCAACCCGGCCAAGATCGCGCCAAAGGCCAGGGTGTATTGAGATGAGGCTGCTGGCGGTTGCGGGATATTCCGGCACGCCCCTTCCGGCCAAGCTCGGCCTGAAGGACGGGATGATTGCCGCTTTCGTCGCCTTGCCGGCCGAACTCGAGGATTTGACCGAAGCCGTGGATTTTGCCGAGCTCGACCGGCTGGCCAACTGGTCGGCGATTTCGGGCGTTCATGAGAAATACGATGCCGTACATGCTTTCACCCGGCAGCGTATCGAGATCGAGGACCGTCTAGGCGACGTCGAAGCGGCGATCAAGCGGGACGGCATGGTCTGGGTGTCATGGCCGAAGAAGGCATCGAAAGTGCCGACCGACGTCACCGAGGACGTTATCCGCACAGAGGCGCTGAAGCTCGACCTCGTCGACGTCAAGGTCGCCGCCGTGAACGAGATCTGGTCCGGGCTGAAGCTCGTCATCCGAAAGGACCTGAGGTAATGGTCGAACTCACGCTTCCGAAAAACTCGAAGATCATGGCCGGGAAAACCTGGCCGAAGCCGGAGGGCGCGACCAACCTGCGCGAATACCGCATTTACCGCTGGTCGCCGGACGATGACGAGAACCCGCGCATGGATACGTATTTCGTCGACATGGACGATTGCGGGCCGATGGTGCTCGACGCGCTGCTCTGGATCAAGAACAAGATCGATCCGACGCTGACGCTGCGCCGCTCCTGCCGCGAAGGCATTTGCGGCTCGTGCGCCATGAACATCGACGGGTCGAACACGCTGGCCTGCACCAAGGGCTGCGACGACATTTCCGGCGCGATCAAGGTCTATCCGCTGCCGCACATGGCTGTGGTCAAGGACCTGGTGCCCGACCTCACCAATTTCTACGCCCAGCACGCCTCGATCGAGCCGTGGCTGAAGACGGTGTCGCCCGAGCCGGCCAAGGAATGGCTGCAGAGCCATGAGGACCGCGAAAAGCTCGACGGGCTCTACGAGTGCATATTATGCGCCTGCTGCTCGACCTCCTGCCCGAGCTACTGGTGGAACGGCGAGCGCTATCTCGGCCCGGCGACGCTGCTGCAGGCCTATCGCTGGCTGATCGATTCCAGGGACGAGGCGACGGGCGAGCGGCTCGACAATCTCGAAGACCCGTTCCGGCTCTATCGCTGCCACACCATCATGAACTGCGCCCAGACTTGCCCCAAAGGGCTCAACCCGGCCAAGGCGATCGCCGAGATCAAGAAGATGATGGTGGAGCGACGGGTTTAGGCGGCGGGCGGGTTGCAGCCGAGATCGTCTCGTCCGCAGCGATCCTTCGCGCCCCCCTCTGTCCTGCCGGACATCTCCCCCTCAAGGGGGGAGATTAGCAGCTTGGAGGACAGCGCCCTTTCTGCAGCCTTGAAAAGTGGCGAAGCGGTGATGACAGCCAATCTCCCCACTAGAGGGGGAGATGTCCGGCAGGACAGAGGGGGGCGCTGTCCCGCCGAGTTCGAAAGGATAGCAAACTTATGACCGATATCGACCTTCCCATCCTCTCTCCCATCGAAGCCCGCGTGCTCGGCTGCCTTATCGAGAAGAAGGAGCTGACGCCGGACGTCTATCCGCTGACGCTCAATGCGGCACATGCGGCGGCCAACCAGAAGACGGCGCGCGAGCCGGTGATGTCGGTCGAGCTTGCCGAGGTCAGACGAGCGCTTGGCCAGCTCGAGCAGAAGGGCCTAGTCAGGCAGGTGTTCGCGTCGCGCGTCGAGCGCTACGAGCATGTGGTGGCGCAGCGCTTTTCCCTGACCTCGGCGCAGATCGCGCTGCTCGGCCTGTTGCTGCTGCGCGGCCCGCAGACGGCCTATGAATTGCTGGCGCGAAGCGAGCGCATGGCGCGGCTGCCGTCGATCGACGAGCTTCGCGGCAATCTCGATCTGCTGATCGGCCGCCGGCCACCGCTGGTCCAGCAGATCGATCGCGGCCCAGGCCAGCGCGAGGATCGCTATGTCCATCTGCTCAGCGGGCCGCCGCAGCTGTCGGCTGCCGCAGCGCCCCTGCAGTCGTCCTCGCCGGCGTCGGATCTGGAGACGCGCGTGCAGGCCCTCGAGGAAGAGGTCGCGGCATTGCGCGCCCGTCTCGACGCGCTCGTTGACGAAAAAAGCCAATAATCATTCGAGAGGTTGGCGGGACAGCGCCCCCCCTCTGCCCTGCCGGACATCTCCCCCACGAGGGGGGAGATTGGCAGCTTCGCCGTCCCGCCTCTCATTCAGCGTTGGAGATTGGCGAAAGGCAGGATGACGGCCAATCTCCCCACTCGTGGGGGAGATGCCCGGCAGGGCAGAGGGGGGCGCGAAGGATCGCCCGCTTTCCGCAGACCAGCTCTCACCCGAGCCTGGCGTCGAGCGATACCTTGATGGCGCCGAGCGCCTTCGAGACCGGGCATTCGGCCTTGGCCTTTTCGGCCAATTCCTTGAACTTGGCGGCATCGATGCCCGGCACCTTGCCGACCAGCGTGATCGCGCTGCCGGTGATGCCGGTGCCGGGGACCAGCGTTACCACGGCCTTGGCGTCGAGCTCGGCAGCCGGGGTGCCGTTCTCGGCGAGGAAATGCGAAAGCTGCATGGCGTAGCAGCTGGCATGGGCGGCGGCGATCAGCTCTTCCGGGTTGGTGCCGGATTTGCCGCTCTCGTCCTCGAAACGCATCTTGGCGGAATAGGGCGTGCCCTTCAGCGTCCCGCTCTGTGTATCGAGCGTGCCTTTGCCTTCCTTGAAACTGCCTTTCCAAACGGCGTTGGCGGTGCGGTCCATCAATTCCTCCTTGATTGTCGTGATTGAGCCCGTGATCGGCATCCAGTCGACTATAGCGCGCGCGGGAGCGAAGGCCACCCACGCTTTCGTATCGGCGGCGGCGTGACACATCATGTCGAGCGAAAAAAATTCGAAAAAAATCTGCGTGCAAAAATGTCGACTTCCATCTGTCCCGGCCGTCCTGCGGGCGGCCATGGACTTGGTGGCCGGATGGAGGACCACATGAACAATCTGTTTTCTGCTCACTGGACAAGCACCGGCCACAGGGCCGGTGAACAACAAGCCGACTGGTCGCGCCTGCAGCCTTCCGGCTTCGGCCGACTGCTTGCGGCGATTGCCATCATTGGGATTGCGGTATCTCTTCTCGACTATGCTGCGGCCGGTCTCGATTCTGCGGCAGGCAAGGGCTCCGCGGAGATTTCCGTAGCCTCGTCTTCGGCTTCAAGCCAGGAATGGAGATAAAAATGAAGTATGTTTGCCTGGTCTATGGTGAAGAAAAAGATCTCCACGCAATGACCCCCGAGAGGCTGGCCAAGCTCGACGCCGATTCGATGGCCCATGACCGGTCATTGGACCAACGCGGGATGCTGATCATCGCGCAGGCGCTGCAATCGGTGAAAACGTCGAAAACCGTTCGCAGGCGCAAGGGCAAGCGGCTGGTCACCGACGGCCCCTTCGCCGAAACCAAGGAGCAGTTGCTCGGTTTCGTCATGATCGAGGCCGAGAGCCTCGACGAGGCGCTGGAGATCGCGGGCGAGATTCCGCTGGCCGAAATCGGCACGATCGAGGTGCGGGCGATCTACAAGGTGCCCGGGTCATAGAGATCTCTCGATAAGTTTCCTCCGCGGAGCGGTGGCGACCAACGACTGGCGCGGGCTTTCGTTTTCCTCATCGGACGCAACTTTTGCGTGTTGAAGCGAAGCAATACTTCTCCTATGGTCGCCGAGATCGGGGGATTTCGGGGCATGCATATATTGATTGCAGCAATCGGCCTGCTCGGGGCAGCGGCGTTCTGGTGGTACCGGCTGAAGACCATGAACGACGCGGCGCGTGAGGTTGCCGACGTCGTTGGCCGCGTGCAGGGCAACGTCCGCCGCAAGAAACTGCGCAAGCAGGCGGCGCTCTCGCCGCTGACGGCGATCGACGATCCGGTCGTCGCCGCCGCGACGCTGATCACCGCCATCGTTTCCGAACATGGTCCTGTGCTGCCGCAACGCGAAGCTGCCATTCGATCGGTGATCTCGGAGATTGCCGACAAAAAACAGACCGATGAAGCGGTGATCTACGCCAAATGGGCGGCATCGCAAATCGACGACGCCACGGTCGTCATCGACAAGCTGGCACCGTTCCTGCGCGAACGGCTCGACGCGGCCGAAAGGAGCGATCTGCTGCGGATGGTCGGCCGTGCGGCGGAAGCCGGCGGACAAAACCTGCAGATTCCCGACCAGCGCATGCTGCGGCTGCGCCAGAAGCTGGGCTTCGAGGTCAACTAAGTTCCCTGACACGGAAATTTGGCAGACCGCATGGCGATTAAGCCGAGACGCCTGATCGCTTCGTCATCCTGGGGTCTTCTCTCCGCTTCGCGTCGCTACGCCCAAGGATGACGAAGTTGGGGAAGCTTCAGGGCCTGTTTAGATCGCCTCGCCCTTCAACAGTTTCGGCGTGTCGCCGGACAGACCCGACGCCTGGCGGATGAAAAACCCCTTCAGCCGGGGCATGCGCTCGACGAGGCCGAGGCCGATGTCCCGCAAAGTGCGCAGCGGGCCGAAATCGTTGGAAAACATCCGGTTCAGCACATCGGTGGTGATGCCCATCTGCACCGTATCGAAACGCCGCCATTGCTGGTAGCGCTCGAGCACGTCGAGCGCGCCGATGTCCTGGCCGAGCCGGTCGGCCTCGACCACCACTTCGGCCAGCGCCGCCACGTCCTTGAAGCCGAGATTGAGACCCTGGCCGGCGATCGGGTGGATGCCGTGGGCGGCGTCGCCGGCCAAGGCGATGCGCGGCGCGACGAAGGCGCGCGCAATGATCAGCCCGAGCGGCCAGGCACGCGGCTTGTCGGCGATATGGATTTCTCCGAGTTTCAGGCCAAAGCGCTGCTCGAGCTCATATTCCAGGACCAGCGTGTCGCCACTGACCAGTTTCTCGGCATCCTGCGACCGTTCGACCCAGACGATCGACGAGCGGTTGGTGCCGTCCTTGCCCGGCTTGAGCGGCAGCGTGGCAAACGGGCCCGCGGGAAGGAAATGCTCTTCGGCGCGGCCGTTGTGCGGCCGCTCGTGCGCCACCGTGCAGACGATGCCGGACTGGCCATACTCCCATTTCACCGTCTTGATGCCGGCCATGTCGCGCAGCTTCGAATTGACGCCGTCGGCGGCAACCAGCAGCCGCGCCTTCAGCGTCGCGCCATCGGCAAGATGCACGGTTATGCCGGCGCCGTTGATGTCGAAGGCGCTGACGGCGACTCCTTCGATGATGCCGATGCCGAGTTGTTCGGCGCGCCGGCGCAAGGCGCCGTTCAAATCCTTGTTGGCGACCATATGCGCAAAGGGTTCGCCGGGCGCGACCTCGCCGTCGAAGGTGAGGAACACCGGGCGGACCGGATCGGATGTGCGCGAATCGGTGACAATCATTTCGGTGATTGCCTGCGCCTCCGGCGCGATCTCGTTCCAGACGCCGAGCTGGTCGAGCATGCGGCACGCGGCGGCGGCAATCGCCGAGGCGCGGCCGTCCTTCTGCCAGGCGCCGGCAGGTGCTGCGTCGACGACGGCGATGGCGAGGCTCGGCCGCGCCTGCTTCAGCGACACGGCGGCGGCTAGGCCGATATAACCGGCGCCGGCGACCAGAACGTCGAGCGAATTCTTGCTGTCGACCATGGCAATTCCTTTCGCAGCCTGACTGTCGCCGGGCATTCCGCCCTTGACTGCCCGCTGTTCCTGTCGGAAACCGCCATGGCAATTTTTCGGCGAGGTCAAGATGACGGCAGCCATGGACGAGCTTCTCGGCATTCTCGACCTCGAGCAGCTGGAACACAACCTGTATCGTGGTCGCAGCCCCAAGCTCGATTGGCAGCGCATCTTCGGCGGCCAGACCATCGCCCAGGCGCTGGTCGCCGCGCAGCGAACGGTCGAGCCCGAGCGCCACGTGCATTCGCTGCATGGCTATTTCATGCGGCCGGGCGACACCAAGGTGCCTATCATCTACGAGGTCGACCGCATCCGTGACGGCGGCTCCTTCACCACGCGCCGCGTCGTGGCGATCCAGCACGGCCAGGCGATCTTTTCGCTGGAAGCCTCGTTCCAGCAGGATGAGGTCGGCCTGGAACATCAGGTGCCGATGCCGCAGGACGTGCCGGCGCCCGACACGTTGCTGTCGCAGCGCGAATTGCTGGGCAAGTTCGGCGAAGCCGTGCCCGACGGCATCAAGCGCTATTGGGAGCGCGACCGGCCGATCGAGATGAAGCCGGTGATGCTGAAGCATTATACCAGCCGGGAAAAGCTCGAGCCGAAGCAGAACATCTGGATCCGCACCACCGGCCCGGTGCCGGCCGACCGCGCCACGCAGGCGGCCGTGCTCGCTTACCTCTCGGATATGACGCTGCTCGACACCTCGACCTTTGCCCATGGCCGCGCCATTTTCGATCGTGATATCCAGGCAGCCAGCCTCGACCACGCAATGTGGTTCCACCGCAGCCATCCGCTCGACGACTGGATGCTGTACACGCAAGACAGCCCGTCGACGCAAGGATCGCGTGGCTTTACCCGCGGCTCGCTGTTTGCCCGCGACGGCACCTTGATCGCCTCGGTTGCCCAAGAAGGACTCATCCGGCTGAAGCGGCCGCCTGCGGAGTAGGCATTTTTCGAAATTTGCCTATTTTTTAAGCATATGCACTGCCCCGCCTGTGAACAGGCAGTCGACAAACCTTCCCGATTTCCTTGTTTAACAACAGCTTAACACCCTGCTTCGGCAATTGGCACGGAGCTTGAATCCTAGCGGGCACTCTCCGGCTCTCATGGGGATCGGCGAAGTCGTGCAAACGCGGGGACCCGCAACAGCAAAGGGTGAAACCTTATGAAGATCGTGATGGCAATCATAAAGCCGTTCAAGCTCGACGAGGTGCGCGAGGCGCTCACCGCAGTCGGCATCCAGGGCCTGACCGTCACCGAAGTAAAAGGCTACGGACGTCAGAAGGGGCACACGGAAATCTATCGCGGGGCGGAATACGCGGTCAGCTTCCTGCCGAAGATCAAGATCGAAGTCGCGGTCGCTGTCGACATGGTCGACAAGGCCGTCGAAGCCATCACCGCGGCGGCCAAGACCGGCCAGATCGGCGACGGCAAGATCTTCGTTTTCGGCATCGACCAGGCGGTGCGCATTCGCACCGGCGAAACAGACACCGACGCGCTTTGAGCTGCGGATACGTATTCCAATGGAGAGTTCAATGAATATTCCTTCCACCTTGAAGATAACGGGACGCGCGGCCGTTTTAGGTTCGCTCGCTCTCGCTGCACTGGGCACGGTTGCTGCGTTCGCGCAGGAAGCGGCACCGGCGGCGCCGGCTGCCCCTGCGCCCGCGCTCGACACCGGCAACACAGCCTGGATGCTGACCTCGACGGCGCTGGTGCTGATGATGACCGTACCGGGCCTGGCGCTGTTTTATGGCGGCATGGTGCGCAAAAAGAACGTGCTCGCCACCATCATGCAGAGCTTTGCCATCACCTGCCTGGTGACGGTGCTGTGGTTCATGTTCGGCTACTCGCTGGCCTTCTCGGATGGCGGCGGCATGAATGCCTATCTCGGCGGCTTCTCGAAGTTCTTCCACAACGGCATCACCACCTCCTCGCTGTGGCTGCCGGGCGTGGCGAACATTCCTGAGTTCGTCTTCTCGATGTTCCAGATGACCTTCGCCATCATCACGCCGGCGCTGATTGCCGGCGCCTTCGCCGAACGCATGAAGTTCTCGGCGCTGCTCATCTTCATGGGCGCGTGGCTGCTGGTGGTCTACGCCCCGATCGCGCACTGGGTGTGGGGCGGCGGCTTCCTCGGCACAGCCGGCGTTCTCGATTTCGCCGGCGGCACGGTCGTTCACATCAACGCCGGCGTTGCCGGCCTGGTCTGCGCGCTGGTTCTCGGCAAACGTGAAGGCTACGGCACCACCAACATGGCGCCGCACAACCTCGTCTACTCCGTCATCGGCGCTTCGCTGCTGTGGGTCGGCTGGTTCGGCTTCAACGCCGGCTCGGAACTGGCCGCCGACGGCCTTGCCGGTGCCGCGATGCTGAACACCCAGGTTGCCGCTGCCGCTGCGGCGCTCGCCTGGATGTTCGCCGAATGGATCGTCGCCAAGAAGCCGAGCGTGCTTGGCATCATCTCGGGCGCTGTCGCCGGCCTGGTCGCGGTGACGCCGGCTTCCGGTTTCGTCAATCCGACCGGCGCCTTCATCGTCGGCATCGTCGCCGGCGTGCTCTGCTACGTCTCGGCCGTCAAGCTCAAGCACGCCTTCGGCTATGACGACTCGCTCGATGCATTCGGCGTGCACGGCATCGGCGGCATCATCGGTGCATTGCTGACCGGCGTGCTCGCCGATCCGGCGATCAACAGCCTTGGCTCGGGTGCCTCTGTCGGCAAGCAGCTCTACGGTATCGTCTTCACCATCCTGTGGACGGCGATCGCGAGCTTCGTGATCCTCTATATCGTCAAGGCGCTGGTCGGCCTGCGTCCTTCGACCCAGGAAGAGGTCGAAGGCCTCGACATCAGCCAGCACGGCGAAGTGGTGCCGTGAGGTTTATTGGCTGGCACCGGCGTTTGCCGGTGCCGGGAAGATCCCGTCGTGATGCTCCCGAAAGGGCTCACGCCTTGAGGCCCGGAAACCTTCCGGGCCTCTTTTTTGTGCGTAGGCGGCCGTTATGGCTCGATCACGATCGCTTGACCAAGGTGCTCGATCCGCCGGCGGCGTGCAACAGCGGCCGCAGCGGCTCCGAACTGTGGTGGCGGTCGCCCGTTCCGGTGACGCAGAATGCCCATGGTTAATGCGCCCTTAACCTTCCCGCCGCTAGTCTGACAGCCGAATCTGCCGTGTTGCGCGTCCGCGCCCGGCCGGGCAACGACAGACGAGGAAGAGCATGCGTTTAGGGGCTTCAGCACCGCTTGCGCTGGCCGATACGGAGCACGGCATCCGGTCGTTCGCGAGGCGCCAGGTCGGGCGGCTGGTCGGTGCCGGGCTGTTTGCTCTGGTTGGTTTCGGCGTCGCCGCCCTTGCCACCTGGAACGTCGCCGATCCGAGCTTTTCGCACGCCACCGACAATATCGTCACCAATGCAATGGGTTATGCCGGCGCCGTCTTTTCCGACATTGCCATGCAGTTCTTCGGACTTGCCGCCGTTGCGGCGCTGGTGCCGGCGGTGATCTGGGGATTTCTGCTGTTTACCGCGCGCGGCGTCGACCGGCTGCCGAAACGGGCGCTGGCCTGGTTCGGGTTTTCGCTGCTTGGCGCGGCAATTGCCGGCTGCGTCGTGCCGCCCAAGACCTGGCCGCTGCCGACCGGCCTCGGCGGCGTCTTCGGCGACATGGTGCTCAATATCCCGGGCCTGGTCATCGGCGGCTATCCGACCGGCCTCGTCGCCAGCGTGCTCGCCGTGCTCCTGGCAGCGCCGGCGCTGTGGGTATTCTTGTATGGCTCGGCGCTGATTTCGCGCAAGAACGGTTTTGCCGTCCTCGAACAGCCTGCAGTGCCCGATCCGCAGGACGACCTGCTTTTCGACAATGAAGAGGACGAGGGCGACGAAGGTATATTGGCGCTTGGCGCCATCACCCACTGGTGGCTGTCGCTGCGGGCCTATCTGCGCCGCCGCGCCGCGCGCCGGCGCGAGCGCGACGATTTCGAGCCGGAGATGGAACCGCGCCCCAGCGCCTGGCGGCGGGCGGCCGAACGGGTCGAATCGGCCGAGTTCGCCGAGGCGCGGATGAGCCCGGGCGGGCGCGCCCGCGTCGAGCCGGAATTCTTCGCCGCCATGGTCAACGACCGCAGTGCCTCGATCGACCCTGACGATGCCGACGTCTTCGATAACGACGACAATGACGACGACATGGATTTCGCGCCCGAGCCGGCCGGCCAGCGCCGCGCCGCGCCAACGGTCAAGGTGCAGAACTTCCGTTCCGACGCGGCGACACGCGTCGAGGCGCCGGCGCCGCGGCCGGCCCCCGGCGCCCGCGTCCAGCGCGAGGCGCAGACTTCGCTGATCGGCTCGGAAAAATTCGAGATGCCGTCGCTGCACTTCCTGTCGGAACCAAAGAACGTGGTGCGCGACGCCAGCCTGTCCAAGGACGCGCTGGAGCAGAACGCCCGCCTGCTCGAGGGCGTGCTGGAGGATTTCGGCGTCAAGGGCGAAATCATCCATGTCCGTCCGGGTCCGGTCGTCACGCTTTACGAGCTGGAACCGGCGCCCGGCATCAAATCGTCGCGGGTCATCGGCCTGTCCGACGACATCGCCCGCTCGATGAGCGCCATCGCCTGCCGTGTCGCCGTGGTGCCCGGCCGCAACGCGATCGGCATCGAATTGCCGAACGCCAGGCGCGAGACGGTCTATTTGCGCGAGATCATGGCCAGCCGCGATTTCGAAACCACCAAGGCCAAGCTGGCGCTGGCGCTGGGCAAGACCATCAATGGCGAGGCGGTGATCGTCGACATCGCCAAAATGCCGCACGTGCTGGTCGCCGGCACCACCGGCTCGGGCAAGTCCGTCGCCATCAACACCATGATCCTGTCGCTGCTCTACCGGCTGACGCCGCAGGACTGCCGGCTGATCATGATCGATCCAAAGATGCTGGAGCTCTCGGTCTATGACGGCATTCCGCATCTTCTGACGCCGGTCGTCACCGATCCGAAGAAGGCGGTGGTGGCGCTGAAATGGACCGTGCGGGAGATGGAGGACCGCTACCGCAAGATGTCCAAGGTCGGCGTCCGCAACATCGACGGCTTCAACGCGCGCGTGCAGCAGGCCGAGAAAAAGGGCGAAAGGATCTCGCGCACCGTGCAGACCGGCTTCGACCGCCAAACCGGCGAGGCGATCTACGAGACGGAGAACCTCGACCTCGAGCCGATGCCCTACATCGTCGTCATCATCGACGAGATGGCCGATTTGATGATGGTCGCCGGCAAGGACATCGAAGGCGCGGTGCAGCGCCTGGCGCAGATGGCGCGCGCCGCCGGCATCCATGTCATCATGGCGACGCAGCGGCCGTCGGTCGACGTCATCACCGGCACCATCAAGGCGAATTTCCCGACCCGCATCTCCTTCCAGGTGACATCGAAGATCGACAGCCGCACCATCCTGGGCGAACAGGGCGCCGAACAGCTGCTCGGCATGGGCGACATGCTCTACATGGCCGGCGGCGGCCGCATCCAGCGCGTGCACGGTCCCTTCGTCTCCGACGACGAGGTGGAGAAGATCGTCGCGCATCTGAAATTGCAGGGCGTGCCGGAATATCTCGACGCCATCACCGAGGACGACGACAAGGATGACGATGAGCCGTCGGGCAAAGGCAGTGGCGGCGGCGACGGCGGCAATTTCGAGGATTCCGACGATCCCTACGACCAGGCGGTTGCGGTGGTGCTGCGGGACGGCAAGGCCTCGACCAGCTACATCCAGCGCCGGCTCGGCATCGGCTACAACCGCGCCGCCTCGATCATCGAGAAGATGGAGAAGGAAGGCATTGTCGGCCCGGCCAATCATGCCGGAAAACGCGAAATCCTGGTGCCGACGGAGGACGACAAGTTCTAGAGCGCATCCGCACCGGCAACTTTGAACCTTTTGGCGCGTTGCAACGGACGGGCGCCGTGCGGTCCGCCAAACTTAAGCCCAACTGGGGGGCCAGACCAATATAACGAGCAAGCAATCAGATGATGGTGACCGGCATGAAAAACGCAACTCTCGCCCAAAGCAGGGATTTCGCCCCAACCCGCCGGCAGGTGCTCGGCCTCGGCCTGGTCCTGGCCGGTGCGGCGGCCGCCAATGTCGTGCCCGGCTTCCAGCTGCTGGCGTCGGCGCAAGCAGCGGTTCCGGCGACGGCGCAGAAGATCGCCGATCATTTCTCCTCGGTCAAATCGATGAGCGGCGAGTTTGTGCAGTTCGGGCCCAAGGGCGAGCAGACCGGCGGCAAGTTCTTTCTGGAACGACCGGGCAAGATACGCTTCAATTATGACGGCGCCTCGAATTTCAGGGTGATTTCCGACGGCAAGTCGGTGGTCATCCTCAACAAGAAGCTGCGGACCTCCGACCTCTATCCGCTGTCGAAGACGCCGCTGAAGCTGCTGCTCGACGACAAGATCGATCTGTCGGGTGGACGCGTCAGAAGCGTCAAGGAAGAGGACGATCTCACCACCATCCAGCTTGCCGACAAATCGGTGTTCGGCAATTCGAAGATCACCATGATGTTCGATCCGAAATCCTATGAATTGCGGCAGTGGACCATCACCGATGCGCAAGGCAAGGATACGACGGTGATGATCTTCAACACCAAGGAGGGCGTCAGCTTCGCCCCCGACACCTTCGCCATCGACTATACGGCGAACCGCGAGCTGAACACCAAGACGCGGTAAATTCTCTTCGGGCGTCAGCGCCGCCCCTCACCTGCCTGCCGGCATCCTCTCCCCGTATAGTGACGGGGAGAGGGGCGCTCTCATCGTCGGTTTCGCCAATTTTTCGCATTGCAAAAAGAGCACCAAGCGTGCGGCCAGCCCCTTCTCCCCGTCACTATACGGGGAGAAGGTGTCGGCAGACGGATGAGGGGCAGCACCGGACTCGACCATGACAGGCTCGGCCAAGCGCCGGCTTGTCTTTGCGGTGCGCGGCTGGCAGTAGTTTCCGCGATTGACTTCCGCCGGACCCATCCGGCGGATCTCGCGTTGTCCGGAACCCACATGCCGTTTTCAGTCGCTACCTGGAACATCAACTCCGTCCGGCTGCGTATGCCGATCGTCGAACGCCTGCTGGTCGAGCAGGCGCCGGACGTGCTCTGCCTGCAGGAAACCAAGGTTCCGGACGAATTGTTTCCGGAGAAGGCGTTCCGCAAGCTCGGCTACGAGCACATCGCCTTCCATGGCCAGAAGGGCTATCACGGCGTTGCCACCATAGCGCGGCGGCCGATCGAGGTGGTCGAAAAGCGCCGCTTCTGCGAGATCGACGACAGCCGGCATCTGTCGGTCACCGTCAACGCCGGCGGCAAAACGATCCTGCTGCACAATTTCTACGTTCCGGCCGGCGGCGACGAGCCCGACCCGGCCGTCAACCGCAAGTTCAAGCACAAGCTCGATTTCGTTGCCGAGATGAACGCCGTCCGCGCCGAGCATGACGAGCACTCCGGCTCGATCCTGGTCGGCGACCTCAACATCGCGCCGCTCGAGCACGATGTCTGGTCGCACAAGCAGCTCCTCAATGTCGTCAGCCATACGCCGGTCGAGACGGAAAACTTCGAGGCAATGCGGCTCGCCGGCGACTGGATCGACCTGATGCGGCTCAATGTGCCCTACGAGGAGAAACTCTACACCTGGTGGAGCTATCGCGCCCAGGATTGGCAGGCCTCAAATCGCGGCCGCCGCCTCGACCATGTCTGGTCGTCGCCAAACCTGGTGCCGCATTTTGCCGGCTCTGAAATCCTGCGGCCGGCGCGCGGCTGGGAGCGGCCCTCGGACCATGTGCCGGTGATCGGGCGTTTCAACCTGGATTAGCTTTGTCTCGCCCTAACAACTCAGCGAAACCTGAAGCTATCCGCGATGTAGTCGGGACGGGCGTTCAGCGTGGCGAAAACGTCCTCCAGGTCAGGCGCCCCCGCCAATATGCCCGACAGGACCAGCGTCGTCGCGACGCCGACGCCGTTGCCGCCGGCGATGTCGTGCTCGACGCTGTCGCCGACGCAGATCACGCTGTCGCGCTCCGGGTGGCCCGCCAGTGCCAGCGCTGCCTCGAATATCTGCGGATTGGGCTTGCCAATGCGCACCACGCTGCCGCCGAGGCTCTCATAGAGATCGGCGAGCCGGCCGGCGCCGAAGCGAGGGCCGACGGCAGTCAGCATGATCTTGTCGGGATTGGTGCAGAAGCATGGCACCCGCCGCGCCGCCGCCGGACCAAGAAGCCGGCGATAATGGTCGAGGTCGTAGCGATCGCCCTCGCTGGCGGAAATCAGCACCAGTTCGGCATCGTCGCCGTCCTTGGCCAGGACGAAGGGCAGGCCGTCGACAGCCGAACGGTCATTGTCGCGGCGGATCAGCAGGCATTTTGTCTGCGGGCGCAGGGCTCCGGATGCTGCCATTTGGTGGAAGGAGCGCCACGCCACCTCGCCGGAGGAGACAAAGTGATCCCAGCTTCCCGGTTCGAAGCCGAGCTTCAGCAGGCGGCGCTCATTGGGTTGCGCCCGCTTGCCGGAATTCGAGATCAGTACGATGGTCTTGCCGGCGCGCTTGAGTGCCGACAACGCTTCGACAGCACCTGGATAGGCGCTGGTGCCGTCGTGCAGCACACCAAATTGGTCGAGCAGGAACACCTGATAGCGGTCGGTCAGCGCGGCGATGCCGTCGAGGTGTTGAATTGCCTTGGCCGTCATAAAAGCCCCGCTGCGCTTGCGCCCATCAGCGCCAGCCGCGCCGTGCCGGCAGCGGCCTCCTCCGAAAGAGCCGGCACGAGAGCGACGCCAAGCTTGCGCTGCCGGATCGCTGTCCAGGCCGGATTGGCCGCACCGCCGCCGACGCTCCTGACCGATGTCAGCCGGGGGGCGCCGAGTTCGGCAAGCCGGCGATAGCCGAGCGCTTCGATCGCCGCAATACCCTCGAACATCGCTTTCAGATAGTCGGCGTCGTCGGCGGGCCGCGGCTCGAGGCGCGGCGGCAGCGCCGGATCGGCTATGGGGAAGCGTTCGCCCGGCGCCGGCAGCGGGTAATAATCGAGGCCGGTCTTCGTCGCCGGGTCGATTTTTTTGCTGAGTTCGACAATGCGGGCGACGGGGAAATGCTGGGCCAGCACCTTGCCGCCGGAGTTCGAGGCGCCGCCCGCCAGGTAGGTGTCACCCAGCCGATGGCTGTAGATGCCGAATTGCGGCGCCGAGATCGGCCGGTCGGAGAGGATCTTGATGGTCAGCGACGAGCCGAGCGCGGTAACGCCGTCGCCCGCGGCACTCGCACCGGTCGCCAGGAATGAGGCGCAGCCATCCGTCGTGCCGGCAACGATAACCACGTCGCGCGGCAGGCCGAACATTTTCGCAGCGCTGGCGGTGAGCGTGTCCGTGACATCGCCCGGCCGCACGACGCGGGGCAGGAATTCCATGCGCACGCCGGTCGCCGCGATCCAGTCCGGCCAGCGCCGGGCCTCGACGTCGTAGCCGGTCTTCAGGGCGTTGTTCTCGTCGCTGACATCGAAGCGGCCGGAAAACTGTCCGGCGATCCAGTCTGCCTGGTGCAGCACAGTGGCGACGCCGGGCAGGTGCTGGAAAGACAGCGCCTTGGCGAGACCGGAGGTCGCCCCAAGTGCAGCGCTCGTTGCCGGTGCCGCGCCGGCTATTGCTGTCAGAATAGTGTCGTCAGCGACCTTGTCGTTGTACATCAGCGGTTCGGCCAGCGGCCGCCCGGCGCCGTCGACCGGCAGCAGCGTGCCCGACGTACCGTCGACGGCGATCGAGCGCACTGCCGCGCGATCGATACATTTGAGCAGTTCCGCCAACGTCGCGCCGACCGCCTCCCACCATATGGCGGGGTCGCGGCCGTTCGGCCCAAATCGCTCGAGGGCAATAGCGGAATGCGCGGCAATGGAAAAGTCCGGACGCATGGCGACGGCGCGCGCGCCGGATGTGCCGATGTCGATGCCGATGGCAAGCGGACCAGACGAACGCGGCATGTCAGCTGCCTCCGGCATTGAGTTTCTGGCGATATTTTTCGGCGTCCCAGTTGATCAGCTCGTCATTCTCCGCCGCTGTCAGATAATTCAGCTTCGCCGCGACATCGATCCGCGCTGTCACGTCGGAAAGGCAGCGCTGCATGGCGTCGGCACCGGCGCCGGCGTCGCCGCGCATCAACACGCCGAGTCCAGGAAACAGGATCGCCACGGGTGCGGCGCCGCAGCGCTCGATGACGCGCTTCACACCCTCGTCCGGTCTCGCCACGACCGAGCCTTCGCCGAGAAAGATGACGTGGTCGGGGTAGAGGCTGCCACCCGAAGCCATGCGGCAGCTTTCGGGGTCGATCGCCACCGCATGCGCCTCAACGTCCGCCGGCAATCTGTAGTCGCTGTCGCCGGCGCGCGCCGTCAATGCCGCGATGTCCGGTTCCGCCACCCGGCGCGGCGGCCGCGCCAACAGTCGTGTCACGCGCCGCAGCAGCATGTCGGCCGCGGCGACGGTCTCGGCTGCAACGACCAGGCCGTGATTGCCGAGGATCAGGATATCCACGCCTGGCCGAAGGCGCTCGGCGATACCCTGCGCGAGCGGCAGTCCCGGCCGGCGATAGGGAACATACGCCCATTGATGGCCGTCGAGCCGCCTGGCGGCCTCGGCCTCGCAGTCGGCCTGCACGGCCAGCGAAATGGTCTCGACGCAGTGAACATGCAGAACGATGCGCTGCGGCATCAGCGCATGCACGGTGGTCTCGATCGACGGGCGCAAGCCGCGCGCGTTGAGGGCGCCGACAGTGAAGGCCTGCGGCTGTTCGGCGGCCGGGTCGCGCCGTTCGATGGCGTCGAGCAATGGCGGGATGCCGACCGGCACCATGATGTCCGCGATGAGCGCGTCCTTCAGCCAGGTGCCGGAGGCCTTGATCCAGAGCGTGTCGCCGGCTTTCAGCGAGGTGTTGCCGCCGGCGGCCTGGGTCAGATGCGGGTCGCTGCCGATGGCGGCCGAAAGCGACCGCAGCGCTGCCAGTTCCTGCGCATCCGCACTGATCGTCATCGAAATTCCTCCACAAACCGGCCGCGTGGCCACGGCTTTGGACGTCCCGGTGCCGGGACGAAGACCGACGCTGGTATCGCAGATGCGAGTAAGTTACGTCAACAGTGATGTTATCGCGTCAGATCAGGCTTGCAATCCGAGGCGTGTTGAGTAAGTTGCACCAATTGCCGTGCAAAATGGCAATGCCGTGCAAAATGCTTGGGAGGCAAGCGCATTGGGAGGTAAGGGTTGAGCGACTCCGGCCGCCAGCGCCAGATTGTCGAGCTTTTGCGGGACCGGCCTTTCGCATCGGTGCGCGAGCTGCAGGAGCGGCTTGGCGTGTCGGCGGCGACAGTGCGGCGCGACATCGACAAGATCGACGAGGCCGGCGAAGCGCGCAAGGTCTATGGCGGCATCTCGGCGCTCGATGGCGCTTCGCAAGCCGGCGTCGCCTATGCCAGGCCCTATGACGAGAACCGCGACCTCGCCGTCGAGGCCAAGCGGCAGATCGCCGCTCTCGCCGTCACCATGGTGCGCGACGGCGACGCGGTCATCGTGCATGGCGGTTCGACCTGCTTCCATCTCGGCGTCAAGCTCGCCGACCGCAACATCCGGCTCTACACCAACTCGATGCCGCTCGCGGCCTATCTCAGCGACCACGGCCATTGCGGCCTCACCGTCGCCGGCGGCGAACTGCACCGCGAGCCGGGCATCATCCATTCGCTGACGCAGACGGTGCCGTTCTACGCCTCGAAGTTCTTTCTCGGCGCGCAAGGCATCGGCCAGGAAGGCCTTCTGGAATCGCACCCGCTGCTGGTCCGCTCGATCGTCGAGCTCAGCCTCTGCGCCGACCAGATCGTCGTGCTGGCCGACAGCCGAAAACTGTCGATCCACGCGCGCAATGTGGCACTGCCGCTGTCGCGGATCGGCACGCTGGTCACCGATGACGGCCTGTCCGAGACAGATGCCCGCATGCTCGAAGATGCCGGCGTCATGGTGCGGATCGCGGCTTCCTCGGGAGGCGCCCAGTGAACATCGCCGTCCTCGATTTCGGCAAGACCAATTCGAAGCTGTTCGTCTTCGGCCAGGACGGACAGATCCTCGACGAGCGCCGCAGCCAGCCGAGCTGGATCCACAAAGGCGGCTTCAGCGTGCTCAACGAGCCAGCGCTGCACGACTGGGCGGCTCGCGCCATCGATGCTGCAGTCGACACGCATGGCGTGGAAGGGCTGATGGTATCCGGCCATGGCTGCACCTTCGCGTTGGTCGACGAAGCCGCGCTGACGCATCCGATCCTCGATTACGAGCAGGAACCGCCAGCTGAAATCGCCGCGCAGATCGACCGCCGCATTCCGGATTTTGCCGAGACCTTTTCGCCGCGCCTGCCGCTTGGCTTCAACTACGGCCGCCACATGTTGTGGCTGAACGAGGTGGAGCCCGGTGCCTTCGCCGCAGCGAGATCGATCCTCGGCTACCCCCAATATTGGAGCTGGCGGTTTGGCGGCCGGCCGGTATCGGAAGTGTCGTATCTTGGCTGCCACTCGCATTTATGGGCGCCGCGCAAACGCGATTTCAGCTCGCTGGTCGATGCCGAGGGCTGGCGCGGCCAGATGCCCGCCTTCGAGCGCGCCGGCGCGGTGATCGGCGAGCAGCGCTTCGGCCAGGCCGCGAAGCCAGTCGCCATCCATAATGGCGTCCACGACAGCAATGCCGCGCTCCATGCCTACCGCCGGCAGCAGCTCGGGCCGGTGACCGTGGTCTCGACCGGCACCTGGGTGGTCGTGCTCAATCCCGACTGCCCGCTCGACGCACTCGACGGCGAGCGCGACATGCTGGTCAATGTCGATGTCGATGGCGGCCCGGTGCCAACCGTCCGCTTCATGGGCGGGCGCGAATTCGCCACGATCAGCGCCGGCTGGCAGGGCGCAATCGCGCCGTCATCGATACAACGGGTGATCGACGCCGGCATTATGGCGCTGCCGAGCTTCGCGCCCGGCGGCCCGATGCCGCACCGCCGCGGCGAACTGGTCGGGCGTACGCCCAATGCCGAGGAACGCGCGGCCATGGCGCTGCTCTATGTCGCGCTGATGGTCGATCTGTGCCTCGAGTTGATCCATTCGGACAACACAGTGATCGTCGACGGCGGCCTGAACAATGGCGGGCTGCTTGCCGCGTTGCTGGCGCAGTTGCGGCCCGGGCAGGCTTTCCTGCAGGGCGCAACGCTGGAGGGCAGCGCCACCGGTGCTGCCGCACTTGCCTTCGAAAGCGTCGGACGCGAGTTTGCCACCGAAGCGCCGGAGGCGGTGCATGCGGCAAGTTTCAGCGGCCTTGCCGGCTATCGCAACGACTGGCGCGGCCTTGCCGCCGACCGGGCTGTGGCCAGCGCAGCTGCAGGAGGTGCGCGATGAGCGCCGCCGCCCGGATCGAGACGGTGCGCCAGCCGGTGCTGGAGATGCGCCACATCTCCAAGACGTTCGCTGCGATCCGCGCCTTGCACGATGTGTCGCTGACCGTTCACGCCGGCGAGCTGCACGCGCTGATGGGCGAAAACGGTGCCGGCAAGTCGACGCTGATGAAGGTGCTGTCCGGCGCCTACCGGCCGGACCCCGGCGGCGAAATCCTGATCGACGGCGTGCCGGCCGCGACGGGCGACCCGATCAAGGCGCGCGCCGCCGGCATTGCGGTCATATATCAGGAGCTGTCGCTGGCGCCTAATCTGTCGGTAGCGCAGAACATTTTTCTCGGCAACGAGCCGCGACGGTTCGGCGTTGTCGACCGCGAGCAGTGCAATCGGCGCGCCAGCGAGATCATCGCGCGGCTCGGCGTGACCTTCTCGGCGCGCACTCCGGTCGCAAGCCTGTCGCTCGGCGAGCGACAGCTGGTGGAAATCGCCCGCGCGCTGTCGACCAATGCGCGCATCATCGTCATGGACGAGCCGACCACGTCGCTGACCTCGCGTGAGACCGACCGGCTGTTCGACGTGATCGCGACGCTGAAGTCGCAAGGCATCGCCATCATCTACATCAGCCACCGCATGGAAGAGGTCTACCAGCTCGCCGACCGCGTCAGCGTGCTACGCGACAGCGGCTATGTCGGCACGCTCGACCGCGCCGACCTGAACGCCTCGCGCCTGGTATCGATGATGGTCGGGCGCGATCTGTCGACGTTCTACAAGAAGGATCACCGTCCGCCGGACAGCAAGCGCGCCATCGCGCTGTCGGTGCGCGGCATGTCGGACGGCAATCTCATAAAGAATTGTTCCTTCGACCTCCACAAGGGCGAGGTGCTGGCACTGGCCGGCCTGGTCGGCTCGGGCCGCACCGAACTGGCACGGCTGATCTTCGGCGCCGACAGGCACACATCAGGCATGCTGGAGCTCGGCGGCAAACCGATATCCATCGGTTCGCCGAGCGAGGCGCTCGATGCCGGCATCGCCTACCTGACCGAGGACCGCAAGCAACTTGGCCTGTTTCTCGACATGTCGATCTCCGACAATATCAGCATGGGCGTGCTGGCAAAGGACGCGAAGGCCGGCGGTTTGCGCGACTTCACGGCTGCCGAAAAGCGCGCCGCCAAGGCGGTGTCAGACCTCTCCATCCGCACCAGCTCGGTGCAGGCCAATGCCGGCTCGCTGTCGGGCGGCAACCAGCAGAAGGTGCTGCTCGCCCGCCTGCTGGAAACCGAGCCGCAGGTCGTCATCCTCGATGAGCCGACCCGCGGCGTCGATGTCGGGGCGAAGTCGGAAATCTATCGGCTGATCGACAATCTGGCCAAGAAAGGCATCGCCATCCTGATGATCTCCAGCGAACTGCCGGAGGTGATCGGCATCGCCGACCGCGTGCTGGTGATGCGCGACGGCACCATTGCCGGCGAGGTGACGGCGTCGGAGGGCGAGCCGCTGCGGCAGGAAGCGATCATGGAACTTGCAACGGGAGCGGCTCAGCGATGACCGACAAGGTGGCCGACACGATGAAAGCGGACGACCGGGCGGTCGGCAGGAGCACGAGATGGCGTACCGCCATCGCCGCACTCGGCATGCTGCCGATCCTGATCCTGCTGGCGGTCGGCTTCCAGTTCATCAATCCGCGCTTTTTCACCCAGACCAATCTGCTGATCGTCATGCAGCAATCGTCGATCAACATCGTGCTGGCCGCCGGCATGACCTTCGTCATCCTGACCGGCGGCATCGACCTGTCCGTCGGCTCGATCCTTGCCGCCTCGGCGATGGTGGCGGTGATGGTGTCGCTGGTGCCCGATTGGGGACTGCTGGGCGTGCCTGCGGCCATTCTCGTCGGGCTCGGTTTCGGCGTCATCAACGGGCTGCTGATCGCCTATATCAAGCTGCCGCCCTTCATCGTCACGCTGGGATCGCTGACCGCCGTGCGCGGCGTCGCCCGCCTGCTCGGCCAGGACACGACGGTGTTCAACGCGGACCTGCCGTTCGACTTCATCGGCAACGGTTCGCTGTTCGGCATTCCGTGGCTGGTAATCATCGCGCTGGCGGTCGTCGTCCTGTCCTGGCTGGTGCTCAAGCGCACCGTGCTCGGCACCTGGATCTACGCCGTCGGCGGCAACGCCGAGGCCGCCAGGCTGACCGGCATCAAGGTGCCGCTGGTGCTGCTCTTCGTCTACGGCGTTTCCGGCCTTCTGGCCGGCCTTGGCGGCGCCATGTCGGCGGCCCGGCTCTATGCCGCCAACGGGCTTCAGCTCGGCCAGTCCTACGAACTCGACGCCATTGCCGCAGTCATCCTCGGCGGCACCAGTTTCGTCGGCGGTGTCGGCTCGATCTGGGGCACGCTGATCGGCGGCCTGATCATCGCCGTGCTGTCCAACGGGCTCATCCTCGCCGGTGTTTCGGACATCTGGCAGTACATCATCAAGGGATTGGTCATCATCGTGGCGGTCGCCCTCGACCGTTACCGGCTCCAGGCAGGAGCAAGAACGTGATGGCCCTTAGTCGCCGGCATCCAACGAGCCGGTTTCATGTGTAACGCACCGTGAGAGGCGCGGGGCATCAGGAGGAAAATAAAACAATGAAGACCATCGCTAAACTGCTCTGCGGCGTCGCCCTTGCGGCCGCCGTCATCGCGCCGGCATCGGCAAAGGATCTGAACAAAGTCGGCATCTCGGTCGGACTGCTCGGCAACCCGTTCTTCGTCGCCACCATCAAGGGCATCGAGGACGCGGCCAAGAAGATCAACCCGAATGTGCAGGTGACCTCGGTATCGGCCGACTACGATCTCAACAAGCAGGTATCGCAGGTCGATTCCTTCATCGCTGCCGGTGTCGACGTCATCATGCTCAACGCAGTCGATGCCAAGGCGATCGCGCCGGCGGTGAAGAAGGCGCAGGCGGCCGGCATCGTCGTTGCCGCTTTCGACGTTTCGGCGCCGGGCGCCGACGTCACCGTGATGACCAACAACGTCAAGGCCGGCGAAGAGGCGTGCCAGTATCTGGTCGATCATACCGGCGGCAAGGGCGACTATGTCATCCTCAATGGCCCGGCCTCGTCGTCGATCCTGGAGCGGGTCAAGGGCTGCAAGGACGTGCTGGCAAAGCACCCCGACATCAGGATCCTTTCCGACGACCAGAACGCCGAAGGCTCGCGTGACGGCGGCCTGAAAGTGTTCCAGTCGCTGCTGACGCGTTTCGACAAGGTCGACGCGGTCTTCGCCATCAACGATCCGACGGCGATCGGCGCCCAGCTTGCGGCCAAGCAGCTCAACCGCTCGGAGTTCATCTTCACCGCGGTCGACGGTGCACCCGATATCGAGAAGGAACTCGCCTCCGGCACGTCGATGATCAAGGCCTCGGCTTCGCAGGATCCCTATGTGATGGCCGGCCAGTCGCTGACGATGGCGGCTGACCTGCTTGCCGGCAAGAAGCCGGCCGAGCCGACGGTGCTGCTCGACCCGAAGCTGATCACGGCCGACAATTTGAAGGATTACAAGGGCTGGACCGCGGCTCGCTAAGCCTCCCAAGCCTGGTGGGGGCGGGGGGGCCGGGCGCCCCGGTTTTTGGGGGCCGAGGGGGGGGCCAACCCCGGGTGGCGGGGGGGGGCGGGGGATAAACGGGGACGCGGAGGTTGGTGTAGTTTTAA